>CAZNCE010000019.1:16877-30671 GCA_964571285.1 uncultured Nocardioidaceae bacterium | reverse complement strand
GATCGGGTCCCTGCTGGCCGGCTGCGACGAGAGCCCCGGTGACCTGGTGTTCGTCAACGGCAAGCAGTACAAGCGCTACCGCGGCATGGGCTCGCTCGGAGCGATGGCCTCCCGGGGCCGGACCTCGTTCTCCAAGGACCGCTACTTCCAGGCCGACGTGGCCCGCGACGACGAGCTCGTGCCCGAGGGCGTGGAAGGGCGGGTGCCCTACCGCGGCCCGCTCGCGGCGGTCGCGCACCAACTGGTCGGCGGGCTGCACCAGTCCATGTTCTACGTGGGCGTCCGCACCATCCCGGACTTGCAGCAGCAGGGCCAGTTCCTGCGGATCACGGCGGCGGGGCTGCGCGAGAGCCACCCGCACGACATCCAGATGACGCTCGAGGCGCCCAACTACACCTCCCGCTGACGGACACCCGCCCGGCGCTCCCCGCCGCCCGCTCGGTCGGCGCTGCCCCGTGGTCGACCCGTACTCTGGTGCCCGACCGCTGCCGTCAACCGAGACCGAGGACCCATGGAGATCGAGATCGGCCGGGCCAAACGTGGCCGGCGCGCCTACTCCTTCGACGACGTGGCGATCGTGCCCAGCCGGCGCACCCGTGACCCGGAGGAGGTGTCGGTGCACTGGCAGATCGACGCCTACCGCTTCGAGATCCCGGTGCTCGCGGCTCCGATGGACAGCGTGATGTCTCCGGACACCGCGGTCACCTTCGGGCGCTTCGGCGGCCTGGGCGTCCTCGATCTCGAAGGCCTGTGGACCAGATACGAGGACCCGGCCCCGCTGCTGGAGGAGGTCGCCGGCCTGGAGGGGGCCGAGGCGACCGCCCGGATGCAGCAGATCTACTCCGAGCCGATCAAGGCGGAGCTGATCACCGAGCGGCTGCACCATGTCCGCCGTGCCGGGGTGACCGTGGCCGGAGCCCTCTCGCCGCAGCGCACGAAGCAGTTCGCCAAGGTCGTGGTGGACGCCGGCGTCGACCTGTTCGTGATCCGGGGCACCACGGTTTCGGCGGAGCACGTGTCGAGCCAAGCGGAGCCGCTGAACCTCAAGGAGTTCATCTACGAGCTCGACGTGCCGGTGGTGGTGGGTGGGTGCGCCACCCACCAGGCCGCGCTGCACCTGATGCGTACCGGCGCGGCCGGTGTGCTGGTCGGGTTCGGCGGCGGCGCCGCGCACACCACCCGGACCGTGCTCGGCGTCGCCGTGCCCATGGCGTCGGCGGTGGCCGACGTGGCGGCCGCCCGGCGGGACTACCTGGACGAGTCCGGCGGCCGGTACGTCCACGTGATCGCCGACGGCTCGGTAGGCCGCAGCGGCGATCTGACCAAGGCGATCGCGTGCGGCGCCGACGCCGTGATGATGGGGTCCCCGCTGGCGCGGTCCAGCGACGCACCCGGGCGCGGGTTCCACTGGGGCGCCGAGGCCTGGCATGCGCAACTGCCCCGTGGTGAGCGGGTCAAGCTGCCCACCGTGGGCACGATGGAGGAGATCCTGTTCGGCCCGTCCCGGGTGGCCGACGGGACCATGAACATGATCGGGGCGCTGCGCCGGGCGCTGGCCACCACCGGCTATACCGAGCTCAAGGAGTTCCAGCGGGTCGAGGTCGTGGTCCAGTAGCCCGGTTAGGCTCGAGGACATGACCGCTCAGCCGAGCGCGGGCCCGCTCGACCCCGAGGTCCAGCCCGCGGGCTCGTACGCCGTGGAGCCCGCGCTGGCCCGAGAGCTGTCCCACAACCTGGTGGCCACCTCCGGGGACGTGGAGGCCGCTTACGCCCCGTTCACCGGGCGGCCGGTGGCGCCGCTGCCGCTGTCCACCCCGGCGGACGTGGCGACCGCGTTCGGCACCGCCCGCGTGGTGCAGCGGCACTGGGCGCACACGTCGGCGGCCGAGCGCAGCCGTATCCTGCTGCGGTTCCACGACCTGGTGCTGGAGCGCCAGGCGGAGTTGCTGGACCTGATCCAGGTCGAGTCCGGCAAGTCCCGCAAGCACGCGTTCGAGGAGATCGGACACGTCGCGCTGACCGCCCGCTACTACGCCCGCACGCTGGCCGGCACGCTGTCGACGAGCCGGCACGGGGGCATCTTCCCGGTGCTGACCAGGGTGGACGTCGCGCGCCGTCCCAAGGGCGTGGTGGGGATCATCTCGCCGTGGAACTATCCGCTGACCATGGCGGTGTCCGACGGGCTGGCCGCGCTGGCCGCCGGCAACGGGGTGGTCGCCAAGCCCGACTCGCAAACCATGCTCAGCGCCCTGGCCGCGGTCGACCTGCTCACCGAGGCCGGGCTCCCGGAAGGGTTGTGGCAGGTCGTGCACGGGCCGGGGCCGGTGATCGGGGCCGCGATCGTGGACCAGGCCGACTACGTCTGCTTCACCGGCTCGACCGCCACCGGCCGGCTGATCGCCGGCCGGTGCGCCGACCGGCTGATCGGCTGCTCGCTGGAGCTCGGCGGCAAGAACCCGATGCTGGTCCTGCATGACGCCGACGTGGACCGGGCGGCCGATACTGCGGTCCGGTCCTGCTTCTCGTCCGCCGGCCAGCTGTGCGTGGCCACCGAGCGGCTGCTGGTCGCCGACCCCGTGTTCGACCGGTTCGTGGAGCGCTTCGTGCGGCGTACCCGGGCGCTGCGACTGTCCGCTGCGATGGACTTCACCGGCGACGTGGGCTCCCTGGTGTCCGAGCAGCAGCTGCACAAGACCGCCGCGCACGTCGACGACGCCGTCGCCAAGGGGGCCCGCGTGCTCACCGGCGGCCGCACCCGCCCCGACATCGGTCCGCTGTTCTACCAGCCGACGATCCTGACGGGGGTCACGCCGCGAATGGCCTGCTTCGGCGAGGAGACGTTCGGCCCCGTCGTGTCGGTCTACCGGTTCGTGGACGAGGCGGACGCCGTCGACCGGGCGAACGCGGGGCCCTTCGGCCTGAACGCCAGCATCTGTACGCGCGACGTGCGCCGCGGCCGCGCGTTGGCCGCGCGGATCAGGTGCGGCACGGTGAACGTCAACGAGGGGTACGCCGCGTCGTTCGGCAGCCTGTCCGGGCCGATGGGCGGGATGGGCCAGTCCGGACTCGGTCGTCGGCAGGGGGCCGAGGGGCTGCTCCGGTTCACCGAGACGCAGACCGTGGCCGCCCAGCGACTGCTCGCGGTGTCAGCGCTGCCGGGGCTGTCCGCCGACTCCTACGCGCGGGTGATGACCGGCTTCCTGCGGGTGCTGCGCCGCACCCGGCGGCCATGAGCTTCGACTACGACGTCCTGGTCGTCGGGTCCGGCTTCGGCGGCAGTGTTGCCGCCCTGCGCCTGACCGAGAAGGGCTACCGCGTCGGGGTGCTCGAGGCCGGCGCCCGGTTCGACGACCACGACTTCGCCACGACGTCATGGGATCTACGGCGTTTCCTGTTCGCGCCGCGGCTGGGTTGCCTGGGCATCCAGCGCATCGACCTGCTGGACAACTGCCTGATCCTGTCCGGCGCCGGCGTCGGGGGTGGTTCGCTGGTGTACGCGAACACGCTGTACGAGCCGCCGCCGGAGTTCTTCGACGACCCGTCCTGGTCGGTGGTCACCGACTGGCGCGACGAGCTCCGTCCGTACTACGCGCTGGCCGGCCGGATGCTCGGCGTGTCGAGGTATCCGAAGACCTCCCCGGCCGACGTGGTGATGCGTCGGGTCGCCGACCAGCTCGGTGTCGGGCACACCTTCGTCCCCACCCCGGTCGGCGTGTTCCTCGGCGAGCCCGGCCGGACCGTCCCCGACCCGTACTTCGGCGGCGC
This sequence comes from uncultured Nocardioidaceae bacterium, assembly GCA_964571285.1. Taxonomy (GTDB): domain Bacteria; phylum Actinomycetota; class Actinomycetes; order Propionibacteriales; family Nocardioidaceae; genus CAZNCE01. Next base: position 26,906 of record CAZNCE010000019.1, on the reverse strand, counting down.
CGGACCGGCGCGAGCCGGGTGCCTGGACTGCGGCGAGTGCATGAGCGGCTGCCGGCACAACGCGAAGAACACGCTGCCGAAGAACTACCTCTACCTGGCGGAGCAGGCGGGCGCCGTCGTGCACCCGCTGACCACCGTGCTGACCATCCGGCCCCGGCCCGGCGGCGGCTACCTGGTGCACACCCGCCGTACCGACCGGCGCCGTGGGCTCCGGGTCTTCTCCGCCGAGCAGGTGGTGCTGGCGGCGGGGGCGTTGGGCACCCAGCGGCTGCTGCACCGGATGCGCGACGAACAGCTGCTGCCGCAGCTGTCGGACCGGCTCGGCGTGCTCACCCGGACCAACTCCGAGTCGCTGCTCGGCTCGGTCGCGCGCGGCCGCGACGTCGACTACAGCCGCGGGGTCGCGATCACGTCGTCGTTCCATCCCGACGAGCACACCCACGTGGAGCCGGTGCGCTACGGGCACGGCTCGAACGCGATGTCGCTGCTGACCACGGTGCTGGTGGACAACGCAGGCGACCGCGGACCGAACCCGGTGGCCTGGCTGCGGCAGCTGTGGCGGCGGCGCACCGACCTGCCCGGGCTGTACGACTTCCGGCACTGGTCCGAGCGCACCGTGATCGCGCTGGTGATGCAGACCGTGGACAACTCGATCACCACCTACACCCGGCGCAGCCGGCTCACCGGCCGGCGGGTGCTGAGCTCGCGGCAGGGGCACGGCCGGCCGAACCCGGACTGGCTGCCGGTCGGCCACGACGTCGCCACCCGGCTGGCGCGGGTCATGGACGGCACGCCGGGCTCGACCATCGGGGAGCCGTTCCGGCACCCGATGACCGCCCACATCATCGGCGGCTGCACGATCGGGGACTCACCCGCCACCGGCGTCGTGGACGGCTGGCAGCGGGTGTACGGCCATCCGGGGCTGCATGTCGTGGACGGCGCCGCGGTCTCGGCCAACCTCGGCGTGAACCCGTCGCTGACCATCACCGCGCAGGCGGAGCGGGCGATGGCGCACTGGCCCAACCGTGGCGAGGTCGACCCCCGGCCGCCGCTCGGCTCGCCGTACCGGCGGCTGGATCCGGTGCACCCCCGCCACCCGGCGGTGCCGGCAGACGCACCCGCTCACGCGGCGTATTAACGCGCGAACCGACTGTTGACGGTCGGAGTAATGAGTAACTAGGGTTCCAAGACCTGACACCTCGGCTCATCTGACCACATCACGAAGGAGCCCGCCTCATGCGCAGGCCTCGATTCGCAGGACCCCGATCATTGGTCGCCGTCGCCGCCGGTATCGGGCTGGCGCTGTCCTCGTCGGCCGCCGCGTGGGCGTGCAGCGACGGCGAGCACGACGGCGACGCCCTGCACGTGGCAGCCGGCAAGTGGCAGCCGGTCCGCGCCGGCGACGTCGTCCGCGACGAGCCCACCGGGGCCTTCAAGGACGTCGAGTTCATCGGCCAGCTGCCGGAGGCGGTGGGCGCCACCGCGATCAACTTCATCGAGTACAAGAACCGGTCGGTCATGTTCGTCACCGGCCGATTCGGGCTCAAGTCGTACGACATCTCCGACCCGGAGAACCCGGTGCTGCTGGACTCCCTCGACATGCCCGGGTTCTGGGAGAACGAGGACATGGACGTCGACCCGAACCGCAAGCTGGTCTTCTTGTCCAGGGACCCGCGCGCCTTCGGGCAAGACCAGACCACCGGCGAGTCCGGGGTCTACATCGTGTCGGCCAAGAAGCCGCACAAGCTGGAGATCCTCAGCTTCGCGAAGGTGCCGGCCGGGCACACCACCACCTGTGTCAACGACTGCGACTTCTTGTGGACCGGCGGCCCGATGCCCGCCGACTGGATGCCGGAGGAGTGGACCGGCCGCCCGATCTACGTCACCGACATCCGGCGTCCCAACCGGCCGATCGTCCACCACCGCCCGGTGGACTTGAAGCGGGACGACGGTGTCACCGCCTACGCCCACGACGTGCAGGTGGACGAGGCGGGCGTCGCCTGGGTCTCCGGTCAGGGCGGCATCCGCGGCTACTGGACCGAGGGCCGGCACTTCGACCCGGTGCAGGGCAAGAAGCGCCGGGCCACCGCCAACAACCCGGTGCCCTACGCCGGCGGAAAATTCATCCAGGAACCCGATGTCGGCTTCCCCGGCGGCGCGTTCGCGCACAACTCGCTGCGCCCGACCGGCTCGATCGGCGGCCACCCGGCAGGCGACGTCGCCCTGGTGACGATCGAGAACTTCAGCAGCGAGTGCGCGACCGACGGACGGCTGGTCGCGGTGTCGCTCGGCGACAGCGACCAGGGCCAGGCGTGGCACTCGACTCCGGAGGACCCGTTCCGGCTGGACATCGTCGGGGAGTGGACTCCGGCCGGCAAGGAGGGCACGCTGCCCGACACCGGCTGCTCGGCGCACTACTTCGAGCTCCGCGACGGCGTGGTCGCACAGGCGTTCTACGGCAACGGGGTCCGGTTCATCGACGTCAGCGACCCGGCCAATCCCGAGCAGATCGCCTACTACCGCGCGGACGGTGCGTCCGCCTGGGCGCCGTACTGGCATGGTGACGTGATGTTCGTGGCCGACGGTCGGCGTGGGGTGGACATCATCCGCCCGGTCTACGACGCGGCGCAGAGCTAGGCGAGTCCGGGTCGGTGCGGTTGCGGACAGGCCTGTGGCTCTCGGCCGTGATCGTGCTGGTCGCCGGCTGCTCCGGCGGGGCGTCCGACCCGGTCGAGGACTCGCCGACGACGTCCGGCGTGCAGCCCGCCGGGAAGGCGACCCCGGCGCCGTCCGGACCGGCGTCGAGCGCCGACTCGGGCGCCACCCAGCCGGAGGCGGAACAGGTGCTGCCCTGCGGCATCCAGAACCGATCGGACGGCAGCCAGGTGGTGCGCTACTGCGGCGAGGCCCGGGTGAAGGTGAGGCTGCCGCAGCGGACCGTGCGGATCAGCGGCGGCGAGTGCCAGGACCGTGGGCAGTTCGTGATCGTGAACGTGGGCACGAACTACTCCGATCCGAAGGCCGCAACCGGCTCCTACCTCGGGCTGTTGATGGGCCCCCGCGAGGCCCCCGGCCTGCTGTCCGAGGTCTCGGATCTGGAGCTCACCGTCGACGGCGAGAAGCTCGCCGTGACCGAGGCCGACGGCAGCCTGCGGGTGCGAAGGCAGCAGGTGTCCGGGCAGCTCACCGGCCGGTTGGACGACGGTCACCGGTTCCGGCTCTCGCTGACGTGTGCGACCGGCTGATCCCAGGCTGCCGTTCACGACGGCGGAGCCCTGGGCGTGCCGGCGGGACGAAATAGGACTGGTCGGGAAAACAACCCGGGCCTAGCATGCGGCGAGGTGGCTCGGCCCAAGAGGACGGAGAAGCTCGATGACGCAGATCCGGTCGGCAGTAGCGGCAGTCGCATCACTGGGGGCCTTGGTCGCCTTCGCGGTCCAAGGCCCGGTCGGCGACCAACAGCGAGCACCGGACCGAGCGGCCGCTGAGGGCGGTCCCACCTTCGAGATCTCGTTCGCCGACGGCGTGCCGACGCCGCCGGACGGCCGGGTCTACGCGATCGTGTCCACCGCCGAGGATCCCGAGCCGCGGTTCCAGATCGGCATCCCCGGCGGCACGCCGTTCTGGGGCAAGAACGTGAACGGACTACAAGACGGCGACACGGTGACCGTCGCCGACGGCCGCGGGGTGTACGGATACCCGCTCACCAAGCTGAGGAGACTGCCCGAGGGTGACTACTGGGTGCAGGGGTTCATGAACGTCTACACCACCTTCCACCGCTCCGACGGATCGACGGTGAAGCTGCACCTGCCCTGCGGCGACGGCCACGACGTGTTCGACTCGACCGGCAACCTGTACAGCGACCCCCAGCGGGTGCACATCGGCCCCGGGTCCAGCGACCCGATCCAGTTGGAGCTGGCGCACGAGATCGAGCCGCCCACCCCGGTGCCGGACGGCGGCACCTGCCAGCAGGGCAACTACCCCGACACCAAGCACCTGCGGCACGTGAAGATCAAGAGCGAGCTGCTCAGCGCGTTCTGGGGCCACCCGATGTACATCGGCGCCAACGTGCTGCTGCCCGCCGGCTACGACGACCCGCAGAACCAGCACGTGCGCTACCCGGTCGAGTACAACCAGGGCCACTTCCCCGGGGGCGGCGTGCACGGTTTCCGCGAGGACCTGTCCAACGACTTCTCACAGTGGTGGGTCTCGCAGAACGCACCACGGTTCATCTCCGTGACGCTGCGGCACGAGAACCCCTTCTACGACGACTCGTACGCGGTGAACAGCGCGAACCTCGGACCGTACGGCGACGCCATCACCCAGGAGCTGATGCCGTACCTGGAGAACGAGTTCCGGATGATCCGCGAGCCCTGGGCCAAGCTGCAGTCCGGCGGCTCCACCGGCGGCTGGGAGTCGCTGGCCCAGCAGATCTTCTATCCCGATCAGTTCGGCGGGACGTTCTCGTCCTGCCCCGACTCGGTGGACTTCCGCTCCCACCAGTTGGTCGACGTGTACGACGACGACAACGCCTACTTCCAGATCTACGAGTGGGACAAGGTCGCCCGGCCGTCCGCGCGGCGGGTCGACGGCGACGTCATCTGGACCACCCCCGACGAGAACCATCTGGAGCTGGCCACCGGCACCAAGGGCCGGTCGGGCGGCCAATGGGACATCTGGGAAGCGGTGTTCTCCCCGCAGGCGGCCAACGGCTACCCCGCCCGGGTGTGGAACAAGAAGACCGGGAAGATCAACCACGCGGTTGCCGAGCAGTGGGCGGCCTTCGACCTGCGCCGGGTGCTGGTGGACAACTGGGACACGCTGGGACCGAAGCTGGCCGGCAAGATCCACATCTACGTCGGTGACGACGACACGTTCTACCTGAACAATGCCGTCGAGCAGCTCGAGGTCGCGCTGAACCAGCTCAGCGACCCGCGTCCGGACGCCACCATCCTGTACGGCAACAACCAGCCGCACTGCTGGAGCCCGTACTCCACCGCGGAGCTGTTCCAGGAGATGGCCCGGTATCTCGAGCGGACCGCGCCCGCCGGAGCCGACACCGCCAGCTGGCAGTACCGGGTGGCCCCCGCGCCCAAGGCCCAACAGCAGGCCCAGCCGCAGGATCAGCAGCGAGCGCTGGCGGAGGACCGCTCGACGGGTGCGTCGGGGCAGCGGGCCTGGACCAGGGCGCTGGACCGGCACACCGACCGCAGGTAGCGCCGACACCCCTCACTTCGGGCATTCCGCCCCGCCCGGGCGCCGCACGACCCTACAGTGACGAAGGGCTTGTGCAGAGGGGGGACCGTGTACCTGACCGAGCGTTCGGGGCCTGTCCAGACACCCGTGCCGGCGGCTGAGGCGGCTGGCGACGGCGGTCGACGCCGGCCGGTGGCCGGGACGGTGCTGCTGCTCGGTGTGGTCAGCATGGTCACCGACATCTCGTCGGAGTCGGTGTCGGCGGTGCTGCCGCTGTACCTGACCGCAGTGCTCGGCCTGACCCCGCTGGCGTACGGCTTCATCGACGGGCTCTACCAGGGGGTCAGCGCGCTGGTCCGCATCCTCGGCGGCTGGCTCGCCGACCGCGGTGACCATCCCAAGTGGGTGGCGTTCGGCGGGTACGCGCTGTCCGCGGTCAGCCGGCTGGCGCTGATCCCCGCACACGGAATCGCCGCCGTCACCACGGTGGTCACCGTCGACCGGCTCGGCAAGGGACTGCGCACCGGGCCCCGGGACGCGCTGATCACCACCGCCAGCCGGCCGGAGTCGCTCGGCCGCTCCTTCGGGGTGCACCGCGCGCTGGACACCACCGGCGCGCTGATCGGCCCGCTGCTGGCGTTCGCGATCCTGTGGGCCGTCCCCGGCGACTACACGTCGGTGTTCGTGGTGTCGTTCGCCGCGGCCATGGTGGGGCTTGCGGTGCTGTTCTTGTTCGTCCCCGACCTCCGGCCACGGCGGATCGGCCGGCGCCACGACGGACCGGCCACCGCGACCGCCGACGCTGCCGATACGGGAAACGCTGGCCACGCTGGCGACACGGCGTCGCAGGTGCTGCCCCGGCCGTCGCTGCGGATGCTGGCCAACCGGCGGTTCGGGCGGCTGGTCACCGCCGCCGGGCTGCTCGGCGTGCTCACCATCGGCGACGGCTTCGTCTACCTGACCCTGTTCGACACCGACGGCTTCGCGGCGACCTACTTCCCGCTGCTCTACGTAGGCACGAACTTCGCCTACCTGGCGCTCGCGGTGCCGCTCGGGAGGCTGTCGGACCGGATCGGCCGGGCGCGGGTGTTCGTCAGTGGGCACGTGGCGCTGCTGGCCGCGTACGCCTGCGCTGCCGGGGTGCTCTCCGGGACCCAGGCGACCGTGGCCTGCCTGCTGCTGCTCGGGGTCTACTACGCCGCCACCGACGGCGTGCTGGCGGCGATGACCGGGCACCTGGTGCAGCCGTCGGTGCGGGCGAGCGGGATCGCCACCACCCAGACCGTGGTGGCCGGGGCTCGGTTCATCGCCTCGCTGGGCTTCGGGCTGCTGTGGACGCTCGCCGGGCTGCACACCGCGCTGCTGGTGGTCGTGTGCGGCCTCGCGGTGGCGATCCCGGTCGCCGGTCTGCTGCTGCGCGGCGTGCAGCGGCCCGTGGCGGCGGGTGCGCGATGAGCGCCCGGGGCCCGGCACGTCGGTCGGCCGGGCGGGGCGAGGGCGACTGATGAGCCGTCGCGTCCGCGCGATCACGTTCGTGGTCGTGTGCGTCCTCGCGGTCGGCATCTCCACGGCCTACGTGCTGATGTCCCGGGAGCGGCAGGCCGCCGTGGTTCGCGCCGCGCCGACCGCGGCGACCGTGGCCAAGGACGAGTTCGCGGGCGAGCCGCGGATCGTATTCCGCCATACCGGTCTGGGCGACGACTACGGCAAGGTCGCCGCCGTGGCGCTGGACGACCCCGGCGGCCCGCGGGCGATCTCGTCGCAGGCCTGTGAGCGGGTCTACGCCACCTCGGCGGAGACCCTGTGTCTGTCCGCCAGCCGCGGCATGGTGACCACGTACCGGGCCGAGGTGACGCGCGGCGACGAGCAGATCGACCTGCCGCTGGCAGGCATCCCGAGCCGCGCCCGGCTGTCCGCCGACGGTCGGCTGGCCGCCTCCACCAGCTTCGTCAGCGGTGACTCGTACGCCGGGACCAACTTCTCCACCCGCACCGTGATCACCGACCTCGCCGGCGACCACAGCGTCGATCTGGAGAAGTACCGGCTGATCCATCGGGGCAAGTCGATCCACCCGATCGACCGGAACTTCTGGGGCGTCACGTTCGCCAAGGACGACAACCTGTTCTACGCCACGGTCGCGTGGGGCGGGCACACCTGGCTGGTGCGGGGCAACGTGCGCAACCACACCGTGACCACGCTGCGGGAGGACGCGGAATGCCCGTCGCTGTCCCCGGACGGCACCCGGCTGGTGTACAAGAAGCGGCTCGACCTGCCGACCGGGCAGTGGCGGCTGGCGTCGCTGGACCTGGCCAGCGGCAAGGAGACCCTGCTGGCCGAGCAGCGCAGCGTCGACGACCAGGTGGAGTGGCTGGACGACGAGCACGTGCTGTACGGGCTCCCGCGCACCGGAGACCAGGCCGCAACGACCGATGTCTACTCGGTGCCGGCGGATGGGTCGGGTCAGCCCAGGCTGCTGATCAAACAGGCCTGGTCGCCGTCGGTGATCCGGACCGGCGGCAACGGCTGACCCCGGAGCCCACGGCCGCTTCGAACCCCCCGGCCCGCGCGCGCGGGTTCGAAGCGGCGGAGAATGGGGTACCTCCGGCGCACGGACAGCCTCGGCCACGGGAGCAACCCAATGAGCAACCACGGATCCGAACCGGACGTCGTCCAGCTGCTCACCAGCCAGCACCAGCGGATCAAGGCCATGTTCCAGGCGGTGACCGACGCGCCGGACGCGTCGACCAAGCAAACGCTGTTCAACGACCTGCGCACTCTCCTCGCCGCACACGAGACCGCCGAGGAGCTGATCACCCACCCGCGGGCGCGGATGGCCGAGGGTGGCAACGCGATCGTCGACGCCCGGCTGGGCGAGGAGCACGCGGCCAAGCAGACGCTGGCGCGGCTGGACCGGATGAGCGTGGGCGACCCTGACTTCGACGTCACGTTCGACCGGCTCCGCGCGGACGTACTGGCGCATGCGGAGGCCGAGGAGCGCGAGGAGTTCCCGCTGCTGCAGCGCGCGAACGATCCGGCCATGCTGGCCCGGATGGCCACGGCGGTGCGGGCGGTCGAGGCCGTCGCCCCGACCCGGCCGCATCCGTCGGCCGGCGAGTCGATGATCGTGAACGCCATGGTCGGACCGATCGCCTCGATCGTGGACCGGACCCGGGACGCGGTGGAGCAGGTGCTGCGTCGCTGATCGCTGGGCTGGCCCTAGAATCCGGGCAATGGAGCTCCATGATCTCGTGCTCGTCGTCGACTTCGGCGCCCAGTACGCGCAGTTGATCGCCCGGCGGGTACGAGAGGCCCGGGTGTACTCCGAGATCGTGCCGCACACCATGCCGGTCGAGGAGATGCTGGAGCGCAGGCCCGCGGCGATCATCCTGTCCGGGGGCCCCAGCTCGGTGTACGCGCCGGAGGCCCCGCACGTCGGCCCGGCCGTGTTCGAGGCCGGGGTGCCCGTGTTCGGCATCTGCTACGGCTTCCAGGCGATGGCACAGGCGCTGGGTGGGGACGTGCAACGCACGGGCCTGTCCGAGTTCGGCCGCACCGCCCTGGTGGTCGACGATCCCGGCACCCTGCTGGCCGGTCTGCCCGCCCGGCACCGGGTGTGGATGAGCCACGGCGATGCGGTCAGCTCGGCCCCGCCCGGGTTCCGTGCGCTGGCCGGCTCCGCCGGCGCCACGGTGGCGGCGTTCGAGGACGTGGGTCGCGGGCTGGCCGGAGTGCAGTGGCACCCGGAGGTGATGCACACCGAGCACGGCCAGCAGGTGCTCGAGCACTTCCTCTACGACATCGCCGGGTGCCGGCCGACCTGGACCATGGTCAACATCGTGGAGGAGTCGGTCGAGCAGATCCGCGAACGGGTGGGGGACAAGCGGGCCATCTGCGGTCTGTCCGGGGGCGTCGACTCGGCCGTTGCGGCGGCGTTGGTGCAACGCGCGATCGGCGACCGGCTGACCTGCGTGTTCGTGGACCACGGCCTGCTCCGCAAGGATGAGGCCGAGCAGGTGGAGCGAGACTACGTCGCCGCCACCGGTGTCCAGCTGAAGGTGGTGGACGCCGCGGACCGGTTCCTCGACGCGCTCAAGGGCGTGCACGACCCGGAGCAGAAGCGGAAGGTGATCGGTCGCGAGTTCATCCGGGTCTTCGAGGCTGCCGAGCGCGAGGTGGTCGCGGAGGCCGGCGCGCACGGCGAGCCGGTGCAGTTCCTGGTGCAGGGCACGCTGTATCCCGACGTCGTGGAGAGCGGCGGCGGGGAGGGTGCGGCGAACATCAAGAGCCACCACAACGTGGGCGGGCTGCCGGAGGACCTGACGTTCACGCTGGTGGAGCCGCTGCGGGCGTTGTTCAAGGACGAGGTGCGCCGGGTCGGTGAACAGCTCGGGCTGCCGCCGGAGATCGTGTGGCGGCACCCGTTCCCGGGCCCGGGCCTGGCGATCCGCATCATCGGCGATGTCACTCGGGAACGTCTCGACATCCTGCGCGAGGCGGACGCCATCGCCCGGGAGGAGATCACCCGGGCCGGCCTGGACCGCGACGTGTGGCAGTTCCCGGTGGTGCTGCTGGCCGACGTCCGCTCGGTCGGCGTGCAGGGCGACGGGCGTACGTACGGCCATCCGGTGGTGCTGCGTCCGGTGACCTCCGAGGACGCGATGACCGCCGACTGGGCACGGTTGCCCTACGACACCCTGGAGCAGATCTCCACCCGGATCACCAACGAGGTGCGGGAGATCAACCGGGTGGTCGTGGATATCACCAGCAAGCCCCCGGGCACGATCGAGTGGGAGTGACCCCACTGGAGTGAGCCCGCTGGGATGAGCCCGGTGG
>CAZNCE010000019.1:4764-16777 GCA_964571285.1 uncultured Nocardioidaceae bacterium | reverse complement strand
TGGGATGAGCCCGGTGGCGAAACCGCGGGCTCAGCCCTTGACCGCGCCGGCGGTGAACCCGGAGATGAACCGGGACAGGAACAGGTTGAACACGAAGGCGATCGGCACCGCGACGATCACCGACGCGGCCTGCAGGGACTGCCAGAAGTACACGTCGCCGCGGATCAGCTCCGTGGGCACGCCGGTGCTGATCGGCTTTCCGCTGGTCGGGGAGATGAACGACAACGCGTAGATGAACTCGCTCGCGGTCAGAGTGAACGCGAACACCACCACCGCCACCATGCCGGGGAACAGCAGCGGCAACACGGTCCGCACCAGAGCGCCGACCCGGCTGTAGCCGTCCACCATGGCCTGTTCCTCGATGTCCTTCGGGATCGCCTTGAGGAAGCCGATCAACAGCCAGATCGACACCGGGATGCTGATCGTCGGATAGACGACCACCAGCGACCAGGTGGAGTCCTGCAGCCCGAGCCAGACCACCATCCTGGTCAGCGACAGGAACAACAGACTCGGGGGGATCAGGTAGACGAAGAAGATCGCGATGCCCATCGGGGTCGCCCAGCGGAAGTCCATCCGCGCGATCGAGTACGCGGCCGGCACCCCGAGCACCAGCGTGATCACGACGACCAGGATGCCCACCCACAGGCTGTTCCAGATGAACGTGGGGAAGTCCGTCTGGGTGAACAGGAACGTGATGTGGTCCATCGTGGGCGGCTTGTTGAAGATGAAGGGGTTGTTCGACGCGTTGTAGAGGTCCGCGTTCAGCTTCATCGACGTGACGGCGCTCCACAGGAACGGCCCGCCGCAGATCAGCGCCGCCAGGATCGCCAGCACGTACACGCCGATCCGGCCGTACACGTGTCGTCGTCCCATCCGGTGCCGCAGCCGATCGGTGGCCGCCGTCCGGTCGGCCACCGGTGCGGAGAGCCCGGTCGGCGCCGACATCAGATGGTCTCCATCCGGCGTACCGCCCGCAGGATAAGCACCGCGGCGGCGAGCAGCAGCGGGAAGAGGAACAGGGCGATCGCAGCGCCCTGCCCGATGTCGCCGCCGCCGATGCCGCGCAGGTACGACCAGCTGGCCAGCACCTGCGTCGAGTTCGTCGGTCCGCCGCGGGTGAGGATGTAGACCACCGCCATGTCGGTGAACGTGAAGATGGCGCCGAACAGCGCCGCCACCGCGATCAGCGGTGCGGTCATCGGGATCGTGATCTCGAACATCCGCCGCCAGTAGCCCGCGCCGTCGACCCGGGCCGCCTCCTGGATGTCCTTGGGAATCGACAACAGTCCGACCATCATGATCACCGCGGCCAGTGGCACCAGCCGCCACGTGTGCACCGCGATCACAGAACCCATCGCCAGCTCCGGCCGGCCGAGCCAGTACATGTTGGTCTCGATCAGCCCGGCCTGGCGCAACACCCAGTCGATCGGGCTGTAGATCGAGTCCAGCAGCCACAGCCACGACACCGACGACAGCGCGACCGGGGTGGTCCAGGGCAGCAGCACCAGGAACCGGACGATCCACTTGCCCTTGAAGTCCGCGATCAGCAGGTTGGCCAGGATCTTGCCGAACACCACGATCAGCGCCATCGAGATCGCGGTGAAGATCAGCGTGTTCTTCAGCGACCGCCAGAAGACCGGGTCGTCGAAGATCTTGCGGAAGTTGTCGAAGCCGACGAAGTCGAACGACGGGTCGCCGGTGGTGACGTCGCTGAACGCGAACCCGATCGCCAGCAGGAACGGCACCGCCACCAAGGCGATGATGTAGACCACGGTGGGCACCAGGAACAGCCAGGCGAGCACGCCGTCCCGGTCGCCCAGGCTCAGCCGCGGCTGCGTCCGGCTCCCACTCGTGTCAGTGATGCTGCGGTCGGCGACCTGGGGCTCAGCCACGCGTCGGCTCCAACCGCACCGGCTCGGTGGCGAGCTCGCTGTCCACGTCGAAGAACCGCATCCGGTCCCTGGGTACGCCGAACTTGACCACGTCACCGGCGGACAGCACGTCGTGCACCGTCGCCGGTAGCCGGGCGATCACCCGGGTGTCCTCTCCGACCCCGGTCACCGTGCCGTAGACGTGCCGGTCACCGGACAGGTACTCGATCCGGTCGATCGCGAACGACATCGGGAAGGCCTCGTGCCGGATGTGGTCCACCGGCAGCAGGTGCTCCGGCCGGAAGCCGACCAGGATCTTGTCGTGCCGGATCAGGTTCATCGGCGGGGAGCCGATGAAGGTGGCCACGAAGGTGTCGGCCGGATGGTCGTAGACCTCGGCCGGGGGACCGACCTGGCGCACAGTGCCCTTGTTCAGCACGGCGATCCGGTCGCCCAGCCCCATCGCCTCCGATTGGTCGTGGGTGACGTAGATGGTCGTGGTGCCTACCCGTTCCTGGAACTGCTTGAGCTCCTCACGGGCGCTGGCCCGAAGTTTCGCATCCAGATTGGACAACGGCTCGTCCAGGAGGAATACGCCGGGGTCACGGACCATGGCCCGGGCGAGCGCCACCCGCTGCCGCTCGCCGCCGGACAGTTGCCGCGGCTTGCGATCCACCAGCTCGCCGAGGCCGAGCAGCTCCGCCGCCCGGCGGGCCCGGTCGGCGCGCTCGGCCCTGGGCACACCCTCCGCCTTGAGGGGGAACATGATGTTGGCCAGCACGCTCTTGTGCGGGTACAGCGCGTAGCTCTGGAACACCATCGCGATCTGGCGCAGCCGCGGCGGTAGCCCGTTGACGACCGCACCGTCGATCAGCACTTCGCCGCTGGTGGGCTGCTCCAGCCCGGCGATCGTCCGTAGCAGCGTGGTCTTGCCGCACCCCGAAGGGCCAAGCAGCACGAGGTATTCGCCCTGCGCCGTGCCCAGGCTGACCGCGTCCACTGCGGGCCGATCGCCGCCAGGGTAGACCTTGGTGAGGTTGCGTACCTCGACGGTGACCGACAACCCTGTCTCCTTCCGGTCAGCCGCCGACGAGTCCGCGCTTGCGCCACTTGGCGAAGATCTTCTCCACCTCTTGCGCTGTCCGCTTCACGCTCTGCTCGGGCGTCATCTGCCCGCGCGCGGCGCGCGCGTACATGTTCGGCATCACGTAGGTGCCGATGATCTCGCCGATGGCAGGGCTGGACGGACCCGGGTGCCCGATGCTCGCGCTCCACTCGGCGGCCTCCTTGACACCGCCGAGGAACGCGAGCTTGTCGGCGGGCTTGGAGCCGAACGGGTCCTTCTTCAGCCAGTTCGGCAGCTCGGGGACGAGATCGGTCCACGCCGGGAAGTCGTACAGCTGGGAGGCGTAGGTCGCCGAGGGGAAGTTCGCCGTGTAGTGCAGCAGGAACTCCTTGGCCGCATCGGTGTTGGTCGGGTACTTCGGGATCACCCAGTTGTAGAGCACGTGCTGCGCGGCGAGCGCGGTCGACGGGCCCTCCAGCGCCTTGGTGAAGAACACGTCGTTGGCCACGTCCGGGTCGGTTCCCTGGGCGGTGCGGTAGGCGGAGATGGAGTTGAGGATGTAGCTCAGCTTGCCCGCGATCAGGCCCTGGTTGTTCGACGCGGCGTTCCAGGAGAACACCTCGGGGGTCATCGCGCCCTTGAACAGCTTGGTCATGAACTCGACCGCTGCGACGGTCTCGGGCGAGTCGAGCACGACCTGCTCGTTCTCGTCCTGCACCGATCCGCCGAACGACCACAGCAGCGCGTGGGCGACCATGTTGGAGTCGATCTCCTGCGACATGCCCAAGCCCAGTTGGATTCCCTGGTCGCTCTTGATCTGCGACCCGCCGTTCAGCAGGTCATCCCAGGTTGCCGGACCATCGGCCATCGACACCGGGTCCCACAGCGACTTCCGGTAGTTCCCCGGGTCGGGGACCCAGCCCGGCGCGTACGCGTAGAAGACGTTGGTGTTGGGGTTGAAGCTGGACTCCTTGCAGATCGCCAGCTGCTCGCCCCACCGGTTGTTGGCCTCCTCGGTCACGTCGGTGAGGTCGAGCACCCCGGGCTCGAACTGGGACAGGCACGCGATGTACTGCATCAGGTCGTGGCCCTGGCCGGCCTGGATCTCCGATGCGATCTGCTGCGGCACGTCGGCCACGTTGATGTGGTCGACTCGCACGTCGACGCCGACCTGCTCGCCCCAGTCCTTGGCCATCTTGTCGAACCACACGTCGTGACTCGGCACGAAATGGCTCCACAGCAGGATTTTCAGCGTGCCCGATAGTTTGGTCGAAGGCTCGGAGAACGTCGGACTCGGCGACCCCGCGGCTGCTGCGCCGCTGCTGGTCGGGGACTCCGGCTCACTGGAGCAACTCGACAGCGCCGTCGCTGCCAGGGCAAGTCCAGAGGTACCGAGAAAGGTGCGCCTCGTCCACGGGTTCGCTGGTGCCATGCTTACCGTCCTTCCGTCGCCTCAGCGGCGACGCTACTCCTACCCGGCAGCAGGTGACCACACCCTGGTGGTCAGTGGGCGGCAACTCCGTCGCCGTGCCAGGAGTCCCAGAGGGCGGCGTAGGAGCCGCCGGTGGCGACCAGATCCTCGTGTGCACCCAGCTCGCTGATCCGGCCGTCCTCGACCACCGCGACCCGGTCCGCGTCGTGCGCGGTGTGCAGCCGGTGCGCGATCGCCACCACCGTTCGGCCTTGCAGCACAGCGGCCAGCGAACGCTCCAGGTGCCGGGCCGCCCGCGGGTCGATCAGCGAGGTCGCCTCGTCCAGCACCAGCGTCCGGGGGTCGGCCAGCACCAGGCGAGCCAGTGCCAGTTGCTGTGCCTGCGCAGGGGTCAACGACAACCCGCCCGAGCCGACCTTCGTGTCCAGACCCTGCGGCAGCGTCCGCACCCAGTTCCACGCGTCCACGGCCTCGAGTGCGCTGCGCAGTCGGGAGTCGTCGGCGACGTGGTCGAGCGCCAGCGCCAGGTTGTCCCGCAGGCTGCCCACGAACACGTGATGTTCCTGCGTCACCAGGGCCACCTGCCCGCGCAGCTCGCCGAGCGGCAGGTCGGTCAGCCCGACCCCGCCGACGGTGACCCGCCCGGAGCCGGGCGGGTGAATCCCCGCCAGCAGCCGGCCGAGCGTGGACTTGCCCGCACCGGAAGGCCCGACCATCGCGATCCGTTCGCCGACGGCCAGGGTCAGGTCCACACCGTGGAGGACTTCACGCCCTTGCACGTAAGAGAAGCGCACGTCCTCGGCGGCGATCGCGTCGTGCTCGGGATGCTCCCCGCTAGGGGTACGGTCGTCCGGCACCTGGGCCACCCCGAGCAGCCTGGCGAGGGACGCCCCGCCGACCTGCAGCTCGTCCAGCCACATCAGCAGCCGGTCCAGCGGGTCCACCAGCTGCTGCACGTACAGGGTCGCCGCGGTCACCGCGCCCAGGCTGGCGTAGCCCAGCGTGAACAGCCAGCCCCCGAACAGCAGGGTGACGACGGTGGGCACCAGGTAGCCCATCTCCGCGGCGGGGAACCAGCGCGTGCGCAGCGAAAGCGTGTAGCACTCGGCCTCGAACGACTCCCGGATCGCTGCGTCGATGCGCTGCGCCCGCTCGCGCTCCAGGCCCAGCGCCTCGACCGTGCGGGCGCCGTCCGCGGTCTCGGCCAGCAGCGCGTTGATCGCGGCGTACGAGGCACCCTCGCGGAGGTAGCCGTCCTTCGCCCGCTTCAGGTACCAGCGGGTCGCCACCCACAGCAGCGGGACCGCAACGATCAACGCGACGCCCACCCAGGTGCCGACCAGCAGGCAGGCGCCGACGGTGAACACGACCGTGATCAGCGCGATCGTCGTCTCCGGGATGGCGAACCGCACCGACCAGCCGAGCGCGTCGACGTCGCGGGACGTGCGCGTCAGCAGGTCCCCGGTGCCGGCGGACTCGACGGTGCCGACCGGCAGGGACAGCGCCTCCTCGACGAAGTCCTCGCGCAGGTCCGCCAGCACCGTCTCGCCCAACGTGAACGACGTCATCCGGGCGTAGCGGGTGAGCACGGTCTGCGCCAGCAGGAAACCGGCGGCAATCGCGATGGTGCGGTCGACGGTGCCGACCGTGGTCCCGTCGTGCACGGCCTGCACCAGGTGTCCGACCAGCCACGGCGTGACCAGCCCGCACAGCGCAGCCAGGCAGTGCAGCGACACGGTGAGCGCCAGCTGGCGGGGGTGACGGCGGGCGAGGGCGCGCGCGTACCGCCGCACGTCGCGGCTATCGGCCACCGGCAGGATCCGGCTCACAGCTCCTCCCCTCGGGTCACGACGCGGGCGTAGTCCTCGTTGGTGGCGACCAGATCGCGGTGCCGGCCCTCGGCGACCACCCGGCCCCGCCGGACGAACGCCACATGGTCCGCGCGCTCCAGCAGCAGCGGGCTGGCCGTCATCACGACGGTGGTACGGCCGGTGCGGGACCGCAGCAGCCGCTCGGCGATCCGGTCCTCGGTGTGCGCGTCCACCGCGGACGTCGGCTCAACCAGCACCAGGACCGGCGGATCGGCGGCCAGCGCGCGAGCGAGCACCATCCGCTGACGCTGCCCACCGGACAGCGACCGGCCCCGCTCCTCGAGTTCGGCGTCCAGTCCGCCGGGCAGCGCGTCCAGCACGTCCTCGGCCGATGCGACGTGCACGGCCTGCAGCAGCAGGGCGTCCTCGGCTCGTCGGCCGGCGGCCAGCACGTCCCGCACCGAGCCGGAGAACAGCTGCGCGCCGGTGTCGCTGACCAGGATGTGGCGCCGCGCCGCGACCCGGGTCATCCGTTCCAGCGGCAGCCCCGCGACGCGTACGTCCCCGTCGGCGTAGCCGCCGAGCCGGTCCGCCAGCCGGGCCACCTCGGCGGTGTCGTCCCCGACCACGGCGGTGAGCCGGCCGGGCTCGACCCGCAGCCCGCTCTCCACGTCGACCACCGCTCCGCTGCCCGGGTCGGCCGCCGGCTGCTCGGGATCACGTCGCTCGGGCTCCAGGTCGAGGATCGCGCAGACCCGCTTGGCCGCCACCAGCGCGCGAATGTATTTGTTCGCGAACTCGGTCACGGTCCGCAGCGGCACCAGCAGGAACGCCGAGTAGCCGTAGAACGCGACCAGGTCGCCGGGCGTGATCTGCCCGTCGACCGCGAACCGCGCGCCCAGCCACACGACCGCCACGATGAAGACGCCCGGCAGCAGGATCTGCATCGCGTCCAGCACAGACTGCATCCGGCCGACCCGCACGCCGAGTCGGCGTACCTCCTGGGACTCGTCCACGTAGCGGCGGTGGAACACCTCCTCGCCACCGATCCCGCGCAGCACCCGCAGCCCCGCGACGATGTCGCTGGCCAGCGTCGTCAACTGGCCCATCCGGTCGCGGTGCAGCAGGTTGCGTCGCTGCAGCGGGCCGAGCAGGGGACCGACCAGCACCAGCAGCACCGGCACGCCGATCAGCACGACCAGCCCCAAGGTCACCGAGGTGCGCAGCAGGATCACCGCCACCACGACGAACGACACCACCGCGGCAACCGCGCGGGCGAGCACGTCCACCGCGTTGCCGATGTGGGCCAGGTCGGTCGCGCCGACCGACACCACCTCGCCGGTCGCCACGCGCTTGGGCAGCGTTGCGCCGACGTACGCCGCGCGACGGCCGATCAGCTGCACGGTGCGGTAGGCGGCGATCAGCCAGTTGGTGACCGCCAGCCGGTGCCGCATCACACCCGCGCCGGCCTGGATGGCGCCGAGCAGGGCCAGCACCCCGGTCCACTGCAGCAGCGCCTGGGTGTCCTTGGCCGAGACGCCGTGGTCGATCGCGCGCCCGATCACCGCCGGGATCAACGCCAGCGCGACCATCCACACGCAGGCGAAGGACACCGCCCCGAGGATCGTGGGCAGCTGCCGGCGCACCGTCCACCACAAGAACAGCGCTGGTGAGCGGTGATCGGGGACACCGGGGTCGGCGTGGGGCAGTTGATGCATGACCTGACAACGGTAGTGAGCCGGAACAAACCGGGCGAACCATTATCGTCGTCCCCGCGGCGCCTTCCGGCCGGACGCGAAGCACCGGTCACCAGGAGTCCTCAGGGTCTCCCGGTGACCGGTGCTCGGGCCGGACGTCGGTGCGGTCACTCCTCCGGCATCAGCAACCAGGCAGCCACGTAGACCAGTGCCGCGGTGCCGAAGCTGACCAGCCCGGCCACGATCGCGACCAGCCGTACCAGGTTGGGGTCCGTACCGGTGTACTCGGCGATCCCGCCGCACACGCCGCCGAGCCAGCGGTCGTCGCTGCGGACCAGCCGTCGTGGTGTGCTGGGTCGGTTGTCGCCCGTCGCCGGGTACTGCGGGTGCATCTCGCTCATCGTGTTTCTCCTTCTCCTCAGTGCCGTAGGTCTTGGTAGGGGTCGGGGTACGGGCTGTCCGGATAGTCGTCGTCCTCCGGTTGCTGCGCGGCCGGGCCGCAGGAGTGGTGGCTGCGCAGCACGGTGAGGATCAGGCCGACCAGGCCGGCCGCCACCAGGAGTCCGGGGAACGTCCAGCGGGCGGTGCCCAGACTCAACTGTTCGGTGGCGTAGAACACCGACAGGACCGCGGTGCCGATGAAAACCAGCCCGATCACCAGGGGCGTCAGGCTGACCTGGCGGGGCGCGTTGGATCTGGTCATCTCGTTTCCACCTCGATCGAGCCGGCGAATCGCAGGTGCAGGTCCAGGGAGAGCTCCGGCGTGCTCGGGCCGGCGTTGAGCGTCCTGCTCTGCACGACTTCGTTGCCCCCGCTGGTCCGGTGGCCGGCGACGTCGATCTGGCCGGCGCCGTCGATCTTGGCGTCAACGTGGACGGTGACGTCGTCGGGCACGATCACCATGATCCGGCCGGCTCGGCCGTCCACGGTGACCGTACGGCCGTCCAGCGGTCCGGGGTTGGCGATCCCGGTCAGGTCGAGCCGGGCCTCGCCGACGCCGATCTGGTAGCTGGGCCGGAGTTCGCGCGCGGTCGTCGGCACCTCGTCCACGGTGGTGGTCCAGCGGCCGCCGGCGACGGCCACCGTTCCCACCACCAATGCGCTGACCAGGCCGAGGGCGATCAGACCGCCGGTGCGGCCCACGAATGCGCCGACCACCAGCATCAGGCCGATGACGCCGAGTGCCGTGGCGGGGTAGTACACGTCGTTGAGGTCAGCGACGAAGGCCTCGTACAACGCCACCAGGCCCAGTCCGACGCCGACCAGCAGCAGCGTAGGCAGGAACAGCACCGGTCCACGGCGCTCACGCTTGCGGGTCTTGGTCGTCGTCTGCGTCTCCGCGATGTCGCGGTAACCGTGCGGTGTGGCGGGCATCGGGCTCGTCCCGGACGAGTCGGTCACCGGGTAGGTCGCCGGTGCCTCGTACCCGGTCGCGGTCGGCGTCCACGGATCGGTGTGCTCCGGCGCGGTCGGCTCGCTCCGGCCACCGGTCTGCGGCTGTCCTTGGGCCTGCGGCTGTGCAGCGTCGCCAGTGGCATCGCTCCGGTCCGAGCGGGTCCCGACGACGCCGCGCTCGCGTAGGACCAGGAACGCGATGGCGCCGATCACGATCAGCGGCCAGGGGAACCCGATGCCGCCCCAGCTACGGCCGACCAGCAGGCCGAAGGCCACCACGCCGACCATCACCAGGATCACCGTGCGGGTGCTCGAGCTGGTGTGGATGGGCGCCTGGTCGCTGGTGTCGTCCGGCAGCAGCAGCCAGCCGGCCGCGTACAGCAGCAGGCCGGCGCCGCCGAAGAAGGCCAGGACCACGAAGAGCACCCGCAGCACGGTCGGGTCGACGTCGAGGTGGCGGCCCAGGCCGCCGGCGACGCCGGCCACCTTGCGGTCGGTCGTGCTGCGGCGCAGCCGGGACAGGTCCCGCATCTGCTCGCCGCTCACCCGCGGCCCGGAGCGCCGCGTGCCGGGCGGCCGCTGCGGCGACTCGGGAGGTGTCTGTGTCATACCTCGATCCTGCGGTGTCTTCCGCGCGCGCACCATCGGGAATGGCCCCGATTCCGTGCCGACCTCCCGGCCCGTGCCTCAGGGACGCCTCCGGGTCATGACGCATGGGCCGGAGGCCCGCGTCGTGTGACGATTGGTGCTGAGATGGAGACCGCCCGCGAGACCCCGCCCAGCTCCGCCGCCGCCGGCGGCGGAGCCGGTCCTGCCGTGCGCCGCGCGCACCGCAGCGTCGCCGACCGCTATATCGGCGGGGTGGCGGGCGGGTTGGCCGAGCACCTCGGCGTGTCGCAGATCTGGGTGCGCGCGGGATTCCTGGTGGCCTCGGCCTTCGGTGGTTTCGGGCTGGCGCTCTACGCGGGCCTGTGGATGGTGCTGCCGCTGCAGACCCCGACCGAGGAGGATGCCCCCGGGCTGGCGTCGGCCGACCGGCAGGGCAAGCGGCGCACCGGCCGCCGGTCCCTCCACGACATCGGCCCGCTGGTCGCGCTGAGCGCGGTGGCGCTCGGCCTGATGCTGCTCACCCAGACCCTCTTCGGCGTGCAGTCGCTGAACTTCTGGCCGCTGGTGCTCGCCGGCGCCGGGATCGCGCTGCTGTGGTGGCAGGCCGACGAGGCCCAGCGGGAACGCTGGACGGACCGATCCTCCCGGCTGAACCCGCTCAGCGCCGTACTCGGCAAGGGCACCTGGGCGTCTGTGACCCGGCTACTGGTCGGTGCCGCGCTGATCATCGGCGCGCTGGCGCTGTTCGCCGTACAGTCCGGCCGGCTCGCCGACCTGAACGTGATCCTGGTCGCCGGGGTGCTCGGCGTGGGCGGGTTGGCGCTGATCCTCGGCCCGTGGCTGTTCCGGCTGTCCAGTGACCTGTCCGAGGAGCGGGCCGCCCGGATCCGTACCGAGGAACGCGCCGACATCGCCGCGCACCTGCACGACTCCGTGCTGCAGACGCTGGCGCTGATCCAAAAGCACGCCGACGACGGCCGGACGGTCGCCACCCTGGCTCGGGCCCAGGAGCGCGACCTGCGCAGTTGGCTGTACGGCGACCAGGCGGCGCACGCGGCCACGCTCGGCGGCGCGCTGCGCTCCGCCGCGGCCGAGGTCGAGGACGCGCACGGGCTGCCGGTCGAGGTGGTGACCGTGGGCGACGCGGCGTACGCCGAGCAACTGAGCCCGCTGGTCCTGGCCACCCGCGAGGCGGTGGTGAACGCGGCGAAGCACTCCGGCGCCGACCGGGTCGACGTCTACGCCGAGATCGGTGCGGCCGAGGCCGAGGTGTTCGTCCGCGACCGCGGTCGCGGGTTCGACCCGGATACCGTGCCCGCCGACCGGATGGGCGTACGCGGCAGCATCATCGACCGGATGGAGCGGCACGGTGGCCGGTGCACCATCCGGACCGCGCCGGGTGAGGGAACCGAGGTGCGACTGGCCATGCCGATTCCTGCGACAGAGGAGCAACAGTGATAGCGAACAAGCGCAGCGTGGTGCTGGTGGACGACCACGCGATGTTCCGTACCGGGGTGCGGTCGGAGCTCTCCGGCGCGGTCGACGTGCTGGCGGAGGCGTCCGACGTCGACGAGGCGGTCGCGGCCGTGCTCGAGCACCAGCCGGACGTGGTGCTGCTGGACGTGCACCTGCCCGGTGGAGGTGGCGGAGAGGTGCTGCGCCGGGTCGGCACCAAGGCGCCGGACACCCGCTTCCTGGCGCTGAGCGTGTCCGACGCCGCGGTCGATGTGATCGGGACGATCCGGGCCGGCGCCCGCGGCTATGTCACCAAGACCATCACCGGGCCGGAACTGGTGGCCGCGATCGAGCGGATCGCCGACGGCGACGCCGTGTTCTCGCCGCGGTTGGCCGGGTTCGTGCTGGACGCGTTCGCCGGGTCGATCGACGTGGCACAGGTGGACGAGGAGATCGACCGGCTGACCGAGCGCGAGCGCGAGGTGATGCGGCTGATCGCCCGCGGGTACGCCTACAAGGAAGTGGCCAAGGAGCTGTTCATCTCGGTGAAGACCGTGGAGACCCACGTGTCCAGCGTGCTGCGCAAGCTGCAGCTGTCGTCCCGGCACGAGCTCACCCGGTGGGCGGCCGACCGGCGCCTGATCTGACCGGGCCGGCCGGGTCCAGCCCGGGTCCAG
>CAZNCE010000019.1:0-4664 GCA_964571285.1 uncultured Nocardioidaceae bacterium | reverse complement strand
CGCCGTCGTCGCACCGTCGACCCGGAGACGCTGCTCGAAGACCTCAACCCGTCCCAGCGCCGAGCGGTGACCCACGAGGGGACGCCGCTGCTGGTGATCGCGGGCGCCGGGTCGGGCAAGACCCGGGTGCTGACCCGCCGGATCGCCTGGATGCTGTCGCAGCGCAACGTGCACCCCGGCTCGATCCTCGCGATCACGTTCACCAACAAGGCCGCGGCGGAGATGCGCGAGCGGGTCGCGGCGCTGGCCAGCCCGCGGGCCGCCGCGCTGATGTGGGTGTCGACCTTCCACTCCGCGTGCGTGCGCATCCTGCGGCGCGAGATCACCAGGTTCGGCTACAAGTCGTCGTTCAGCATCTACGACGACGCCGACCAGCGCCGGCTGATCACCATGGTGTGCCGCGACCTGGACCTGGATCCCAAGCGCTACCAGCCGCGTAAGGCGCTGAACTGGATCTCCAACTGCAAGAACGAGTTGCGTGACCACGAGGCCGCGGCCAAGCACGCCGACAACAGCCTGGAGGAGACCTACGCCCAGGTCTACGCCGAGTACCAATCCCGGCTGCGGCAGGCCAACGCGTTGGACTTCGACGACCTGATCATGCTCACCGTGCACCTGCTCCAGGCGTTTCCCGAGGTGCGCGAGACCTACCGCCGCCGGTTCCGGCACGTGCTGGTGGACGAGTACCAGGACACCAACCACGCCCAATACGCACTGATCCACGAGCTCTGCGCGCCCGCGGCGACCAGGCGTACGGCCGACGGCGACCTGGTGGGCCTGGGCGAGACGGCCGAGGCGGCTGAGGTGACCGAGCCGGCGGAGCTGATGGTGGTGGGCGACGCCGACCAGTCGATCTACGCGTTCCGCGGGGCCAGCATCCGCAACATCTTGGCGTTCGAGGAGGACTTCCCGTCTGCCACGACGATCCTGCTGGAGCAGAACTACCGCTCCACGCAGACGATCCTGTCCGCCGCGAACGCGGTGATCAGCCGCAACGCCGCCCGCAAGGCCAAGAACCTGTGGTCGGAGGCGGGCGCCGGGCCGCAGCTGGTCGGCTACGTCGCCGACGACGAGCGGGACGAGGCGCGGTTCGTCGCCGAGGAGATCGACCGGCTCACCGACGAGGGTGAGGCGCGACCCGGGGACGTGGCCGTGTTCTACCGCACCAACGCGCAGAGCCGGGTGTTCGAGGAGGTGTTCATCCGGGTCGGCCTGCCGCACCGGATCGTCGGCGGCGTGCGGTTCTACGAGCGGCGCGAGATCCGTGACGCGCTGGCGTACCTGCGGGTGCTGGCCAACCCGGCCGACACGGTGTCCCTGCGGCGCATCCTGAACGTGCCGAAGCGGGGGATCGGAGAGCGGGCGGAGGCCTGTGTGGAGGCGCTGGCCTCGCGCGAGCGGATCACTTTCGCCGACGCGCTGCACCGGGTGGACGAGGCCCCCGGGATCGCCACCCGCTCGGTGAGCGCGGTACGCGCGTTCACGCAGCTGCTCGACGGGCTGACCGGGCTGGTGGCGGACGGCGCGCCCGCCGACAAGGTGCTGGAGGAGGTGCTCGCCCGCAGCGGCTACCAGGCCGAACTCGAGGCCAGCGACGACCCCCAGGACGAGACCCGGCTGGAGAACCTCGCCGAGCTGGTGGCGGTGGCGCGCGAGTTCTCCGCCGAGTCAGACTCGGTGGACCTCACCGACTTCCTGGAACGTGTCGCGTTGGTTGCGGACGCCGACCAGATCCCCGAGGGCGACGAGGGCGACGCCGCGGGCGTGGTGACGCTGATGACCCTGCATACCGCCAAGGGGCTGGAGTTCCCGGTGGTGTTCCTGACCGGTCTCGAGGAAGGGGTGTTCCCGCACTCGCGGTCGCTGGAGGAGCCCAGGGAGCTGGAGGAGGAGCGGCGGCTGGCCTACGTCGGGGTCACCCGGGCGCAGCGCCGGCTCTACCTCTCCCGGGCTGCGGTGCGCAGCGCGTGGGGCGCTCCGCAGCACAACCCGGCTTCGCGGTTCACCGCGGAGATCCCCGACCACCTGGTCGACTGGCGGCGGTCCCAGGCCGACCTGACCCGCTGGTCGGGCGTGTCGGTGTCCGGCGCCGCGGCCGATGCTGGTGGAGGCGATGCGGCACGACGTGGCGGTCGCGCTCCGGCACGTTCCGGCGGGCGCCAGTCCTGGCCCGGTGCCGTGACCACGGCGGCGGCGCGGCGGCCGGTGCCCTCCCTGTCGCCTGGCGACCGGGTGATGCACGACTCCTTCGGCCTGGGCACCGTGGTGGTGGTTCGCGGACAGGGGGACAAGGCGCAGGCGGACGTCGACTTCGGTTCCGGCGGTGTCAAGCGGCTGCTGCTGCGGTTCGCGCCGTTGGAGAAGCTGTGACGGCGATCCGTCGCTGATCCGCCCCGACGGTCGCTCAGGGGTGCAGGCCGTGCGAGACCAGAGCGCTGTACGGGTCGATCGGGGTCTCGGGGTTCGGGCGAACCTCCAGGTGCAGGTGCGGGCCGGTCGTGTTGCCGGTCATGCCGACGGCCCCGATCAGCTGTCCGGCCTGGACCTCCTGGCCGACCGAGACGTCGACGGTGGCCTGGTGGCAGTACCACGTCTGGGTGCCGTCGTCGTGCGTGATCACGGTCTTCAACCCGTACGCGCCGTCGTAGCCGGTCTCGGTGACGATGCCGTGCGCGACCGAGTGGATGGAGGTGCCGTAGGGGGCCGCGAAATCGAGCCCGGTGTGATCCCGGCTCCACAGCCCGCCGCCCTGGCCGAACCGGGCGGTCAACCGGTAGCCGTGTACGGGCAGCACCCACTGGCGCGCCTTGATCTCCTCGCTGCGCTTGGCGGCGAGCGTCCGCAACTGGGCCAAGGCCTTCTCCCGAGCCGAGGCGTGCCGTTCCGCCTCGGCCTCGGCCGACTCGTCGGAAGCGGTCGGCCGGTCGGCGAGCGGCCGGCGTTGGTAGCCCCGGCTGATCGCCACGTCGCGACCGTCGGTGCCGACCAGTGTCTGCCCCGCAGACAACGCCATGCCATGGCCGTCCGCCGTCTCGGCGGCCTGCTCGGCGGCCTGACTCGCCACCACCGTCTCCGGCGAGTCCGGCGAGAGCGTGGTCGTCGCCTGCGCTGAGCCCACGGTCACCGCGCCGGCTCCGGCTGCGACGAGGGCGGCCACCCCGGCGACCGCCGAGGGGGAGGGGACCAGCGCTCCCGGACTCCAGCCGACCCGGCGGCGTCGCCCTCCTCCGGGGGTCGCGGCACGTGAGCGGAGCCCCCGCGGCTGGCGGGGACCTCGGTGCTGCGACACGCTTCCTCCGGGGGACATCGGTTGACGGGCCGCGGCGACGATAACGGATCGGTCACGGAAACCAGAAACCGAGAAGCGCCCATCCGGGATGCGCTACTGGCGCGTAGGGAGAGCCGATGGGCGATTTACCCGATTTCGGGGTAGTTGAACGTGCAACTCAGGTGCGTAGCGTAGTGCTATCCGGACGCAACGTGTTGAGATTTTTCTCATCCGCACCGTCGCGCGGCTGCCCCGGCGGGCTGCGTCCGGGATCGGGGCAAGGGTCTAGGCTCGGACCCGTACATAGCGGGCATCGCCTGGACACCCCTGGAGGCGCCATGAGCAGGGTCCGAGTCGTCGTCGCGAAGCCGGGGCTCGACGGTCACGACCGCGGAGCCAAGGTGGTCGCGCGCGCGCTGCGTGACGCCGGCATGGAGGTCATCTACACCGGCCTGCACCAGACACCGGAGCAGATCGTCGAGACCGCGCTGGCCGAGGACGCCGACTGCATCGGGTTGTCCGTGCTGTCCGGCGCCCACATGACCCTGTTCCGCAGGCTGCTCGAGCTGCTGCGCGAGCGCGACGCGGACGACATCGTCGTGTTCGGCGGCGGCATCGTGCCCGAGGCCGACATCCCGGTGCTGACCGAGGCCGGGGTGGCCAAGGTCTTCACGCCCGGGGCGACCACTCAGGAGATCGTGGCGTGGGTGCGCGACCACGTCGGCGGGGGCGAGGAATCGACCGCGGGACAGAAGGCCGGCAGCGCCTGACCCGGGCGGCCCGGGGTCGCCGTAGCCCGCTTTGCACCGTTAGGCTGCCGTGGTCGTGCGACCCACACCACCGGCTGCACTACTGACCTGCACCGTTTTCTAGCGACGAATGGCGGGCGAGAACGTGGACTTGATGGAGTACCAGGCGAAGCAGCTCTTCGCCAAGCATGAGGTGCCGGTGACACTCGGCACCGTCGTGGAGCGGGCCGAGGACGCCCGTGGCGCCGCGGAGGCGCTCGGCGGCCGGGTCGTGGTGAAGGCCCAGGTCAAGACCGGCGGCCGGGGCAAGGCCGGCGGTGTGAAGCTGGCCGAGGACCCGGACGCGGCGGTGGCCAAGGCCGACGAGATCCTCGGCATGGACATCAAGGGCCACACTGTGCACCGGGTGCTGCTCGCGCCCGCCGCGGACATCGCGGAGGAGTACTACTTCTCCTTCCTGGTCGACCGCGCCAACCGCTCGTACCTGTGCATCGCCAGCGTCGAGGGCGGGGTCGAGATCGAGGAGGTCGCTCGCACCAACCCCGACGCAGTGGCCAAGGTGTCGATCGACCCGGTGACCGGCATCGACGAGGCGAAGGCCCGCGAGATCGTCGCGGCCACCGGCTTCCCCGCCGACATCACCGACC
>CAZNCE010000018.1:8654-31780 GCA_964571285.1 uncultured Nocardioidaceae bacterium | reverse complement strand
GATCCGGTTGAGGGCGCTGCGCATCATCAGCGGGTTCGGCTTGCCGACGAAGTACGGCGCCACCTGGGTGGCCCGGCTGATCAGCGCCGCCACGGCCCCGGTCGCAGGCAGCGACCCCTGCGGCGAGGGGCCGGACGGGTCGGGGTTGGTGGCGATGAACCGGGCCCCGCCCTCAACCAGCCGGATGGCGCGCGTGATCGCCTCGAAGGAGTACGTGCGCGTCTCGCCGAGCACGACGTAGTCGGGGCTGCGGTCGGTCATCGTGTAGCCGATGTCGTGCAGCGCGGTGATCAACCCCGCCTCGCCGACGACGTACGCGCTGCCGCGGGGCCGTTGGTCGTCGAGGAACTGGGCGGTCGCCATGGCGGAGGTCCAGATCGACTCTTCCGGGATCTCGATCCCGGAAGCGGACAAGCGGGCTCGCAGGTCCCGCGGGGTGAAGATCGAGTTGTTGGTCAGGACGAGGAAGCGACGCCCGGCCTTGGTGAGGCTCTCGATGAACTCGGCGGCGCCGTCGATCGCCCGGTCCTCGTGCACGAGCACGCCGTCCATGTCGGTGAGCCAGCACTCGACCGGTTTGCGTGGCGTCATGGCTCCAATCTTTGCAGTGTTTGGGCGGTTGGCGTCGCCGGTGTTCGGCAGCTCTGGGCGGGCGGCCGGAACCGGGAGGGCGTGGGTTGCGTCCCAGGACCGTGATGACACGACGTGAGGTGCTTCGGCTCGCGCTGGCCGCGACCATCGCATCCCCGCTCGCCGCCGCGTGCGGGAGTCCCGGGCCACGGGACGGGGAGGATTCGGGTATGGACCTGGAGTTGGTGAAGGCCGACGTGGCGCGCTCGACCGGGCAGCCCGACGCGATCCCCGGCGTGGTCGTGGCGGTGCAGGCCCTGGCCGGCGAGCTCTACGGTCTGCTGGCCACGCGGCCAGGCAACCTGGCCCTCTCGCCGTACTCCGTGGTGGTCGCGCTGGGCATGACCATGGCCGGTGCCGGGGGTCGCACCGCCGCCGAGATGGGCGAGTTGCTCGGTGTGTCCGACGCGGACCGGTTCCACCGGGGGCTGAACGCGCTGACCGCGCACGTGGAGCAGCTGGCCGGGCAGCAGGAGCGCGTTGACGGGAGCGACGCCGAGCTCACCCTGGAGGCGGCCAACCAGCTGTTCGCCCAGCAGGGCGTGAGCTGGGAGCGCGACTTCCTCGACCTGCTGGCGCGCGAGTACGGCGCCGGAGTGCGTACCGTCGACTACCGGGCCGCCCACGAGGAGGCGCGGGCACTGATCAACGAGTGGGTGGCCGACCGCACCCGGGATCGGATCCCCGAGCTGATCCCGGCCGGGGTGCTCGATGCCATGACGCGGCTGGTCCTGGTCAACGCCCTCTACCTCAAGGCGCCGTGGGAGTTTCCGTTCGAGAAGTCGCTGACCGAACTCCGGGCGTTCCACCGCGCCGACGGCAGCTCGGTCGAGGTCGACACCATGTCCGCGCCGATGCTGAAGACCACGATGAGCCGCGGCGACGGGTGGCAGGCCACTCGGCTTCCGTACGCCGGACGCCGGGTCACGATGACGCTGGTGCTTCCGGACGAGGGCCGGATGCCCGAGGTGGAGCGACGGCTGGCGGCGGGCGGGCTGGCCGACGTGCTAGCGCCGGGACGGCGGGCGGTGCTGGACCTGCGGCTGCCGCGATGGACGTTCCGCACGCAGGCACCGCTGTCGAAGCTGTTGCAGCGGCTGGGCATGCAGGCCGCGTTCGAGCCCGGCGGCGCGGACTTCCGGCCGATGACCAATGAGGACCTCGACCTGTACGTCAGCGCCGTCCTGCACGAGGCGTTCATCGCGGTGGACGAGGAGGGCACCGAGGCCGCGGCGGCCACCGCGGTGGTGATGGCCGAGACCAGCGCACCGCTCACCGAGCCCTTCCATGTGGACCGGCCGTTCCTGTTCGTGATCCACGATGTCGAGCACGCCACACCGCTGTTCCTGGGCCGGGTCGACGATCCGGGTGCCTGATCCGGGACCGGCGACTACGCTCGGTCGAATGAGCCGGATCTTCACGACCAGCTTCGCCGCCGTCTATCCGCACTACGTCACCAAGGTGGAGAAGAAGGGCCGGACGAAGGCCGAGCTGGACCAGGTGATCGAGTGGCTGACCGGCTACGACGGTCCGGCCCTGGACGCCCATCTGGCCGCGGGCACGACCTTCGAGGACTTCTTCGCCGGTGCATCCTTGAACCCGCTCGCTTCGTCGATCACCGGAGTGGTGTGCGGGGTGCGGGTCGAGGACATCGAGGATCCGCTGATGCAGCAGATCCGCTACCTGGACAAGCTGGTGGACGAACTCGCCAGGGGCAAGGCCATGGCGAAGGTGCTGCGGTCGTAGCGGTCGCCGGGCGGTTGGGTTAGCCCTGCGGGTGGCGGCGGTCCTCGATCCGCTTCGCCTTGCCGAGTGAGCGTTCCAGCGCGTGCGGCTCCAACACCTCGACGCCGGCCGTGATGCCGATCCGGTGCTTGACCAGCGTGGCCAGCTCTCGGCCCAGCCGCTCCTTGTCGTGTGCCGCCAGGCCGTCGTCGTGGGTCTCCACCCGGATGGTCAGCTCGTCCATCCGGCTCGGGCGGGTCAGCACGCACAGGTAGTGCGGGGTCAGACCCGCAACCCGCAAGATCAGCTCCTCGACCTGCGTCGGGAACACGTTCACCCCGCGCACGATCATCATGTCGTCGCTGCGTCCGGTCACCTTGTGCATGCGGCGGTACGGCGGATGCGCGGTGCCGGGCTCGAGCCGGGTCAGGTCGCGGGTGCGATACCGGATCACCGGCATCGCCTGCTTGGTGAGCGAGGTGAACACCAACTCGCCCTCCTCGCCGTCCGGCAGCACCTCGTGGGTGTCGGGGTCGATCACCTCGGGGTAGAAGTGGTCCTCCCAGACATGTAACCCGTCCTTGGTCTGCACCGACTCCTGCGCCACCCCCGGCCCCATCACCTCGGACAGGCCGTAGATGTCGACGGCATGCATGCCGCACCGCTGCTCGATCTCCTGGCGCATCTCGTCGGTCCACGGCTCGGCCCCGAAGATGCCGATCTCCAGCGAGGTGGAGTGCGGGTCGATGCCTTGCCTCTCCATCTCGTCGACGATGGCCAGGAAGTACGACGGCGTGACCATGATGATGCGCGGGCCGAAGTCCTGGATCAGTTGCACCTGGCGCGACGTCATGCCACCCGAGATCGGCACCACGGTGCAACCGAGCCGCTCGGCCCCGTAGTGGGCGCCGAGTCCGCCGGTGAACAGCCCGTATCCGTACACCACGTGCACGACATCGCCCTTGCGGCCGCCCGCCACCGCGATCGACCGGGCCATCAGGTCCGCCCAGGTGTCGACGTCCTGCTGCGTATAGCCGACCACGGTGGGTTTGCCGGTGGTCCCCGACGACGCATGGATGCGAACGACGTCTTCTCGGGGGACGGCGAACATGCCGAACGGATAGTTGTCGCGCAGGTCGTTCTTCACGGTGAACGGGAACCGGGACAGGTCCGCCAGCGACTTCAGGTCGTCCGGCACCACGCCGGCCTCGTCGAAGGCCCGTCGGTAGTGCGGAACCTGCTGGTAGGCAGTGTCCAGGGTGGCCCGCAACCGGTCGAGCTGCAGGTCGCGCAACGCCGACTCGGTCATCCCCTCGGCCGGCCGGCCCGGGCTGGTGGCGTGCTCGCTCATCGGGTCCTCCCGTCAGTCCGCCAGTCGCTCCTCGACCCGCTGCACCTTCGCGGTCAGCTGCCCGGTGTAGCCCGGGCGGATGTCGGCCTTGAGCACCAGCGACACCCGTGGGCTGGCGGCGGCGAGGGTGTCGACCGCGCGTTTGACCACGGCCATCACCTCGTCCCACTCACCCTCGATGTTGGTGAACATCGCGTTGGTCTCGGACGGCAGGCCGGATTCGCGGACCACGCGAACGGCATCCGCCACCGCGCTGCTCACCCCACCGTGCTCGTCGGCCGTACCTGGACTGATGCTGAACGCCACAAGCATGTCCTCAGGCTAACCCTGTCCGGCCGCCCGAGGGACACCGATCACTCCCCGGTCACTCCCCGGCGCTGTCTGGCGGCACCAGCGTGCCCGGGATCTCGCGGCTGCGGCCGCGGAACTCGGCGACCACCTCGTCTCCGCGGCGCACGGTGACGTCGTAGATCCCGCTTCGCCCGCGGCGGTGCCGCTCGACCGCCTCCGCGGTCAATACGTCGCCGGAGCGTACGGCGGCGAGAAAGTTGATGTCGCAGCCCTGCGCAACGGTCCGCCGGTTGTAGCTGTTGCAGGCGAACGCGAAGGCTGAGTCGGCCAGCGAAAAGGTGAAGCCACCGTGCGCGATGTCGTGGCCGTTGACCATGTCCGGACGGATCGTCATCCGGAGCACGGCGCGGCCGGGTGCCACGTCCAGCAGCTCCATCCCGAGCGCCTGGGACGCGGCGTCGTCGTCCCACATCGCTTGTGCACAACGACGGGCGAGCTCGGCGGCAGCGGGGTCGGTCACCTGAGCGTTCCTTCCCCGGCGGCGGCCTTGAGCAGCCGCTCGGCCGGCCGGTAGCGTCCGCTGCGGTCCCGGGCCGCCTGGGACCGCAGGATCTCCAGGACGCGCTGCGCGCCCCACTCGTCGCCGTGCTCCAGCGGCCCGAACGGATAGTTGGTGCCCAACCGCATCGCACTGTCCACGGCCTCGGGTAGCGCCTCCCCGCGGTCCACCAGTGCGGCCGCCTCGTTGACCAGCATGGCCACGACGCGGTCGGTGATCGTGGCCGCCAGCTCGGCATCCGGTTCGGCCGGCTGTTCCACGACCGGCTTGCCGTCTGCGTAGTCGTACCAACCGCGGGACGTCTTGCGTCCGAAGCGGCCCTTCGCGACCAGCTGCCGCTGCGACTCGGTGGGGGTGTAGCGAGGGTCGCGGCCGGTCTGCTCCCAGACCGAGGTCGCCGCGGTGAGGTTCACGTCGTTGCCGATGAGGTCGGCCAGCTCGAACGGTCCCATCCGGAAGCCGAGCCCCCGCAGCGCGGCGTCCACCGTCGGTATGTCCGCGATGCCCTCCTCGACGATCAGCTGCGCCTCGGAGTAGAACGGCCGGGCCACTCGGTTCACGATGAAGCCCGGCGTGGACGTGCAGCGCACCGCCGTCTTGCCCCACCGGGTGGCGAATTCGACCACCCGGTCCACGACCTCGTCCGCCGTCGCCGTCCCGCGGGGCACCTCGACCAGTTGCATCAGCGGTGCCGGGTTGAAGAAGTGCATGCCACAGACGCGGGACGGGTCCTCGAGCTCGGCGGCGATGTCGGTCACCGACAGGGTCGAGGTGTTGGTCGTCAGCAGCGCCTCGGCACGGCAGACCCGCTCCAGCTCGGCGAACAGCGCGCGCTTGGCGGCTAGGTCCTCGACGATGGCCTCGACCACCAGGTCTGCGTGGGACAGCTGGGCCGGCTCGTCGGCCGTGGACAGCCGGGCGGCCGCCTCGTCGGCCGCGGGGCGGGACATCCGGTCCTTGGCCACCAGCCGGTCCAGGCGGGCCGTGATCTGCTGGGCCGCCCCCGCCGCAGCGCCCGCTCGGGCGTCGAGGAGCAGCACCCGGTCACCGGCGACGGCCGCGATCTGGGCGATGCCCGCACCCATGGCACCGGCTCCGACGACTCCGACGGTGCTCACCGGTCGGGCTCCCCGTGCTCCTCCATGGCTCTTCCCTCCAGGGTGTCGTCGCCGTGCCCCGGCCGTTTGCCGAGCTGCTTGACCAGCATCGCGGTCACCTTGCCGCCGGGGTGGGTCAGGCGGCCCACCTCGCGGAACCCGCGGGCCGCGTGGAACGCCAACGACCCCTCGTTCGGCGGGACCGCGTTGACCTCGCAGGCCAGCCGTCCGTACGGGCGCGCGGCGGCCTCGATCGTGTCGTACACCAGCCGGCCGATCCCCCGGCGCCGCCAGGCCTCGCCGACCGCGATCCGGTCCAGGTAGGCGAACTCGTCGCCGTACCGGCTGGCGAACCAGCGGTAGTTGGGGGAGTCGTAGTCGACGCCCGGCCCGAACGCCAGCACGAACGCCGCCACGGTCCCCTCGTCGTCCACGACCAGCGCCTGCGCGGCGGTGGCGCGTAGCCGGTCCAGCTGCTCCGCGGTGAGCGGGGCGAGCAACTCGACCGATTCCTCGTTCAGCGCCAGCACGGCCTCGACGTCGCCGTCGCGGAGTGGTCTGATCTGCACCTGTCTCCCCAGGTTCGGCTCGGTCGTGCCTGCGACAATGCGCGGCCCGATCATGTCACACGGGAGGCCGGCACGGGCTCGGGCCCGCAGTGCCGCCCCGGCCCAGGATCCGGCGGTACGCTTCGACCAGCCCACGGCCGCCGGAGCAATGGTCTCGAGCGGCGCAGTCGAGCCGACCCGGGCGTCCGGGTACGAGGAGCAGCCGCAGCATGGCCGACCCAGCGAGCCCCCGGTTCTGGGTGAACACGATCAGCCTCGAGCACGTGTCGACCGGGGTGGCCGGCGGTTTCACGCAGGCGGACCACGGCCGGGACAGCCGCTTACGTAGGCTGCGTCGCGGTGACGGCATCGTGTTCTACTCGCCGCGCACCGCGATGCGGTCCGGCGCGCCGGTGCAGCGGTTCACCGCCCTGGGGTTCGTGCGCGGGGACGAGCCGTACCAGGTGAGCATGAGCGAGGACTTCCACCCGTGGCGACTGGCGGTGGACTTCCGGCCGGCCGAGCAGGCGGACGTACGTCCGCTGGTGCCCGCGCTGTCCTTCATCCGCGACCCGACGAAGTGGGGACTGCCGTTCCGCCGCGGCCTGTTCGAGGTGCCCGAGGCGGACTTCCGGGTGATCGCCGAGGCGATGGGCGTCGACTACTGAGGCCGTGGACGGTCAGATCACGGCGCCGCTGGCGTCCCGGCCTCCGGAGCCGTACGGGTTGACCTTCGCCTGCTTGCGCTGCTGCTTGGCCGAAACCTGTTCGCCGGTCCAGTCGCTCCACCGCCGCTGCAGCATGATCGCCATCGGCGTGGCTGCGAACACCGACGAGTAGGTGCCGATGATCAGACCGAGGAGCAGCGCGATCGCGAAGTCCTTCAGCGAGTCGCCGCCGAGAATCGCCAGCGCCGCCAGGATGAACATCGCGCCCAGCCCGGTGTTCACGGTCCGCGGCACGGTCTGCAGACAGGCGAGGTTGGCGACGTACTCGAACGACTGCTTCCCGCGCAGCGCCCGCCACATCTCCCGAATCCGGTCGAACACCACGACCGAGTCGTTGACGGACAAGCCGATGATGGTCAGCGCGGCCGCCAGGAACACACCGTCGATCGGCTTGCCCAACCAGGCGAAGATGCCGATCACCAGCAGCACGTCGTGCAGCATGGCCAGCACCGCCGAGATGGCGAAGGTCCAGCGGAACCGGATCGCCAGGTAGATCATCTGCGCCACCAGTGCCAGGCCGAGCGCGATGATCGCGTTGCGCCGCAGCTCGTCGCCCAGGCTGGGCCCGATCAGCTCGTCCCGCACCTTGGTGACGTCGGTGCCCACGGAGCCGAGCGACTCCTGGATCCGGACCTGCTCGTCGTTGCTGATCTGCTCGGTCCGCACGGTGATCTTCTCGCCGTCCGACTCCTGCACGACGGCCCGCGGGAAGCCGGCGTCACTGACCGCCTGCCGGGCGTCGGCGACGCTCATCGGCGTGCTGGAGCTGTACTCCATGATCCGCCCGCCGGTGAACTCCACCCCGAGGTCCAGGCCGCGGATCGCGACGCCGGCGACCGCGAACACCACCGCCGCGACCGTGATGCCGACCCACATCAGCGGGCGCTTGAACAGGTTGAACCCCTTGCTCACCAGCCAGGTACGGACCGCGCCCGCGGTGCCGATGCCGCTCAGCCGCGGCTTGCGAGCGAGGAACGGCACGGTCAACGACGCGTCGGTCAGCGCGCGGGCGATGACCAGCGCCGAGATCATCGAGGCGATCACACCGATGGACAGCGTGACCCCGAAGCCCTTGACCGGGCCGGCGGCGAGGAAGAACAACAGGGCCGCGGCGAGCAACGTGGTGACGTTGGAGTCGATGATCGCCGTCCAGGCCTTGTTGTAGCCGATGCCGAGCGCCTTGCGCAGCCCGGCGGACTTACGGTCCTGGTACTCCTCTCGGGCGCGTTCGAACACCAGCACGTTGGCGTCGATCGCCATGCCGATGGCCAGCACGAAGCCGGCCAGGCCGGGCAGCGTCAGCGTCGCGCCCAGACCGAGCAACGCGGCGTACGAGATCAGCGCGTAGCAGGCGAGGGCGATGGCCGCGAGCAGGCCCATCAGCCGGTACACCATCACGATGAACAGGCCGGTGAGGATGATGCCGATGATGGCGGCCTGGGTGCTGGCGTCGATCGCGGCGTCGCCCAGGGTGGCCCCGACCGTGCGCTGCTCGATCACCTCGACCGGCAGCGGCAGCGCACCGCCTTCGATCAGCACCGCGAGATCGGTGGCCTCCTTCTGGGTGAAGTTGCCGGTGATCTGGGTCTGCCCGCCGAGCATCCCCACGTTGCAGACGACGTCGTCCACGACCCGCGGTGAGGAGATCACGTTCTCGTCGAGCATGATCGCGACCCGCCGGGCCGGATCCGCGGGTCCGGCGCATGCCGCCTGGCCGGTCAGCTCGGCCCAGGCGCGTTCCCCGCTGCCGCGGAAGTCGACGTTGACCATCCAGTTGCCGCTGTCGTCGGTGACGGCGTCGGCGCCCTTCACGCCTTCCCCGCTCAGCGCCGCGGGGCCGAGCACCAGCGGTTGTCCCGATTCGTCCGGGGTGACGATCTCCTTGCCCTTGGCCTGCTGACCCTCCTGCGCGATCGCCTTGACCGGATGGAAGGTCAGCTGTGCCGTCTTGCCGATCGTCTCGGCCGCCTCGCGTGGGTCCTGGACACCCGGCAGCTCGACGATGATCCGGTTCTCGCCGGACCGGGTGAGCGTCGGCTC
Source organism: uncultured Nocardioidaceae bacterium (assembly GCA_964571285.1). Lineage (GTDB taxonomy): Bacteria > Actinomycetota > Actinomycetes > Propionibacteriales > Nocardioidaceae > CAZNCE01. The sequence continues at coordinate 22,811 of CAZNCE010000018.1, read as the reverse complement.
GGCGATGCCGAGCGCATCCACGCGACCGCGGAGCACCGCGAGCACCCGGTCGGTGTTCTCCGCGTTGGCCTCCACCCGGTCCGTCGAATGGGCCTCCAGCACGATCTGGGTTCCGCCTCGCAGGTCGAGCCCCAGCGTCGGGGTCTTCGTGGCGACCAGGAACGTGGACAGCGCGATCACGCCGATCGACACGATGATGCGGAACAGGGCGGCAGGAGACACGCGGTTCACTCCGGAGGGAACAGGCAGAACCGCCAGCATAACCGCTGGTCGCTACCACCGCGTCACGGTGTGGTAACGGCCACCCGCGCGCGCCGGAGCCGGTTGTTCACTCCGGATCGGGCGTCGGGCCGAGCAGCAGATCGGCCAGCCGGGCCAGATCCCCGGTCAGCTCGGGTTCGGGCACGCGTACCTCCCGGCCGGCGACCTCGAACACGTACACGAAGCGGTCCGGCTGCGGACTGCCGGCGCGCACCGCGGAGAAGTCGATCCGGTGCAGCAGCCGGCTGATCTCCGGGCCCCGGGGGTCGGTGGTCAGGTCGACCTGCGCCGTGACGCTGATGCCGGTCACGCCACCGCTGCGGCGCACCGCTACCAAGTCGTCGCTCCCGTCCTGGGCCGGTCCCCCGGAGGTGCCGTCGCTCCCGCCGCTGCCGGCCGGGGTGGACGGGTGTACGCCCACGGTCTGCCAGGCGCCGGCCACCGCCTGCCGCACCTGCTCGCCGATGCTCGCGGCCGCGTCGATGGTCGCGCGGGCGAAGCCGGCGAAGTCGGTCTCCGCGGTGACCGATCCACCGGTGAGGGCGTGGTACCAGACGGCACCGGCCTGTTCCCACGAGTGCCCGCCGATCGCGGTGGCGGCCAGATAGAACGCCCGGTTGGGGATGCCCGAGTTGATGTGCACGCCGCCGTTGTCGTCGGTGGTGTCGACGTAGTCGTCCATCGACCCGACCTGCGGGTCCTTGCCGAGCCGCGGGTCGTCATAGGCCGTGCCCGGGTCCTTCATCGACCGCAGTGCCACGCCCTGCACCGCGTCGGTGAACAGTCCGGCGCCGATCAGCCAGTCCGCCTGGTCGACGGTCTGGCCGAGGCTGCGTTGCTTGGCCATGCTGGCGAACGCGTCGGACACCGACTCGTTCAGCGCGCCGGGCTGGTCGTGGTAGCTGAGCCCGGCGGTGAACTGCGTGACCGCATGCGTGAACTCGTGCGCGAGGACGTCCATCGGCTTGGTGAACCGGTTGAAGTAGCGCCCGTCCCCGTCGCCGAACACCAGTTGCTGGCCGTCCCAGAAGGCGTTGTCGTAGTCCTGTCCGTAGTGCACGGTCTCGTTGACCAGCGCCCCCTGGCCGTCGTACGACCGGCGGTTGAACACCGTGCCGAACAGGTCGAGTGTGGCCTCGCTGCTGCTGTAGGCCTCGTCGACCGCTGGGTCGCCGGACTCGGGGTCGCCGGTGGAGCGCACCGGGTCTCCGGGCAGCGTCGTGGTGTTGTCGGCGGTATGGATGGTCCAGCGTCCCTCGTCGGGGGTCAGCGGAGCCGCGGTCGCCGAGCGGGTGATCTCCCGTCGGCGGCTGCGCAGCTCCTCGTCGAGCCGGAGCGTCGAGTGGCAGGTGCTGGTGGCGCCGGGGTCCTCGGCGGCGTCCGCGAGCTGCTGCAGCAGGTACGGCGGGACGAACAGGCACAGCGGTCCGGGCAGGCGGCTGGTGGTCATGGGCATGTCCTACCCCCGGGCGCGGACACTCCAATCCTGGGATGACCCATCCCGGTTGTCAGCCGGCCGTCGCACTGCTCCTGCGTGCGCCGGCCTGACTGTCGGCCCGGACCTGTGGCCGTACCGACCGTGACCTTTGCCCCTGATCGCCGGCTGCGGCCCGGGCCTAGCGTCACAGGTGCAGGCGCAAGGGGGCGAGCGTGATGACGACAACGGACGTCCGGCCACCGACCAGGCATCCCGAAGGGCGGTTCGGGTACGCGACCTCGATCCTCGTGAACGCCGTGCTGCTGTTCCTGCTCAACATCGCGCCGGGCTGGCAGGTGCTCCCGTTCTTGGCCCCGCGGATGTCCGAGGTGATGACGCCGGTGAACCTCGCGCTGCTGGTGGGTCTGCTGGCCAATGTGGCGTACCTGGCCCACGCGGCGGACTGGTTCCGTCACCTCGGCGACGTGGCGGTGCTGGGGGTGGGTCTGGTCGCCGGGATCCGGATCTGGAACGTGTTCCCGTTCGACCTCCCACCGGGGTTCGACTGGGAGCTGGTGGTGCGGGTGCTGCTGATGCTGGGGATCGTGGGCACCGCGATCGCGTTGGTGGTGACCGCGCTGCAGTTCTTCGTCAACCTGCCGAAGCAGCGGATCGGTTGACCCCCGCTCACCAGGCTGACCCGGCCTGCCCGGGTTGTGTCGGCGGCGGCGGAAACGGTATTGCAAGAGTTCTTTCGACTGGCGCAGTGTCGAAACATGTCTTTCGACCCGCGGCGGCTGCGCCGGCTGGACGAGCTGAAGGCGCTCTCGCACTCGCTGCGCCTGGACATCATCGAAGAGCTGGTGCTGACCGGTCCGAAGACCGCCAGCGAACTCGGCGAGGCTCTCGGCGAGACGCCGGCCAACTGCTCCTGGCACCTGCGCAAGCTCGCCGAGTTCGGCTTCGTCGAAGAGACCGGGGACGGTCGCGGTCGGCGCCGGCCCTGGCGGGTGACCCGGGTGGGCGTCACCTGGGACGAGGACGCCGAGGACCTGGACTCGCCCGGCTTCCGGGCGGCCAGCGAGGCCCTGTCCGCGCGGCTGCTCGAGCGTGAGGTAGCCCGCTGGCGGCGCAACATCTCGGCCAGCGGTCGGGGGTGGGCGGACCTCGGCATGACGCAGAATGTCGCGCCGATGACCCAGCAGGAGGCCAGGCAGTTCTCGGAGGAGCTGCGCGCGTTGCTCATGCGCTACCACGACCGGCTGACCGGCGCCGAGCCGATCCCCGACGGCGCCCGCCTCGTGCACATGCTGGCCCTGACCAGCGTGGAGCCGGATCGAGGGACCCGGTGAGACGAGCGTTCGCGATCCCGGGGTTCCGGCACCTGTTCGTGGCCCTGGCCGCCACCATGGTGGCCGACTCCGTACTGCTGCTGACCTTCGGCATCCTGGTCAAGGAGCTCACCGGCTCCAGCGGCGCGGCGGGGCTGGCGATCTTCTGGGTGGTGGCCCCCTCACTGGTCGCTCCACTGCTCGGCTGGGTGGTGGACCAGTTTCCGCGGCGCCGGTTCCTGCTCGGCGCCTATCCGCTGGCGGTGGCCAGCCTGGTGCCGCTGATCTGGGTCCGCGACGAGCGGCAGATCTGGATCGTCTACACGGTGGCCTGCGCCTACGGGGTGGCGCTGGTGATGCTGCCGGGCGCGGTGATGGGGCTGCTGAAGCTGATCGTCCCCGAGCGCGATCTGGTGCACGCGAACGCCGCCAGCAGCACCTTCCGCGAGGGCCTGCGGCTGTTCGGTCCGCTGCTCGGAGCGTCGATGTACGCGTTCTGGGGAATGGACAGCGTGCTGGTGCTGGTGGCCGGGGCGTACGCGGTGGCCATCGCCGCCATGCTGACCCTGCGGGTGGACGGCGACGTGGTCGAGCCGCCGGAGCTGCGCTGGCGGCACGAGTTCGTGTCCGGCGTGACCCACGTGTTCCGCGACAAGCTGCTGTGGTACCCGGTGCTGGCGATCGGCGGCTGCATCTTCGTGTTCGGGTTCATGGAGTCGTTGGTCTACGCGATCACAGACGCGTTCGACCGGCCACCGACCTTCGTCGGCGTGCTGGTGTCCGTGCAAGGAGTCGGCGCCGTGGTGGGCGGGCTGCTGTCCGGGCGGATCATCGAGCGGCTCGGCCACGTACGGGCGATCGTGCTGGCGTTCGGTCTGTTCGCGGCGGGCCTGGCCGTGGTGGCCGCGGCGCCCGCGTTCTGGGTGGCCGCCGCGGGCGCCGTACCCGTCGGTTTCGGCCTGCCGTTGTTGCTCGTCGCGATCAACACGCTGGTGCTGCTGCGCACCCCGAACCGGCTGATCGGCCGCGTGATGACCACGCTGGACGCCATGATCGGCACCCCGCAGGTGGTGTCGATCGCGATCGGAGCCGGCCTGGTCGTGCTGGTCGACTACCGGGTGATGCTCGCGGTGATGGCCCTGGTGATGCTGGTGCTGGCGGTGCTGCTGTTCGGCTGGGCGCGGCGGGCGCAGGCCGGCTCGCGGATCCCGGCGGCTGCCGACGCGGCCGCGGGGAGCGCCGACCCGGACTCAGACGATGCTGGTCCGCTCGCCGTCGACGACGATCGCCTGGCCGTCCCGCAGCGTCCGGTGCCGGACACCGGTGGCGGCGTATTTCCGGGCGACCGCACCGAGTAGCTCGGTCTCCGGGTGCCCCGGGCTGTCGATGTGCGGCACGAACGCATAGTCCAGCACCCCGAGTCCGACGTAGCTCGGGTCGGTTCCATACAGCCGGGTGACCTCGGTGGGGTCGTCGCAGCCCTCCAGCCCGCACAGGCTGGGGGCGAGCACGCACGGCCCTGCGCTGTAGCCGGCGTAGACCAGCGCGTCGCCGGCGAGCAGCTGTGGGATCAAGGAGTCGGCGCCGCTGACCGCCATCGCGTGTCGCAGCACGAACACGTTGCCGCCGCGGACCCAGAGCAACTCCACTCCCTGCAGTGCGTCGGCCAGCGCCCGCCGTTCGTCGCCGGAGTGCGGACCTTGCCGGTCGGGCGGGGCGTCCGAGGCGCCGCGGTGCGCGTAGTCCCGCAGGTCCAGCTCCCGGGCGGGGAGCCCGACCGCGGCCAGGTGGTCCAGCTCGAGTCGGACCGCGGCGGCGCGTACGTCCGCCGAGGCCGCGTCCATCGCGTTGGCGACCACCGCGACCGGACCGGGACGGCGGAGCAGCCGGACCAGATGCTCGGGGTGGTCGCCGGTACGGAAGCTGGAGAGGTACAGCCGCATCAGGAGCGCTCAGCGCTCACTGCTGGTCGTCGTACCCGCCGTAGCGACGTCGGTCCTCCACGCGGTGGCTGGTGTGCGAACGCTGGGCGTTCACGACCAGCGCAAGGATGATCGCCAGCGCGCCGCCCGCGATCAGGATCCAGCCGAGGCCGCCCTGGTCGACGAACGAGCTGCCGACGTTGACCACGTCGAACAGCAGGATGGCCCCCAGGATCAGCAAAATGACGCCGAGCCCGATACCCATGTCCACTCCTTCATCCGGGTGCCACCGCGGTCCTCACCCGGAAGTGTCGTGATCCGAATCCCGGGTATCAAGGCCGTTCTACCCCGAACCCCGGTGAGGGACACCCTGGGCCGGTCGCTCAGAAGGCCGCCTCGGCGAGCTCCATCAGGCTCAGGTCGCTGTGCTCGCTCGCGACGCGTTCCGCGGCCAGCCGCGGCAGTACGGTCCGGGCGAAGAACTGGGCGGCGGCGACCTTGCCCTCGTAGAACGCCTGGTCGGCGGGGGACACCTCGCCGGTCAGCCGGCGCAGCGCCACCTCGGCCTGCCGGAGCAGCAGCCAACCGGTGAGCAGGTCGCCGAGCGCCATCAGCGCGCGCGTGGTGTTCAGCCCCACCAGATAGACGTTGCGCGGGTCGCCGCCCTCCAGTCGCGGGTCGGCGGCCGTCAGCCGGGCCAGCATGCTGTCGAGGATGCCCTGCACGTCGGCGAGCGCCTGGGCCAGCAGCCCGCGCTCGACCTTGAGCCGCCCGTTGCCGGCCTCGGTGGCGACGAACTCCGCGACCTGCCCGGCCACGTGCTGGAGCGCCCGTCCCTCGTCCCGGACGATCTTGCGGAAAAACAGGTCCAGACCCTGGATCGCCGTGGTGCCCTCGTAGAGCGTGTCGATCTTGGCGTCGCGCACGTACTGCTCGATCGGGTAGTCCTGCAGAAAACCGGACCCACCGAACGTCTGCAGCGTCTCGGTGCCCAGCAGGGCCCACGACCGCTCCGAGCCATAGCCCTTGACGATCGGCAGCAGCAGGTCGTTCACCCGTTCCGCCAACTCGTCGTGCTCGCCCCGATAGCGGGCGAGCTGGACCCGGTCCTGGTAGCTCGCGGTGAACATCACCAGCGCGCGCATCCCCTCGGCGTACGCCTTCTGGGTCATCAGCGACCGCCGTACGTCGGGGTGGTGGGTGATGGTGACCCGGGGAGCCGACTTGTCGCTGGACTGCATGAGGTCGGCACCCTGCACCCGGGTCTTGGCGTACTCCAGTGCGTTCAGGTAGCCGGTGGACAGCGTCGCGATCGCCTTGGTCCCGACCATCATCCGGGCGCTCTCGATCACCTCGAACATCTGGGCGATGCCGTCGTGCACCTCGCCGAGCAACCAGCCCACCGCCGGCTCGTGCTCGCCGAAGGTCAGCTCGCAGGTGGTGGAGACCTTGAGGCCCATCTTGTGCTCGACCCCGGTCGCGTAGACGCCGTTGCGGCCGGTGGGCTCACCGGTCTCCAGGTCGAACGACAGCTTGGGGACGAGGAACAACGACAGACCCTTGGTGCCGGGCCCGCCCGCGCCCTCCACCCCGACCGGGCGGGCGAGCACCAGATGCATGATGTTCTCGCTCAGGTCGTGCTCGGCGGAGGTGATGAACCGCTTCACGCCCTCCAGGTGCCAGGTGCCGTCCGGCTGGGGGTAGGCCCTGGTGCGCCCGGCGCCGACGTCGGACCCCGCATCCGGCTCGGTGAGCACCATGGTCGCGCCCCAGCCGCGGTCGACCATGTGCCGGGCGATCTGCTTGTCCCGCTCGGTGCCGTGGCGGTAGACGACCCCGGCGAAACTGGGGCCGGCGCTGTACATCCACACCGCCGGGTTGGCACCCAGGATCAGTTCGGCGACCGCCCAACTGAGGGTGGCCGGGGCGGGCTGACCGCCCAGGTCCGGGTCGAGGTGCAGGCGGTACCACTCGGCGTCCATGTAGGCGCGGTAGCTCGTGCGCAGGGACTCGGGGATCGCGACCGAATGGGTGTCAGGGTCGAAGACCGGCGGGTTGCGGTCGCCATCGACGAAGGACGCGGCCAGGTCCTCGCTGGCCAGCCGCTCCACCTCGGCCAGGATCGACCGAGCCGTGTGCACGTCGAGGTCGGCGAACGGTCCGGTGCCGAGCACCTGGTCGCGATCGAACACCTCGAACAGGTTGAACTCGATGTCTCGCAGGTTGCTCCGGTAGTGGCTCATCGCGACCCCCGTTTCCTCCCGGCCGTGCGGTTCGTCCGCTGTCGGCTACGCGTCGCCGGCGAGATTACTCGTCGGTAACTTCATTATGCTACCAGCGGGTAACCAAAGGCAAGCCGGGGCCACCCCGGGCTCCAGGCCGCGCGCGCCGATGCCGAACCGCTTGCCATTAAAGACAATTGACTTAGTGCACTTTCGTTCTTAGTGTAGTTCGTGACTTGACATAGCCGAGAAAGGAACCTGTTCATGCGCAAGCTGCTGTTGCTGGGGTTCATCGGACTGTTCGCGCAGCTCATCGACGGCTCGCTCGGCATGGCGTACGGCGTGACGTCGTCGTCGCTGCTGCTGGCCGCCGGGATCACGCCCGCGATGGCGTCGGCCACGGTGCACCTCGCGGAGGTCGGGACGACGCTGGCCTCTGGGGCCTCCCACTGGAAGTTCGGCAACGTCGACTGGCGGATCGTCGCAATCATGGCGGTGCCGGGGGGCATCGCCGCCTACCTCGGCGCCACCTTGTTGGTCTCCCTGCCGGGGGACGCAGTCAAGCCGTTCGTCGCCGTGCTGCTCGCCGGGCTCGGCGGGTACGTCATCTGGCGGTTCCTCGTCCTGGCCGGTCGCCGACCCGTCATGCCGGGGCGGCTCCGGGCGATCTTCCTCGTTCCGTTGGCTGCCGTGGCCGGCCTGATGGACGCCATCGGCGGCGGCGGCTGGGGGCCGGTCGGCACCACCTCGCTGCTCTCGTCCGGTCGGGTGGAGCCACGCAAGGCCGTGGGATCGATGGACACCTCGGAGTTCGTCGTCTCGGTCGGAGCCTCGGTGGGCTTCCTGCTCGCGCTGGGCTCGGCCGGCATCAACTGGAGCTGGGTGGCAGCACTGCTGGCTGGAGGCGTGGTAGCGGCCCCGATCGCGGCCTGGTTGGTCCGGCACCTGCCGGCCCGGGTGCTGGGTGTCGCGGCCGGCGGGCTGATCGTGGTCACCAACATCAAGACGCTGCTCGAGAGCGGCTGGCTCGGCGGCCCGCCGAGCGCCGCGGTCGTGTGGGGCACGGTCGGCATGCTGGCGGTGGTGTGGGCGACCCTGGTCAGTCTGGCGGTGCGCGCCGAGCGCGCCGCCCGCCGGGTCGCGGCAGCGCAGACCGCCGAGACCGACGCGGCGCAGCCGGTCGGTGCCTGATGGCAACCCCTCACCGACGCATCCTGGTCATCGGCGGCGGCGCGGCCGGCACCCTGGTCGCCGTTCATCTGCTGCGTAGCGTCACCGCGGACACCGAGGTGCGCGTCATCGAGCGCGCCGAGCAGGTGGGCCCCGGGCTGGCGTACGGCCGCGCGGCCGGAGGCTGGCTGCTGAACAACGTCGTCGGACGGCTCAGTGCGGTGGCCGGGGAGCCGGATCACCTGTTGCGGTGGTGTGCCCGCCGTGGGCTGGAGGCCGGTCCGGACACCTTCCTTCCCCGCAAGGTCTATGGCGAGTATCTGACCGATGTGCTGGACGAGGCCGCCGCCCACAGCGCCGGCCGGTTGCATCGGTTCCGGGGTGGCGTCAGCAGCGTTGGCGTCGACGGTGCCGCCGTCAACGGGACCGGAGTCACGGCCCGACTCAGTTGCGGATGGCAGCAGCCGGCCGACGCCGCCGTGCTGGCACTGGGTGCTCCGCCGCCGGCCGAGGTTCCGGGCTTGACCGGGCGGGGTCGCCGGTACGCGGCCGACCCCTGGGATCCGGAGCTGCCAGAGCTGGCCCAGGGGGCGGAGCACGTCCTCCTCGCCGGCTCCGGCCTGACCATGGTCGACGTCGTGACCAGGCTGGCCGACGCGGCGCCCGGCGCCCGCTTCACCGCGGTCTCACGGCACCGTCTGCTGCCCGCCGTGCATGACACCAAGGCCGTACACGAAGCGGCCCCGCCGCTCCCGGACAGTCCGACCCTGGCCCAGCTGCTGCGGACCGTGCGCGCCCGGATCGACCTGCGGGCCAGCCGGGGCGGTGACTGGCGTCAGGTGGTGGACGGAGTCCGCATGGATGCCGACCGGATCTGGGCAGGCATGGGCGACGCCGCCCGGGCGGCGTTCGTCCGGCACCTGGCCCGGCAGTGGGAGGTGCACCGACACCGCATGGCTCCGCAGACCGCTGATCGGCTGTGGCGCCTGCACGAGGAGGGTCGGTTCGGTCTTGCCGGGCCGGACGAGGTTGCGGCGGACGCGTTCGATCTGGTGGTCAACTGCACCGGCGCCGGACCGTTCTGCGCGCCCGGGTGGAACCCGGTCGTCGACGACCTGCTGGCGGCCGGCAGCGCACGGCCGGATCCGCTGCGCCTGGGTCTGGACGCCGATCGGCTCGGACGACTCGTCGGTGCCGACGGCCGGGCCTCGGACCGGCTGTTCGCGGTCGGCGCCGCGTTGCGCGGCAGCCGGTGGGAGGTCAGCGCGATCCCCGACCTGCGCAGGCAGGCGGCCACCCTCGCCGCGATGTTTGCCGCCACGCGCACCGGCGAGCGGACCGGCGAGCCGGCGCAGTCAGCCGGCCTCGGGGACATCCGCCGACGGAGCGCTTGACCGTTGCCGACCGAGCGCCGGGCCGGTGGCGGACACCCGCACTCGGGGCCTGCGGGGTCGATTGTCGAGTATCCCTGCCAGACTTGCCGACATGCGCGTCTCCGCGAAGTCCGACTACGCCCTGCGGGCCTTGCTCGAGATCGCACGCACCGACGACGGACGGCCGGTCTCGGCCGAAGAGATCGGCCGTCAGCAGGACATCCCGCACGGCTTCCTGCAGTCCATCCTCGCCGACCTGCGACGGGCCGGCATCGTGCTGAGCCAGCGTGGGCAGGCCGGCGGGTGGCGGCTGGCCCGCGCCGCCGGCGAGATCACCATGGCCGATGTGATCCGTGCGGTAGACGGCCCGCTGATGAGCGTTTACGGCGTCCGGCCCGAGTCGGTGTCGTACCAGGGGGCGGCCGGCATCTTGCAGCCGGTCTGGATCGCTGTCCGCAGCAGCCTTCGCGACGTGCTGGAGTCGGTCACCGTGGCCGGGTTGGCCAACGGTGAACTGCCACCGGAGGTGGCCGCGCGCACCCAGGACGAGGATGCGTGGCAGCCGCACTGAGGACGAGGGAGCGGGTGACGGGAATCGAACCCGCATTGTCAGCTTGGGAAGCTGATGTTCTGCCATTGAACTACACCCGCACACCGCTCGGGCTGTCACCCGGGCGGGTCGCACGCATCGTAGCCGGTGGGGGACGGTGGTTTCATCCTGGCCCCGGTCCACGCGCCGCGATCCCACGAGCCGGCGACTTCGCCGTACGCCGGGGCGGGCAGCTGCCTGCGGCAGTTCCACTCGATGAAACTCGCAGCGAGAATTCGGATTTGAATGTCGGAATCAGCCCGCAGGCGCGTCGTTAGTTGATAACGGAGCGTGGTAATTCAGACTTCGTTATGAACACGTAACCATGTTATTGGGCACCAACCCGCACGTTCGCTACCGTCTTACGAGCGGTTACAGCCCCAGGTCGGGGCTGCCGGCATCTTCTGTCGGTCCATCCGGGACAGCCTGGGCGTAGCCGGACCGCCGTCTCCATCGGGAGATGTTGATGGTTTGGTGGGGCCGCTGCAAGATGCCGTCGTCCCAGCGGCGACTGGGCAGATCGAGCGAGGGAGTGTGCCGTGACAGTCATCGAAGCCCGCGGCCTGTACAAGCTGTTCGGCCGTCGGACCAAGCAAGGGGTGCAGCGACTGCAGAACGGCGAGACCCGGGAAGACCTGCGCAAGGACGGCACCACCGCTGCGGTGATCGACGCCTCCTTCGAGGTGCAACCGGGCGAGATCTTCGTAGTCATGGGACTCTCCGGCTCCGGGAAGTCGACCCTGATCCGGATGGTCAACGGCCTTTACGAGCCGACCGCCGGCGAGATGCTGATCCAGGGCACGGACATCACCAATCTGTCCGCCAGCCGACTGCGAGACGTCCGCCGGGAGAAGGTCAGCATGGTGTTCCAGCACTTCGCGCTGTTGCCCCACCGCACGGTCGGTGAGAACGCGGCGTACGGCCTCAAGGTGCAGGGAGTCAACCGGGCCGAGCGCGAGGCCAAGGCCGACGAGGCGTTGAAGATGGTCGGGCTGGGTGGCTGGGGCGGCTCGATGCCCGGCGAACTGTCCGGCGGGATGCGGCAGCGGGTCGGGTTGGCCCGGGCGCTGGCTGCCGGCACCGACATCATGTTGATGGACGAGGCGTTCAGCGCGCTGGACCCGCTGATCCGGCGAGAGATGCAGGACCAGCTCGTGGAGCTGCAGCACCGGCTGGACAAGACCGTCCTGTTCATCACCCATGACCTCAACGAGGCGATGCGGCTCGGTGACCACATCGCGATGATGCGAGACGGCCGGGTCGTGCAGATCGGTACCAGCGAAGAGATCTTGAACACGCCGGCCAACGACTATGTCGCGCAGTTCATCCAAGACGTCGACCGGACCAAGGTGCTGACTGCCTCCGCGGTCATGGAGCCGCCGGTGGTGGTGCTGGGCAGCGAGCAGGGTCCCCGGTCGGCGCACAAGCTGTTCCGAGAGAACCAGCTGAACGGCCTGTTCGTCGTGGGCCCGGATCGCACCGTGCGTGGCGTGCTCACCGAGCAGGTCGTGGCCAACGCGGTGGCCGAGGGGCTCGACCAGATCGAAGCAGTCATGGACAAGCAGCCGGCGACGGTGCACCGGGACACGCCGGTCGCAGAGCTGTTCGCGCCGTCGGCGGCCAGCCACGTGCCGCTCGCGGTCGTCGACGATGCGAAGCGTCTGGTCGGGGTGATCCCGCAGGTGACCTTGCTGAACGCCTTGGGTGCGGGGCTGCAACAAGACCGGTCGGCGCAGGCAGCCGGCGCACCGTCCCCTGACATGGAACTGGAGGTGTCGCCGTGAGCGTGGCGGCGGAGATCAGCGTTCCCCGGATCCCGCTGGGGGACTGGTTCGAGAGCGCCTTCGACTGGGTGACCAACAACCTGTCCGGCGTGTTCGACGCCTTGTCGTCGTTCTTTCAGGCAGTGTCGGACGGCCTGAGTGATGTCTTGTTGTTCCTGCCGCCGGTGGCCATGGCGCTGCTGCTTGCCGTGCTGGCGCTGTTGGTCCGGTCCTGGAAGTTCGCCGTCATCTCGGCGGTGTTCTTCGCGCTGATCATCGGGATGGATCAGTGGGACAACACGATGGCCACGTTGTCGATGGTGGTCGTCGCGGCCGCGGTGGCGGTGATCATCGCGATTCCACTGGGCATCCTGGCGGCGCGCAGCCCATTCGCCAGCACGATCGTCCGACCGTTCATGGACTTCATGCAGACCATGCCCGCCTTCGTGTGGCTGGTGCCGGCGATCACGCTGTTCGGCATCGGCGCCGTCCCCGGCATCGTGGCGACGATCATCTTCGCGCTGCCCCCGGGAGTCCGGCTGACCGAGCTGGGCATTCGACAGGTCGACCCGGAGACCGTGGAGGCCGGTCACGCGTTCGGCTCCACCCCGCGGCAGATCCTGCGGGGCATCCAACTGCCGCTGGCCATGCCGACGATCATGGCCGGCGTCAACCAGGTCATCATGCTGGCCCTGTCGATGGCCGTTATCGCCGGACTCGTGGGCGCCCCCGGCCTCGGGCAGGTGGTGGTCTCGGGCATTCAGACCGTCGACATCGCACTCGCGTTCGAGGGCGGTCTGGCCGTGGTGTTCATCGCCATCTACCTGGACCGGCTGACCGGCGCGTTCGGCCAGCGACAGCCCGGTCAGCCGTCGCGACTGGCCATTCTCGGCCGCCGGGTGCGGGGGACTCGAACCAGTCCGCACGCGGCCCAAGCCGCAGAGGAGGAGCCGCAGGTGCCTCAACCGGCGTGAGCAGCAGTCCAGCCGGGCGGCCACAACCAGCCGGCAGGACGGCCGGAGGACCGACCGGTCTGCCAACAACGAAAGGGAAGTAGGAAGGAAAAGCAGTGAGCCACTATCGCAAGCTTGTGCGGCTGCCCGCGATCGTCGCCACGGTGGCGGCGATGCTCGTGCTCGCCGCCTGCGGGTCGGACAGCAACGGCAACGCCTCGGAAGGGGACGACCCTGCGTCCAAGGATCCGATCTCGATTGCCGTGATCCAGGGCTGGACGGACAGCACCAGCACCGCGTACCTCTGGAAGCACGTCCTCGAGGACAAGGGCTACAAGGTCGAGATCAAGGAACTGAGCGACGCGGCGCCGCTGTACGTCGGGATGTCTCAGGGCGACATCGACCTGTACACCTCCGCCTGGCCGGAGGTCACCCACAAGGCCTACATGGAGAAGTACGGCGACGACCTCGAGGACCTCGACACGTACTACGAGGGCGCCAAGCTGTTCCTCGCGGTGCCGGACTACACGCCGGTCGACTCGATCGACCAGCTCAACGACAACGCCGACCTGTTCGACGGCACGATCACCGGCATCGAGGCCGGTGCCGGTCTCACCCGGGCCACCAAGGACGACGTGATGCCCGCGTACGGCCTGAACGAGAACTACAAGCTCGTGACGTCGTCGACGGCGGCGATGCTCACCCAGCTGAAGAAGGCGACCGAGAACAAGCAGGACATCCTGGTCACGCTGTGGAAGCCGTTCTGGGCGAACGGTTCGTTCCCGGTGAAGGCGCTCGAGGACCCCAAGGGTGCCTTCGGCGAGTCGGAGGGTCTGCACATCCTGGCCCACAAGGGCTTCTCCGATGAGTACCCCGAGGTCGCGGAGATGATGGGCAGGCTGAAGCTCAGCGACGATCAGTACAGCAGCCTCGAAGACACCGTGGTCAACAAGTTCGGCCAGGGCAAGGAGCCCGAGGCTATCGACGCCTGGTTCAAGGAGAACCCGGACATCTTGAAGACGATCGTGGGCTGAGCCCCGACCGGTTTCTCGATACGACGGGCGGGCCGGGGGGGGGGGGGACCCGCCCCCGGCCGGCGGGGGGGGGGGGGGCGCCGCGGGCGGGGGGGGGGGGCGGGGCGACCCCCCCGGGCGCG
>CAZNCE010000018.1:0-8644 GCA_964571285.1 uncultured Nocardioidaceae bacterium | reverse complement strand
TTTAAGCCTCCCGGGGGCGGCCCCCCACCGTTTTATCGAACCGCCGCCCGCCCGGGAGAGGTGCGAAACCTCTCCCGGCCGGCCGTTGTTGTGGGTCAGCCGTCGATCGTGTCGGCGAGACGGCGCAACTGCCGGGCCATCGCGTGCCGCCGACGACTGTGCTGTCGAGCACCGGGCTGCCGCGGGATGGAGGGGGTACGAACCGTGAGGTGTCGCTGTTCTTCGATCGCCCGGACCAGGTCGTTGACGCTGGGGTCCATCGCTCGCTCCTCTGTTCTGGCCGGGAGGTCCCGGCCGTTCGATCCTGTGTGCGTAGGGTGCCGGCGGGCTTGACCGGCGTTGCTGTTCCGCGGGTGGCTCAGGCGCGAACGAGCGCGATGTCCCCGCTGACCGTGTTCACCTGGATGCGGATCTGCTCCTCGTCGTCCCCCGGGGCCTCGCCGCTCTCCAGCATGGAGTCGACCTGGCCGGTGAGCGTGTGCAGGTCCAGCCAGGCGGCGGTGCCCTGTGCGATGCCGATGTGCACGTCGCTGGTGGCTCCGGTGACCTTCGCCACGCCCCGGCGTACCCGGGCCAGGTGCACGTCCCCGGAGCCGGTCTGCGCCCGGACGTCGTCCTGCGCGTCGTCCACGACGATCTCTCCGGAACCGGTCTGCAGCTTGGCGGGGCCGCCGGCGCTGCGCAGTCGCAGGTCGCCGGAGCCGCTCTGCAAGGTCGCGGCGGCCGCGGTCCGCTCCACCTCGATGTCCCCGGAGCCGGACTGCAGCTCGATGTCGTCGGTCGCCAGTCGTACCGACACCTCGCCGGAGCCGGTGCGCAGCCGGCCGCCGTCGGCCTCGCCGAGGTCGACGTCGCCCGAGCCGGTCTCGACTCGCACCACGCCGTGCCGGCCGGGGGCGGTGACGTCGGCGGAGGCCGCCTGGATCCCGAGCCTGGTGCCGTGCGGGGCGGTGACACGCAGTTGCAGGTGGGGCGTGCGGTTGAACAGGCCGCTGTTGCGCTTGGGGACCAGCACCGCGACGGTGTCGCCGCGCTGCTCGATCACGGTGTCGGCGATCAGCTCCTCCGCGGCCGCGCCGCTGCCGGTGAGCTCGACGGTGGTCTCGGTGCCGTCGTAGGTGTCGATGTCGATGTCGCCGGCCTGGAACTCGACCGACAGCAGCGGCGGGGTCGTGGTGGTGAAGCGGTGCATGGTTCCTCCTCGGGCGCGCATGGGCGCACTGGGCTCCCGCGTTGTCGGGTACGCGGTGCGGTCTGGTTGAGGTATGGGTCGGGGGTCGGGCTCGGCGGGTCGGGTCAGCGGGCCCAGCCGCTGACCGAGTGGCCGGGGCCGCCGCGGCGCTTGCCGCGCCCACCGAACGGAATGCCGCTGAGGTCGAGGTCGATGTTGATCGACTTGTCCTTCAATGCCCGCCGCACGGCGCCGACCAGCCAGGTGTTCAACGACTGGTCGCGGTCGGCGGCGGCCGCCTCCGCCCGCTGCTTCAGCGACTCCGGCAGCCGCAGCGTGATCCGCGCGACCGCGTCGTCCTCCGCGGGCTCGTCGGCGTCCACGGCTGGCTCGGCCGGGGCGTGTTCGGCCTCGGGCAGCTCCGGTGGTGGGGGAGTCACGACGAACTGCGGGTCGCGACCCTTGAGTCGTACGTCGACCGCGCCGCCGCCGAGATCCTGCGAGATCTCCGCGGCCGCATGCGACAGCGCCTCGAGCAGCACCATCCGCAGGGATGGCTCGAGCGCCAGGCTGAGCCGTTCCGCGGCGTCCTGCACCTCCGGGCTGCCGGCCGCGGCGGCCGTGGTCAGGTCCCGGCGGAGGCCGTTGACGTACGGGGTGATGTCCATGAGCACCACTATGACATCACTGTGACGTCATGTCAACAGCAATTTAGCCGTCCCTTCGACGTCACCGGGTCATTGACGCTCGGGAGGGCGTGCGGCCCCGCCGCCTGGGAGGCGGCTCGATGCGACCGGTGCAGCGCCGGTGACGTCAGTCGGTGGGGTCGGCGTCCGGGGCCGGCTCGGTGTCAGGCGTCTCAGTGGTGCCGGAAGTGGTGCCAGATGGCGCCTCGGTGCCGTCAGGGGTGCGGTCGGTTGCGCCGCGCTGCACGGAGGACAGCAGCAGTTGCGCGACGTCGAGCACCTCGACCGACTCGGCGGCATTGCCGGCGGCCTGCTCCTGGGTGACGCCGTCGCTGAGCATGATCCGGCAGAACGGGCAGGCGGTCGCGATCCGGTCGGCGCCGGTGGCCACCGCCTCCTTGGTGCGGTTGACGTTGATCCGTTCCCCGAGGTTCTCCTCCATCCACATCCGGGCGCCGCCGGCGCCACAGCAGAAGGAGCGCTCGGAGTTGCGTGGCATCTCGGCGAACTCCGCGTTCGGGATGACGTCGAGCAGTTCACGCGGCGGGCTGTACACCTGGTTGTGCCGGCCCAAGAAGCACGGGTCGTGGTAGGTGATCTTGTGGCCGGATCCGGCCCCGTCGGCGGACTGCTCCGGCGGTACGGGCCGCAGTCGACCCTCGCGCACCAACCGGTTCAGCAGCTGGGTGTGGTGGACCACCTCCAGCTCGACGGCGTGCTCGCCGAGCTGGCCGTACTCGTTCTTCAGCGTGTTGAAGCAGTGCGCGCAGGTGGCGACCACCTTTGTGGCCTTGGCCTCGGTGAGCGTCTCGGCGTTCTGGATCGCCAGCTGCTGGAACACGAACTCGTTGCCCGAGCGCCGGGCGGGGTCGCCGGTGCAGGTCTCGCCGTCGCCCAGCACCGCGAAGTCCACGCCGGCGGTGTGCAGCAGCTCGGCCACCGCCCGGGTGGTCTTCTTCGCCCGGTCCTCGTACGCGCCGGCGCACCCCACCCAGAACAGCCACTCAACCTCGTCCAGGCTCTCCACGTCCACGCCCACCTGCTTGACCTCGAACGGCAGGTCCGAAGCCCACTCCATCCGGGCGTTCGGCGACATGTTCCACGGGTTGCCCTTGTTCTCCAGGCCCTTGAACAGCTGGTTCAACTCGGACGGGAAGTTGGCCTCGACCAGCACCTGGTGCCGGCGCATGTCCATGATGTGGTCGACGTGCTCGATGTCGACCGGGCACTGCTGCACGCAGGCCCCGCAGCTGGTGCAGGACCACAGCACGTCGGGATCGATGACCGCGCCGCCGCTGGGCAGCGCCGGGTCGCCCTCGGTCGCGCCGACCAGCTCGCGCTCGGCCTCGGCGCGTACCGCCTCCGGCAGCGAGGCGCGCTGCTCCTCTGCGGCCTGCAGGTACGGCGCCTTCGCGTACGCGTGGTCGCGCAGGTTGGTGATCAGCAGCTTCGGCGACAGCGGCTTGTCGGTGTTCCAGGCCGGGCACTGGCTCTGGCACCGGCCACACTCGGTGCAGGTGGTGAAGTCGAGCATCCCCTTCCAGGTGAAGTCCTCGACCGTGCCCACGCCGAACGCCGTGTCCTCGTCCAGGTCCTCGATCTCCTCGAAATCGATCGGCTTGCCGCCGGCCATCATGGGCTGCAGTGCCCCGAGCGCCGGCCGGCCGTCGGTCTCGCGCCGGAACCAGATGTTCGGCCAGGCGGCGAAGCGGTGCCAGGCCACGCCCATGGTCAGGTGCATCGCGAGCACGATCATCCAGACCATCGACACGACGATCTTGACCATCGCGACCAGCCAGATCAGGTTGGCCAGTCCCGACTCCGACATCGACGTGAACGCCTGGCCGAGCCAGGCGGTCAGCGGGAAGTGGAACGCCGACGCCGAGGCCCCGTCCTCCCCGTACTGCACCATCGCGTACTCGAGGAACCGCAGCGTCAGGATGCACAGGCCGACGATCAGGATGACCCACTCGACGAAGTAGCCCTGCCACATCGTGGAACCGAAGAACCGGCCCGAGGCGCCGCGCACCCGGTCCTTGGGCCGGGTCGCCCGGTAGACCATGAGCGGCAGGATGGCCAGCACCATCGCCCAGGCGAAGAACTCGGTGACCCACTCGAACAGGAAGAAGTGCCCGATCACCGGCAGGATGAAGTGCGCGTCGAACAACTGGCCGTAGGCGTTGACCAGGGTCGCGAACAGCAGTCCGAAGCCCAGCATGATGAACCAGTGGGCGGCTCCGACCTTGCTCCACTGCAGCATCCGGGTGTGGCCGAGGGTCTCCTTGAGCATCACCGCCCAGCGGCGCCCGGGTTCGTCGCTGCGGCTGGCCGGCTGGCCCAGCTTGACCACCCCGACGATCCGTCCGATCGCCCGGGCGAACAGCGCCACCGCGACCACCGTGACGGCGAGCGACACCACAACGGCCAGGATCTGCATGCCACACTCCTCGGTGCCCACTCGGGGCTGGCTCGTGCCGGATCGTCCCGATGCTAATGCCCGTCCTGCGGATCCGGGCGGGTGGCTGGTGGCGTCGACCCGGCTTCACCTCGCCCGCCCAGCCGCCGGCTCAGCAGGTCCGCCGCTCGCAGCACAGCGGGGACGGCCCGCCGGGGCTCGCCCTGTTCAGAGGGATAGGTGACCGCGACGCCCGCCACCGGATGGCGGTTGTGGTCGAGCACTGCCGCCGCGACGGAGGAGAAGCCCGGCGTGATCTCGCCGTCCTCGCGGGCGAAACCTCGCTGCCGGGTCTCGGCCAGCAGCGTGCGCAGGGCGCTGGGTGACATCGGCCCTGAGCCGGTGCGGTCCACGAACGCGTCCTTGCCCGGGAACAGCGCGCGGACCTGCCGTGCGGGCAGCGCGGCGAGGATGGCCCGGCCGCTGGCGGTCAGCTGCGCCGGCAGCCGTACCCCCACATCGGTCACCAGCGGTGGTCGGCCCGGGGCGCGTTCCTCCACCACGTAGAGGACGTCCCGACCGTGCAGCACGGCCAGGTGCGCGGACTGCCCGACCACGTCGACCAGGGCTGCCAGCGGGCGGCGGGCCAGCCGCTGCAGCGGTTCCTGGCGGGCATAGCCGCTGCCCACCTCGAACGCCGCCACCCCGAGGCCGTACCGGTGCTCCTCGGGGAGGTGCACCACGAAGCCCTGCTCGATCATCGCGGCCATCAGGTGGTACGCCGTGGAGCGGGGCAGCTCGAGGGCGGCGACGATCCGCTCCAGCGGCACCGGGTCGGGCTGGCGCGCCAGGTAGCGGAGCACGCGCAGGGCGTTCGTGGCCGCGGGAACCTGCCCCATCCGCCCATCCTCCCGATTCGTCTGTGGTCGCCCTCCGCGACTCGCCCGCGGAATCGCAGACGAATCAGCTGGGGCGGACGGTGGGCATGCCGCTCTCACCCATCGGGCCGGGGCGGACGGCCAGCGTCTGGTTGACCCGCAGCAGGCCGCGGTCGAAACCGACCGCCGACAGCGCCAGGTAGAGCCGCCAGATCCGGGCCCGGGCCAGCGACGTCAGCGCCGCGCACTCGTCCCAGTGCGCCTCCAGGTTGGCCAGCCAGGCGCGCAGCGTTCGGCTGTAGTGCTCGCGCAGGCAGTGCACGTCGCGTACCTCGAACCCGGCCTCCTCCAGCCGGCCGACGACGGTGTCGAGGGTCAGCAGCGCGCCGTCGGGAAACACGTACGCATCGGTGAACGTGCGCTGCTCGGGCACCGGACCCGGGTGCCGGGCGATCTGGTGGTTGAGCAGCCGGCCGCCCGGGCGCAGCAGGGCGAACAGCGCCCCGGCGTACTCGGCGAACATCTCCTCCCCGACATGCTCGGCCATGCCGATGCTGGAGATCGCGTCGAACGGCTGGTCGGCGACATCGCGCCAGTCCTGCAGCCGAATCTCCACCCGGTCCTCCAGGCCGGCCTCCGCGACCCGCTTTCGGGCCAGCTCCACCTGTTCGTGCGACAGCGTGATGCCCACGACGCGGACCCCGTAGCGCTGCGCCGCGTGCAGGGCGAACGTTCCCCAGCCGCACCCGACATCGAGCACCCGCATTCCGGCGTCCAGGCCGAGCTTGCGGCACACCAGGTCGAGCTTGTCCCGCTGTGCCTCGGTCACCGTGTACGTGTCGCTCGACTCCTGCGCCCAGTAGCCGCAGGAGTAGACCATCGACGGCCCGAGCAGCAGCCGGTAGAAGTCGTTGCCGACGTCGTAGTGGGAGCTGACCGCCGCGCGGTCACGGCTCTTGGAGTGCTTGTCCCCGGCGAGCGTGATCTCCTCGGCCGGCGGGGCCGGCTCTGGGCCCACGGCCCGTACCCGGAAGGCACCGGCCAGCAGCTGCGCGCGCTCGGCCAGGCCGAGCTGAGGCTGCCGGCCGATCTGCTGGCCGATCGACGCCAGCGCGGCGATCCCCTCCAGCAGGTCGCCGTCGAGGTCTATCTCGCCGGCCACATATGCCCGGCCCAGCGACAGCTCGCCCGGGTGGCGTACCACCCGGCGCACCGCCCGGGGGCCGTGTACGACCACAAGTGGCGCGTCCGGCGGGCCGTGCTCGGAGCCGTCCCAGGCCCGCAGCCGCACGGGGACCGGCTGACCGGCCACCAACTCCAGCATCCGCGCCAACTGCTCGGCCGCCCCACGTCCCCAGGCCATCCCGACCTCCCTTACGTTCGCGCTCTCGCGCCCCTCCTTTCGGACGGTACCCCTCGACGGCAACCGGTCTTGTCTCGGATCCGAGACAGATTCGAGCCTGCGGGCGTGGTGCAACCGGGTCCGGAAGCAGTGGAATGGGGACATGACATCTTCAGTGGTGACCGTCGGCGTCGGGCCCGTCTCTGCGGAGGACCTGGTCGCCGTCGCCCGCGACGACGCGCGGGTCGAGCTCGGCGCCGACGCGGCGCAGGCGATCGACCGGGCCCGGCAGGCCGTGGAGCGGCTGGCCGCGGCGCCGACCCCGGCCTACGGCATCTCCACCGGCTTCGGTGCCCTGGCGACCCGGCACATCCCCACCGAGCTGCGGGCGCAGCTGCAGCGCTCACTGGTGCGCTCCCACGCCGCGGGCAGCGGCCCCGAGGTGGAGCGCGAGGTGGTCCGTGGACTGATGCTGCTGCGGCTGTCCACCCTGGCCACCGGGCACACCGGCATCCGCCGGGAGACCGTCGACGCCATGGTCGCGCTGCTCAACAACGGCATCACTCCCGTGGTCCGCGAGTACGGCAGCCTGGGCTGCTCCGGGGACCTGGCGCCGTTGGCGCACTGCGCGCTGGTGCTGCTCGGCGAGGGCGACGCCCGCGACGCCAAGGGCGAGCTGCGCCCGGCCGCGGACCTGCTGGCCGAGATCGGGGTACGCCCGATCGAGCTGGCCGCCAAGGAGGGCTTGGCCCTGATCAACGGCACCGACGGGATGCTCGCGATGCTCGTGCTCGCCAACCGCGACCTGACCGCCCTGCTGCGCGTGGCCGACCTCGCCGCGGCGATGAGCGTCGAGGGACTGCTGGCCACCGACCGGGTGTTCGCCGAGGACCTGCAGGCGCTGCGGCCGCATCCCGGCCAGGCCGCCAGCGCGGCCAACCTGCGCCGCCTCCTCGAGGGCTCGGGGATCATGGAGAGCCACCGCGGCCCGGACTGCAACCGCGTGCAGGACGCGTACTCCCTGCGCTGCTCGCCGCAGGTCCTCGGTGCCGCCCGCGACACCCTCGACCACACCCGGCTGGTGGCCTCCCGCGAGCTGGCCTCCGCCGTCGACAACCCGGTGGTGCTCGAAGACGGCCGGGTCGAGTCCAACGGCAACTTCCACGGGGCGCCGGTGGCCTACGCGCTGGACTTCCTGGCGATCCCGATCGCCGATGTGGCGAGCATGTCCGAACGTCGCACCGACCGGTTCCTGGACGTGTCCCGCAGCCACGGACTGCCGCCGTTCCTGGCCCATGACGCGGGCGTCGACTCCGGCCACATGATCGCTCAGTACACCCAGGCGGGCGTGGTGTCGGAGCTCAAGCGGCTGGCCAACCCGGCCAGCGTCGACTCCATCCCCTCCAGCGCGATGCAGGAGGACCACGTGTCGATGGGCTGGTCCGCCGCCCGCAAGCTGCGACGTGCGCTGGACGGCCTGACCCGAGTCATCGCGGTGGAGATCCTCACCGCGGCCCGCGGGATCGAGCTGCGGGCACCACTCCAGCCCGGCCCGGCCACCGCCGCTGTGATCGCCAAGCTGCGCGAGCACGTCGCGGGCCCCGGCCCAGACCGCCACCTGTCCCCCGAGATCGAGGCGACCGTGGAACTGGTCCGCTCCGGCGCCCTGACCGCCGCCGCCGAATCCGTCACCGGCCCCCTGGCCTGACCCGTCCGAACGAAGGAGCACCCCGATGAGCCGTACGATCACGAGCCCCCGCGGCACCGAGCTGTCCGCCAAGTCTTGGCAGACCGAGGCGCCGATGCGGATGCTGATGAACAACCTCGACCCCGAGGTGGCCGAGCGACCGGAGGACCTGGTCGTCTACGGCGGGTCCGGGAAGGCCGCCCGCGACTGGCGGTCGTTCGACGCGATCGTCCGTACCCTGCGCGGGCTGGAGGTCGACGAGACCCTGCTCGTGCAGTCCGGCCGGCCGGTCGGAGTGATGCGCACCCACGAGTGGGCACCCCGGGTGCTGATCGCCAACTCCAACCTGGTCGGTGACTGGGCGACCTGGCCGGAGTTCCGGCGACTGGAGAAGCTCGGGCTGACCATGTACGGCCAGATGACCGCAGGGTCGTGGATCTACATCGGCACCCAGGGCATCCTGCAGGGCACCTTCGAGACCTTCG
>CAZNCE010000017.1:19513-32012 GCA_964571285.1 uncultured Nocardioidaceae bacterium | reverse complement strand
TTTTGGCTTCTCAGCGGGAAGTTTTGGCTTCTCACCGGGAGGGCGGCGGGTGGTCAGGGGCGGGGGCGCTTGTCCGGTTCGCGGGTGTCGCCGACGATCACGTTCACGTGGCCGGGCCAGGACAGGTAGCGGTTCGCCAGGTTCACCATGGTCGCGAACCGGTTGCGGTTGCCGATCAGCGTGACGATGTGCAGGCCGACCCAGGCCAGCCAGGCGAGCCGGCCCTTGATCCGGATACCGCTCGGCAGCTGCACCACGGCATCGGACCGGCCGATCGTGGCCATGATTCCCTTGTCCACATAGCGAAACGGTCCGGGGTCCGGCTCACCGGAGAGCTCGCGGGCGATCAGCCTGGCGGCGTAGCGCCCGGTCTGGATGGCCGGTTGCGCCAGCTGCGGCAGCGGGTCGTCCGGGTTCACGCCGACGTCACCCACCGCGAAGATCTCCGGGTGCCCGCGGACGCGCAGGTGGTCGTCCACCTCGATCCGGCCGCCCTTCCCCTGCGGGAGGCCCCAGGACCGCAACCGGTCGTCGGCCTTCACCCCGGTGGCCCAGATGGTGGCCGCCGACGGCAGCCGCTCCCCGTCGTCGAGGACGACGCAGTCGGGGTGCACCTCCTTGACCGCGCGCCCGAGCCGCAGCTCCACCCCCCGGGCCCGCAGCGCCGCGGCGGTGTGCTTGCGCAGCGGCGGCTTGAACGGGGCGAGCAGCTCGTCGAGCATCTCGACCAGCACCACCCGCACCCGCCCGGGATCGATCTCGGGGAACGCCCGCTGCAGGGCGGCATGGCTGAGCTCGGCCAGCGCGCCGGCCATCTCCACACCGGTGGCGCCGCCGCCGACCACCACCACGACCGGCTCCACCGCCGTCGGGCTGCCCTGCGCGACCGCCTCCAGGTTGGCGAAGATCCGGTCCCGCACCGCGATCGAGGCGTTGCGGCTGTAGATCGTCATCGCGTACTTGTCGGCGCCCTCGATGCCGAAGTAGTTCGCGGTCACCCCGACCCCGATGATCAGCCGGTCGTAGTCGATCGTGTCGCCGTCGGCCAACTGCAGCTGCTTGCGATCCGGGTCCAGCCCGACGACGGCGCTGTGCCGGAACCGGGTGTTGCGGAAGCGCCCGGTGTAGACGCGGAGCGCGTACGTGATGTCGCCGGGGTTCAGCCCGCCGGTGGCGACCTGGTACAGCAGCGGCTGGAACGTGTTGTAGGGCACCCGATCGAGGAGCAGCACCTCGGCGTCGCTCGAACGCAGCTCGTGCACCGCCTCCAGGCCGGCGAACCCCGCCCCGACGATCACGACGCGGATCGGCCGGGTCTGCGTCTGGACCGTGGCCACTGCTGCCTCCTCCTGCCGGCACGCGGGCGGACGTTCCTTCCATCAAAGCACGGCGCGAGGCCCCCTAGCCGTCGAAATTAGGCAAGGCTATCCTTGCAGCGCCACCCCCCGGCAGCACTCACCGGCTCGTCCGCACCACGAACTGGTACGCGGGCGGACCACGACGACGAGGATGGGAACGCCCGTGAACGCACTCACCGACCGGCGCAGGCTGCGCTGGCTGATCGGTCTCACCATCGGCGGGCTGGCATTGGGCCTGGCGGGGTGTGGCTCGTCGTCGGACAACGGCGGGACCGCCGAAGAGGACACGGCCGGCGGATCGTCGGACGGCGCGTACCCGATGACCGTGCAGACGCGGGACGGCGAGGTGACCATCGAGCAGGCGCCGGAGCGGATCGTGGCCCTGTCGCCAGTGGTCGCCGATGAGCTCATCTCGCTCGGGGTCGAGCCGATCGCCGTCGCCACCGACGAGGACACGCTGCAGGCGGCGTACCCGTGGATGACCGACGCGCTG
The DNA here is from genome assembly GCA_964571285.1 of uncultured Nocardioidaceae bacterium. Lineage (GTDB taxonomy): Bacteria > Actinomycetota > Actinomycetes > Propionibacteriales > Nocardioidaceae > CAZNCE01. Next base: position 30,161 of record CAZNCE010000017.1, on the reverse strand, counting down.
CAGGGGCTCACCAACCCCGACCTGGCCACGGCGAACGGGGAGCCGCGGCTGGAGGCGATCGCACAGACCAAGCCCGATCTGGTGCTCGCGGACACCTGGCAGATCACCGACAAGACCGTCTTCCAGCAGCTGAACGAGATCGCACCCACCGTGATCCCGGACTCCGAGGCGATCAACGTGGACTGGGACCAGCGCCTGCTGTCGGTCGCGCAGGTCGTGGACAAGACCGATGAGGCCAAGCAGCTGATCAGCGAGATCAGCGACTCGTACGCGAAGGTCGGCGCGTCGGTGCCGGACATCTCGTCGAAGACCTACCAGTTCGTCCGGGCCGACCCGGACGGGTACGGCTTCGGCAACGGGTCCGTCCTGGAGCTGTTCGGCCTGAAGCCGGCTCCCAACCAGGACAACACCCAAAACGGTCCGCCGCTGTCCAAGGAGAACACCGCCCAGCTGGACGCCGACGTGCTCGGGGTCTGGGCGCCGACCGAGGACCTGCGCAAGCAACTCGACAGTGACCCGCTGTTCCAGGCGCTGCCCGCGGTCAAGCAGGGCACGGTGTTCTACCCCGACCTGGCCATGGCGACCGCGGGCAACACACCGGCGCCGATGGCCCTGAAGTGGCTGAAGCCCAAGCTGGCCCCGACCATCGAAGCGCTCCGCTGAGCGTCGACGGAGAGGAACCCCGATGCCGCGCACCATCCGCGACAGCGTCATCCATCCGATCTCGATCCGTGAGCTGGAGGTGCTGCGGGTCACCGACATCACCGACGGGATGCGCCGGGTGACGCTGACCGGTGCTCAGCTGGACCCGTTCGTCAGCAACGGCTTCGATCAGCCGGAGTTCCGCAGCAGCGGGTTCGACGACGACGTCCGGCTGGTGTTCAGCTATCCGGGCGACGACGAGCCGGTGCTGCCGATCCAGAAGGACGGCAGCATCGAGTTCCCCAAAGGCAAGCGCCCACTGTCCAAGTGCTACACCGTGCAGCGCTGGGATCCGGAGACGCGGGAACTGGACGTGGACTTCGTCAAGCACGCCACCGGTGTCGCCACCACGTGGGCGCTGCGCTGCCAGCCCGGCGACCGCGTGCACGTGGCCGGACCCGCACGATCCCAGCAGCTTCCCGGAGGGGTGGACTGGCTGCTGGTCGTGGGGGACGAGACCGCACTGCCGGCCATCACCCGGCTGCTTCGAGAAGCGCCGGTGGGCCTGCGCGCCCAGGTGTTCATCGAGGTGGCCGAGGCGGCGCACGAGCAGGAGCTGAAGACCGACGCCGACGTCACGGTTCGCTGGTTGCACCGTGACGGGGCGCCCGGCGGGACCACCACGCTGCTCGCGGACGCGGTACGCCAGGCCGAGTGGTGGCCCGGGGAGGTCTTCGCCTGGGTGGCCGGCGAGACGCTCAGCATCAAGCCGATCCGTCGGCATCTGATCGACGAGCGAGGGGTGCCGAAGGACCACGTCGAGGTCACCGGCTACTGGCGGCGGGGCGAGGTCGTCACGCTGGTCGAGGACCCGGCGGTGCCGGACTCCGACCAGATCGACGAGCCGTTCGACGTGCTGCACGAGATGGGTGAGTTGCTGCCGCCGTTCGCGCTGCGGGCCGTGGTCACGCTCGGCATCCCCGAGCTCATCTCGCGGGGCACCACCGGCGTCCCGGAGCTGGCGCGGGCGGCAGGTGCGGACCCGGTGGCGGTCGGCAAGCTGCTGCGCTACCTGGCGGCGCTGGACGTGGTCGAGCGCACCGCACCCGGCCACTACCGGCTCACCGACGTCGGCGAGCTGCTGACCCAGGAGTTCGTCATCGACGTGCTCGACCTCAACCAGGCGATGGGCCGCCAGGAGCTGGGCTTCGTCGGCCTGACGGACGCGGTGCGCACCGGACGGGCCTCGTATGCGGCGGTGTCCGGGCAGGACTACGCCGCATTGCTCGCCGAGCCGGGGTACCAGGCCTCGCTGCAGGAACAGCTGTCCAGGTACGCCAGCTTCCTGGCGCCGGCGCTGGCCGCGGACGAGGTGTTCGGCGGTCTCGGCCACCTGGTGCTGCACAGCGACGGTGCCGGAGTGATCGCGCAGGCCATCGCGTCGGCCGTCCCCACCGTGCGGGTCAGCATCGTCGGCCTGCCGTCGAAGCTGGCCTACCTGCGCGACGACCTCCCCGCCTCGATCAGCGAGCAGGCGGTGCTGGACCGGATCGAGCTGGTCGAGCAGTCGCTGTTCGAGCAGCCACCGGCGGCCGACGCGGTGCTGCTGGTCCGCAGCCTGGACGAGCACCCCGACGCCGACGCGGTTCGGGTGCTCCAGCAGGCCGCCCGCGGGCTCGAACCCGGCGGCAACATCCTGGTCGTGGAACACGCGCTGGACGAGGACACCGAGGACGACCACGCCCTGGAGGAGGACCTGAAGAACCTGGTGCTCTACGGCACCGGCCACCGCACCGATGCCGAGAACCGGGCGGTGTTCGAGGCCGCCGGCCTCCGGCTGGATGACAGCCGGGTGGTCGGCTGGGGCTTCACGCTCTACCAGCTCAGCCAGGGCTGAGCCGTCCGCTCCGTGTCCGCGCTCGACACCCGGACCAAGACCGACCCGGTGGGCCGGGCCCGGCCGGTCGCCGCGAACGGCGTCGCCAGGACGAACCTGTGGCGCGGAGTCGGACTGCTCGTGGTGCTGGCCGCGCTGGCCGCGGTGGTGCTGCTGAGCATCGCGGTCGGGTCCAAGGACATCGGCATATCGACGGTGTGGGACGCGCTGTTCCACCCGTCGGGCAGCAACGACGACTACGTGGTCCGTACCCTGCGCGTGCCCAGGACCGCGATCGGGCTGGCGGTCGGCCTGGCGCTGGGCGTGTCCGGCGCGCTGATCCAGGCGCTCACCAGGAACCCGCTCGCCGACCCCGGGATCCTCGGCGTGAACGCGGGCGCCGCGTTCTGCGTGGCGTTGGGGGTGTCGGCCTTCGGCGTCGCGTCGATCTCCGGCTACCTGTGGTTCGCGTTCGCCGGCGCCCTGCTGGTCACGCTGGCGGTCTACGTGATCGGGTCGATCGGCCGTGGGAGCGCCGACCCGGCCCGGCTGGTGCTGGCCGGGGTCGCGCTGGGGGCGGTGATGTCGGGCGCGACCACCGCGATGGTGCTGCTCGACCCGCGGGCGTTCGACCAGATGCGGCACTGGAACGCCGGCTCCATCACGGGACGCGGGCCCGAAGTGGTCTGGCCGGTGCTGCCGTTCCTGCTGGCCGGCCTGATCCTGGCGATCCTGGTCAGCCGGCCGTTGAACGCGATCGCGCTCGGCGACGAACTGGCGGCCGCGCTCGGCGCGAACGTGACCTGGAGCCGGATCGTCGTGGTCGTGGCGGTGACGCTGCTGGCCGGCGGGGCGACGGCGATCGCCGGGCCGATCGCATTCGTCGGCCTGATGGTTCCGCATGTCGCACGCTGGATCGTGGGGCCGGACCAACGCTGGATCCTGGCCTACACCATCGGCCTGGCACCGATCCTGCTGCTCGTCTCGGACGTGGCGGGCCGGGTGCTGATGCGGCCGGGCGAGATCCCGGTGGGTCTGGTCACCGCGTTCGTCGGGGCACCGGTGCTGATCGCGCTGATCCGGCGCAGCAAGGCCAGCGAGCTGTGAGCGCCACCGAGACCCGCGAGCGCGGGGCCGCCGGCCGGGTCGACTTCGGCCGCCGGACGCTGGTCTGGTCGGGACCGTCCGGCGGGGTACGCGTGGATCTGCGCACCGTCATCGTGTGTACGGCGCTGGGCGTGGCGACGGCCGCCATCGGCCTGCTGGCGCTGGGCAGCGGCGACTTCACGCTCAGCCCCACGGAGGTGGTCGGCGCGATCTTCGGCTCAGACGGCGGCTTCGCGCACACCGTGGTGGTCGACTGGCGGATGCCCAGGGTGGTCGCCGCGATCGTGTTCGGCGCCGGGCTCGGCGTCAGCGGCGCGATCTTCCAGTCCCTGACCCGCAATCCGCTGGCCAGCCCCGACATCATCGGCTTCTCCAACGGCTCGTACACCGGGGCCCTGATCGTGATGCTGGCGTTCGGCGGGTCGTTCTACCAGGTGGCCGCGGGGGCGTTGGCCGGCGGCATCGCCACCGCCGCGATCGTCTACCTGCTGGCCTTCAAGCGCGGCATGCAGGGCTTCCGGCTGATCGTCGTGGGCATCGCGGTCTCGGCGATGCTGATGTCGCTGAACACCTACCTGTTGCTGACCGCCCAACTGGAGCTCGCGTTGACGGCCGCGGTCTGGGGCGCGGGTTCACTCAACCTGATCACCTGGCCGCAGGCCGCGCTCGCCGGATCCGGAGTGGTGGTGCTGCTGTTCATGCTGATCGGCCTGGCCCGCCCGCTGAAGCAGCTCGAGCTCGGCGACGACACCGCCCGGGCGCTCGGGCTACGCACGGAGCCGGCCAGGCTGGGGTTGGTCGTCATCGGCGTGGCACTGACCGCCGTCATCACCGCAGCCGCGGGGCCGATCGCGTTCGTCGCGCTGGCCGCCCCACAGGTGGGCCGCCGGCTCGTCCGTACGCCCGGGATCTCGCTGGCGGCGGCCGCCGGCACCGGCGCGCTGCTGCTGTGCGCGGCCGACTACGTGGCCCAGCATGTGGTGCCAACCCCGCTCCCGGTCGGCGTGGTGACCGTCGTCCTGGGCGGTGGCTACCTTGTCTGGTTGCTGATCCGCGAGGCGAGGCGACAGCTGTGAACGCACAGGACCCGATCCCGACCGCCGAGCTCACGAGGAACGACGTGACCACAGTGACCGACCCGACCGCAGTCTCCGAGCAGCAGGCAGCCGACCGGCGGCCCAGGGAGACCCGGCTGCACGTGGACGGCGTGACGGTGGGCTACGACCGGCGGATCATCTCGCAGGACCTGTCCGTGTCCATCCCCGACAACTCGTTCACCGTCGTGGTCGGGCCGAACGCCTGCGGGAAGTCGACGCTGCTGCGCACGCTGTCCCGGCTGCTCAAGCCCAGCTCCGGGCAGGTCGTGCTGGACGGCCGGTCGATCGCTTCGTACAAGGCCAAGGAGGTGGCGCGTCGGATCGGGCTGCTGCCGCAGTCGTCGGTCGCGCCGGACAAGATCACCGTCGCGGACCTGGTGGCGCGTGGGCGCTATCCGCACCAGAACCTGATCCGCCAGTGGACGCCCGCCGACGAGCAGGCGGTCGCGGAGGCGATGGCTGCGACCGGGCTGACCGAGCTGTCCGGCCGGCTGGTCGACGAGCTGTCCGGCGGTCAGCGCCAGCGGGTATGGGTGGCGATGGCGCTGGCACAGCAGACGCCGCTGCTGCTGCTCGACGAGCCGACCACCTTCCTCGACATCTCGTACCAGATCGAGCTGATGGAGCTCTTCACCGACCTGAACCGGGCCGGCCACACGCTGGTCGCGGTGCTGCACGACCTCAACCACGCCGCGCGCTACGCGACCCATCTGATCGCGATGAAGGACGGGCGGATCGTTGCCCAGGGGCGCCCGGCGGACATCATCAGTGAGGACCTGGTGTGGCAGGTGTTCGGGCTGCGGTGCAAGGTCACCCCGGACCCGGTGACCGGCGGCCCCGCGGTGACGCCGCTGGGACGCGACCGCGGGCGGACCCGCGACTGAGCCCGCAGCTCAGAGCACCTTGGACAAGAACGCCTGGGTGCGCTGGTGCTGCGGGTTGCCGAGCACGTCGTTGGGGTCGCCGTCCTCGACGACCACGCCGCCGTCCATGAACACGACCCGGTCGCCGACCTCGCGGGCGAAGCCCATCTCGTGGGTGACCACCATCATCGTCATGCCTTCGTGCGCGAGGTCCTTCATCACGCCGAGCACGTCGCCGACCAGCTCCGGGTCGAGCGCGCTGGTGGGCTCGTCGAACAGCATCATGTCCGGGTCCATCGACAGTGCGCGGGCGATCGCGACCCGCTGCTGCTGGCCGCCGGACAGGTGAGCGGGATAGACGTTCTCCTTGTCCTTCAGCCCGACCTTCTCCAGGTTGCGCCGGGCGATCTGCACGGCCTCGTCCTTGCCGCGCTTCTTCACCCGCTGCTGGGCCAGCGTGAGGTTGCGCATCACCGACAGATGGGGGAACAGGTTGAACTGCTGAAAGACCATCCCGATCCGGGTTCGCACCAGGTCCAGATCGGTCTCCGGGTCGGTGATGTCGACACCCTCGATCCAGATGGTGCCTTTGGTGGGCTCCTCCAGCCGGTTGACGCAACGCAGCAGGGTCGACTTGCCCGAGCCGGACGGCCCGATCACGCAGACCACCTCGCCGGCGTCGACGTGGAAGTCGATGCCCTTGAGCACCTCGAGCTCGCCGAAGTACTTGTGCAGTCCGCGAACGTCGATCGCGTGCGCCGACTGGTCGACGGCCGGCTCTGACATCGTGCTCACCGCGCTCTCTGGGTACGGCGTTCCATGTAGGCCACCAACCGGGTCAGCGGCAGCGTGACGATCAGGTACATCAGTGCGGCCACCACCAGCGGTGTGGAATTGGCGCTGGTGGAGACCGCATCCCTGGCGAACGTGGTCAGCTCGCGCTGGTTCAGCGCCATCCCGGCGATGAACAGCAGCGAGGTGTCCTTGATCAGCACCACCAACTCGTTGGTCAGCGGCGGAATGACGATCCGGAACGCCTGCGGCAACACCACCGAGACCATCGTCCAGGTCGGCCGCATGCCCAGCGAGCGGGCGGCCTCCACCTGGCCCTTTGGCACCGCCTGGATGCCGGCCCGAATGGTTTCCGCGATGTACGCGGCCGAGACGATGATCAGCGCAATCAGCCCGGCGCCCGCGCTGCCGCCTGGAGCCTGCCAGTTGAAGGCGATCGGCACCGCGAACGCGAACGTGAAGATCACCAATAGGGCCGGCAGACCGCGGAAAAACTCAATGTACGCGGTGGCGAGCCAACGGTACGGCGCCACCGGGGACAACTTCATCAGCGCCAGGATCAGCCCGAGGATCAGGCCGCCGATGAACGCGATGATCGTGTAGATCACCGTGTTCCGGGCCGCCACCACGACTACGTCGGGGAACGTGTCCTTGGCGATATCGGGGTTGAGGAAGGACTGCTGAATCGCACCCCAGTCGGCGAGCAGCACCAGCGCCACGATGCCGGCAACAAAGATGAAGTAGAGGACGCCCCGGGTCAACTTCGTTCTGGTGGACCGCTTCATGCGTCCTCCCCTTCAGCTCATCGCGACGGCGATCGGGCGCTGGTACCACTCGCCGCCGGTGTCACTCGGTGGAGAAGTACTTGTCGTACAGCTTCTGGTACTCCCCGTTGTCCCGCAGTTCCTGCAGTTGCCCGTTGACCGCCTCCAACAGCTTCTCGCTGCCTTCCTCCTTCACCGCGAACCCGTACTGCTCGTTGGTGTCGAAGGTCTGCACGATCTCGAACTTGCCGCCCTGGGTGTGGTCGAGGTTCACCGGCAGGTCTTGCAGCACCGCGTCCACACCGCCGGACTCGATCGCCGGGTACAGCTCGGCATCGCTCGGGTAGGTGATCAGGTTGGTGCCGTCCGGCACGTTCTCCTTGGCGTACTGCGCGCCGGTCGTGCCCTGCTGGATGCCGACCTTGTGTCCGGACAGGTCGTCGATCGATGTGATGTCCGAGCCGGTGGGCACCAGCAGCGACTGCTTGGAGTCGTAGTACGGGTCGCTGAAGTCGAGGTTCTTCTCCCGCTCGTCGGTGATCGTCATCGCGCTGGCGACGATGTCACAGGTCCCGGCACTCAGCGCAGCTCCGGACTGCAACCCGTCGAAGCTGGAGTCCTTCACCACGAGCTTCAGGCCCAGGCCGTCGGCGATCTGCTGCATCAGGTCCATGTCGAACCCGGTGTAGGAGCCGCCCTCCTCCCACTCGAACGGCTTGTAGGGGATGTCCGAGCACACCGTCAGGTTGCCGGCGCTGACCAGCGGGAAGTCGGCTCCGCTACCGCCGCCGGCACTGCCGGTGTCGCCGCCGTCGTCGGAGCCGCCACAACCGCTGACCACCAGGGCCAGCGCGGCGCCCAGCCCGACGAGCACGGATGCGCTTTTGCGTAGAGATCTCATGGACAAGTCCGCCTTCCGACGTTGCACGGGTGAACGGGGAAACCCTGCCAACCAGCAACGAGAACGTGAGTCATTTCCGGTGCTAGGGCCATACAGTAATGCGCCGGATGCCGTCTCGACCTTGAAGCACGCACACTTTATCGGTCTGTGACCCGTCCCGAAGGTCGGTCCGTCAGCCGCGGGGAGCCGTGCGGACCGCGTCGCTAAGGTGCAGGTGTGGCCGATCTGGTGCGCGGAGAGTACAAGGTGCCCGGCGGGAAACTGGTCGCGGTCGACGTCGAGACGGCCGACGGCCGGTTGGCGAGGGTCCGGGTCTCCGGGGACTTCTTCCTCGAACCCGACTCCGCGCTGGAGGACATCGACGCCGCGCTGGTCGGGATGCCCGCGGACGCGCCCGCCGAGCAATTGGCGCACGCGATCGACGGCGCGCTGGACGAGTCGGTGTCGCTGATCGGGTTCAGCTCGCAGGCGGTGGGGATCGCGGTGCGACGGGCACTCGGCAAGGCGACCGGCTGGGCCGATCACACCTTCGACGTGATCCCCGCGGTGACCCTGGACCCGGTGATGCACCTGGCCCTGGACGAGGTGATCCCGCAGGAGGTCGCCGCCGGCCGGCGTCCGCCGACGCTGCGCTTCTGGGACTGGGACGCGCCACTGGTGGTGATCGGCTCCTTCCAGTCGGTACGCAACGAGGTCGACGCCGCGGCCGCCCAGCGACACGGCATCCGGGTGGCCCGGCGGATCTCCGGTGGTGGCGCCATGTTCATGGAGCCGGGCAACTGCATCACGTACTCCCTCGCGGTACCCGTGTCGCTGGTCGAGGGGCTCACCTTCGAGCAGTCGTACGCGTTCCTGGACGACTGGGTGCTCGGCGCGTTGACCGAGGTGGGGGTCCGCGCCCGCTACGTGCCCCTGAACGACATCGCCTCCGACAAGGGCAAGATCGCCGGGGCGGCGCAGCGGCGGTTCGCGTCCGGCGCGGTGCTGCACCACGTGACCATGGCCTACGACATCGACGCGCAGAAGATGACCGAGGTGCTGCGCACCGGCCGGGAGAAGCTGTCGGACAAGGGCACCAAGAGCGCGAACAAGAGGGTGGACCCGATGCGCTCGCAGACCGGGATGCCGCGCGAGGATGTGATGGACGCGTTCCTGACCTACTTCCGGGGGCGGTACGACACTCGTGCGGCGGCCTACACCGACGACGAGCTGCGTCGGGCCGGCGAGCTGGTCCGGGACAAGTTCGCGACCCAGGAGTGGACGAACCGCGTGCCATGACCACCTCTCACCCGCTGCACAAGAACCCGTGAACTCGATCAGGAGCGACCATGCCCGCTGCGCCACGACAGATCCTCGATGACGAGCTGCTGGAGCGGATCCGCGGGCGGGCGGCGGAGTACGACCGGCGGAACAGCTTCTTCGACGAGGATCTGGCCGAACTGCGCGAGGCCGGCTACCTGACCGCGATGGTGCCGGAGGAGTTCGGCGGCGCCGGACTGACCCTGGACGAGCTGACCAACGAGCAGATGCGGCTCGCCGGCGCGGCCCCGTCCACGGCACTTGCGGTGAACATGCACCACGTGTGGGTCGGCGTGGCTCGTACCGTGCGGGTGGCGGGCGACCGGTCGGCCGACCTCATCCTGGAGGCAGCGGGCGCCGGGGAGCTGCTCGCGTTCGGCATCTCGGAAGCGGGCAACGACCTGGTGCTGTTCGGGTCGGACACCGAGGCGCGGCCGGACGGCGCGGGCGGCTACTCCTTCTACGGAACGAAGATCTTCACCTCCCTGTCGCCGGCGTGGACCCGACTCGGCACCTTCGGGCTGGACACGACCGGTGACGAGCCGCGCCTGGTGTACGCCTTCGTGGACCGGGATGCGGGCGGAATCGAGATCAAGGACGACTGGGACACGGTCGGGATGCGCGCCACGCAGTCGTGCACGACAGTGCTCGACGGCGTGTACGCGCCGCCGGAGCGGGTGGTGCGGCGGGTTGCGCCGGGGCCGACACGGGACCCGTTCGTGTTCGGGATCTTCGCCAACTTCGAGCTGCTGCTGGCGTCGGTTTACACGGGAATCGCGCGGCGGGCGCTGGAGGTCGCGGTGCAGATCGTGCAGCGCCGCCGGTCGAAGAAGTCCGGCAGCACGTACTCGCAAGACCCCGACATCCGCTGGCGCCTGGCCGGCGCGGCGATGCAGCTGGACGGGATCTACCCACAGATCGCGCTGGCCGCCCGCGACGTGGACGACGGGGTGGACCGCGGCGACCTGTGGATGCCGCAGCTGTCCGCGATCAAGTCCAGGGCGACCGAGACCGCGGTCCGGGTGGTGGAGCAGGCCATCCGCGCGTCCGGCGGCTCGTCGTATTTCAACCGCAACGAGCTGTCCCGGCTGTACCGCGACGTGCTGGCCGGGATTTTCCACCCCAGCGACGACGAGTCCGTGCACTTCGCCTGGGCCAACGCGCTGCTCGGCCCGCTCGAGGATCCGACGTAGGCGGCCGGGGTTCGCATCAAGATCCGACGTCAGGTTCCGACGGGCGCTCCGGCCTGCAGCAAGATCCGACGGCAGGATCAGACGGGCGCTCCGGGCCCGCCTCAAGATCCGACG
>CAZNCE010000017.1:15637-19413 GCA_964571285.1 uncultured Nocardioidaceae bacterium | reverse complement strand
CAAGATCCGACGGCAGGATCAGACGGGCGCTCCGGGCCCGCCTCAAGATCCGACGGCAGGTTCCGACGGGCGCTCCGGGCCCGCCTCAAGATCCGACGTAGATATCCGACGCCTCCACGCTGTTCGCCGTGCCTCCAGCCACCACTGCGTCGGAACTTGGCGTCGGATCTTGGGGCGCGCACGCCGTCCCGGTCGGAACTTGGTGTCGGATCTTGGGGCCGGCCCGCCGTCCCGGTCGGAACGTGGTGTCGGATCTTGGGGCCCGCCCGCGGCCCCCGTCGGAACGTGGCGTCGGATCTTGGGGCCCGCCCGCCGTCAGGGCAGCCAGTCCACCCGGCCGTGCAGCAGCGCGTAACCCACGAACGCGACCACGTCCAGCAGCGTGTGCGCGACGATCAGCGACCACAGCCGGTTCGTGCGCTGCCAGACCCGGCCGAAGATCAGCCCCATGATGAAGTTCCCGACGAACCCGCCCAGCCCCTGATAGAGGTGGTACGAGCCGCGCAGCACCGCCGCGCCCACCAGAGCGGCGTTCTCGCTCTTGCCCAGTTGCCGCAGCCGGGTGAGCAGATACCCGACCACCAGCACCTCCTCGGCGAAGGCGTTGCCGAACGCCGCCAGGGTGAGGGTCAGCGGGCGCCACCAGGTGTCGCCGAGCGCCGACGGCCGTACCGCCAGGTTGAAGCCGAGCTTCCAGCCGACGAAATACAGCACCAGCCCCGGCACCCCGATCAGCAGCGCCAGCCCGGCGCCGCGCAGCACGTCCCGGATCGGCGAGCGGCGGTCCAACCCGACCCGGGCCAGCGCGATCCCGCCGCGCCACAGCAGGTACGCGCCGAGCGCGCCCCAGCCGACCAGCTCGACCACGCCGAGCAACTGCTTGAACATGTCGACCAGGCTGTTCGTGGCCTGCGACACGTTGATCGCGACCGACTGTTCGCTCAGCGGCTCCGGCCGCAGCAGCGAGTCGATCAGCGACAGCAGGCTGCGGGCCCCGGACAGCCCGAGTGTGATGGAGAAGACCACGACCAGTTCGAGGGTCATCCCCCGCCGGGCGCGCGGATCGGAGACCACGTCGGGGAAGGGCGGGCGCTCCGGAGACAGCCAGGAGCGCACGAGGGTGGTCACCCGGCCACGCTATCGGCACCGTCCCAGCCGGCGGCAGCGTCGCGGTTTGCTGGCCGAACGCCCTGCGGCGAGGGATGATGTGCCCATGTCGCGGCTGCGCGCGCTCCCCGTCAGCGGCGAGGTCTTCTTGGACTCTCGCGGCGAGGGTCGGCTGCTGCGCGTCACCTGGCACCCCGGCGAGCAGGCCCGAGGCGACGGAGCGCCCGACGACGAGCCCAGCGGCGACCGGCCTCTCAACGACGTCGTGGTGCTGTCGCTGTGGCGGGGCGCCGTGTGCACGGGTACGTTCCGGCTGGAGCGGCGCGACGTCCCCGCGTTCGTCGACGCGCTGGTCGAAGGACTGACCGGCGGCCGGGTGCCCGGACCTCGCGGGCGACCGGATCTCGAAGAGACCGACGGCGGCTCGCTGGACTACCGGGCCGGCTGAGACGTCGCAGCGGGCGGCCCTACCGGAAACCCGCGGCCGGACCGACGAGTGGGACACCGTCGAGGACCCATTTGCCGTCCGCTATGTTGCCTCCGTCGGGCACAACCACGACGACCGAGGAGACCTCCATGTCCTTCGCCGCTGTCAACACCCCGCGCTTCGTGCTGGCCGACCTGGTCCCCGGCACGCTGGTGCGCGACCTTGCGCTGGTGGTCGGCGGCGCGGCGCTGACCGGCCTGGCGGCGCAGGTCACCATCTTCACCGGCTTCACCCCGGTGCCGTTCACCCTGCAGACCGCCGCGGTGCTCGGGGTGGGTGCGGCGCTGGGCACGGTGCGCGGGCTGCTGGCGATGGTGCTCTACCTGTTGGTCGGTCTGGCCGGGGTGCCCTGGTTCGCCGGGCAGAGCTCCGGGTGGAGCGCGGCCAGCTTCGGCTACATCCTTGGGTTCGTGGCCGCGGCCGCCGTGGTCGGTGCGCTCGCCGAGCGGCGGGCCGACCGGCGGGTCTGGTCGTCGGTGCCGGCGATGGCCGCCGGGTCAGTGCTGATCTACGCGATCGGGACCTCCTGGTTGGCCGTCGCGCTCGACGTGTCGTTCGGGCGCGCGCTGGAGCTCGGGGTGCTGCCGTTCCTGGTCGGTGACGCCGTCAAGATCATCGCCGTGGCGCTGGTGCTTCCCGCCACCTGGGCGCTGGTGAACCGGCGCCGCTAGCCGAGGAGGGGGCCTGCCTGCGTGAACGTCGTTCCCAGGGTCTATCAGGCTCTGGTCCGCGTCGAGCCGAGCACCGACGAGCGGAGCGACCCCGACGACGACGTCTCCCGCCGCGCACCCGGCAACGGGCTGCGGATCATCGGCGCCAGCGCGTTGCAGAACGTCGGCGACCAGGTGGTCAACGCCAAGACGGTGCTGCCCTGGCTGCTGTCCGCGCTCGGCGCGCCAGGTTTCCTGATCGGGCTGCTGGTGCCGGTACGCGAATCCGGGGCGCTGCTTCCCCAGGCGGCGATGGCCGCGCGGATCCGCCGGCGCCGGCTGCGCAAGTGGGTGTGGGTCGGCGGTGCCCTCGGGCAGGCCGTGGCGACGGCCGGCATGGCGCTCACCGCGGCCGTCGCCGAGGGGCTGGTCGCCGGGCTGGCCATCGTCGGGGCGCTGGCCGTCTTCGCGCTGGCGCGGGCCGCGACGTCGATCACCAGCAAGGACGTCCTCGGCCGTACCATCCCGAAGGGACAACGCGGCCAGATCAACGGGATCGCGACCGTGGCCTCGGGCGTCGTCGCGATCACCGTCGGGATCGGGATCCGGCTGCTCGGCGGCGACCGGGTCGGCACCGCGGTGCTGGCGTGGCTGCTGGCCGCCGCGACGCTCGCCTGGGTGGTCGCCGCGCTGGTGTACGCGACCGTGCGGGAGCCCGCGGGACAGACCGACACCACCGAGGAGGGCTGGGCGGCGCACACCTGGTCGCTGCTGCGCGACGATGCGGCATTCCGCCGGTTCGTGCTGGTGCGCACGCTGCTGCTGGTCAGCGCGCTCAGCCCGCCGTTCGTCGTCATGCTCGCCGCGCGGCACGGCGACACCGGGCTCAGCGGACTCGGCCCGTTCGTGATCTCGTCGGGACTGGCCAGCCTGGCCGGTCGACGGATGGGCCGGCTCGCGGACCGGTCCAGCCGTCGCCTGATGATGGCCGGAGCGGCCACGGCATCGGTGATCGTGCTCGCGCTGCTGGCCGCGCTGGCCCTGCCCACGGTTGCGCCGTGGTCGCTGCTGTACCCGATCGCATACCTGCTGCTGGCGCTGACCCACACCGCGATCCGGGTGGCCCGCAAGACGTACGTGGTGGACATGGCGACCGGCAACCGGCGGACCGACTATGTGGCGGTGGCGAACACCGCGATGGGCGTACTGCTGCTGGTGGCCGGCGCGATCAGCAGCGCGCTGGCGCACCTGGGGCCGGAGGTGGCGCTGGGGTTCCTGGCCGTCCTCGGGTTGGCCGGGGTGGCGGTCGGCAAGACGCTGCCCGAGGTGAGCCAGCGCCCCTGACGGCGCGGCCCGCCTCAAGATCCGACGCTGAGGTCCGACCGGCGGGCTCCGCCCGCATCAAGATCCGACGTTGAGGTCCGACGGGCGGCTCCGGGCTTGCATCAGGATCCGACGCTAGGTTCCGACCCGCGGGCGGGCTGGTCCTGCAGCATCCGACGGCAAGGTCCGACGCCTACGGCGTTCGCCCA
>CAZNCE010000017.1:0-15537 GCA_964571285.1 uncultured Nocardioidaceae bacterium | reverse complement strand
CGGGCTGGTCCTGCAGCATCCGACGGCAAGGTCCGACGCCTACGGCGTTCGCCCAGCGTGCAGCCGTCGGATACTGCCGTCGGATCTTGAGGCCACCGCCGGGTGCTCGCAGAGCAGTTGTCGGACCCAACCGTCGGATCTTGGGGCAGGCCCAGCACGCCCGTCGGACCTTGGCGTCGGATCTTGAGGCAGACCCGGCACGCCCGTCGGACCTTAGCGTCGGATCTTGGCGCGAACCCCAGACGTCAGCCGGCTGCGCGGGGCTCGCCCCGGTAGGTGCCGAACGACCACAGGTTCCCCTCGGGGTCGCGCAGCGCGAACTCGCGGGAGCCGTAGTCGGTCTCCGCCAGCGGCTGCACGATCTCCGCGCCGGCCGCCTGCGCCCGGGCCAGGATCGCGTCCGGCTCGTCGGTCACCACGTAGGCGCCGAACGTGCCGGGGCGGAGCGGCCAGCCGTCGTCGGCGTCCTCCCGGACCGAGCCGAGCATGATGCCGCCACCGGGCGGCCAGCTCAGCTGGGCGTGGTCCACCCGGTCGCCCTCGCCGTACACCACGGTCTCCTCGAAGCCGATCACATCCACCAGGAACCGGATCAGCCCGCGGCAGTCCCGGGCCCGCAGGGTCGGCCAGACCTGCGGCGCCGGAGCGCCGCCGACCTGACCGGTGCCGTCAGTGCTGTCTGTTTGCGTCGTCATGCCCATGACTCTGCCGCAGCCGAGCCCGCGACCGCTTGGACGTTTCCGACCTCTTCGGCCAGCCAGCGGCTCGGTGCGCAGCCGGCGAACTCGGTGAAGTCCCGGTTCAGGTGCGACTGGTCGACATACCCGCAGGTGGCCGCCACCTCGGCCGCCGTCGGACCGTCGGGCGCCTGCAGCATCCGTCGAGCGCGGTCGAACCGCACCACCCGGGCCGCCGTCTTCGGGGTCAGTCCGACGTCCGCCCGGAACCGCCGGGCCAGCTGCCGCTCGCTCCAGCCGACCTCGCTCGCCAGCGCGGCCACGGTCACCTTGCCCCCGACACCCAGCAGCCGCCGCCAGGCGTGGTCCAACGCGGCCGGTACGGCATCGGCGGCCCGCTCGTCGGCGGCGAGCACCAGCCGGGTCAGCTCCTGGTCGAGCACCGCGAACCGGTCCTCCCAATCGGCAGCCGACCGCAGCCGATCCCGGATCCGGTCGGCAGCACGGCCGAGCACCAGGTCGGCCGGGAGATCCAGGCCGCCCAGCTCACCGGCCGGCAGCCCCAACACCGCCCGGGCTCCCAGCGGGTCGAGCATCAGCTGGATGCCGGATTGCCGGCCCTGATGCACGATCACCGCCGGCGCGGCATGCAGGCCGCCGACCAGCGTGGCGTACACACCCGGCGGCGTGACCCCGTCGACGTGCTGTGTGAGCTGCAGCGGGTCGTCGAGGGTGAAGATCAGGGTCAGCCAGGGGGACGGGAGACCCCGGTGCACGGCGGGCGCGACCCCGGCCTGCCGATAGCCGTGGTACGCCCGGACGAAGCGGCGCACCGGCCCCGCAGGCACGGCCGCCACCGCCTCGTCGACCAGCATCGCCGGCTCAGCCGTCCGGGTGCGCCGGCAGGCCGAACAGCTCGAACAGCCTGGTATCGAGGAACGTGGTGATCGCCAGGATCCGGCCATCGGCCACCTCGAGCACGTGCAGACCCCACGGCTCGTGCCGCCCGCCCGGCCCGCTCGGCCGGTACTGCGCGAACGCCGGCGCGGCGTTCGCGACCGTCGCGATCATCCGGGAGCCGCGGCATTCGTGTCCGGGTCCGAGCATCCAGGCCGCGACGTCGGACGGGCCCTGCAGCCACATCTCGAACGGCGGCATGTTCTGCGTGACGTCCTCGTGCAGCAGCGTCACCAGCCCGTCGATGTCGTAGCGCTCGAACAGGTCGACATAGCGGCTGAGCAGCTGCTGCTGCCGGTCGTTCAGCGGGTCATATTCCTCGCCGACCGTGCCCCGCACCTCAAGCGTGGCCCGGGCCCGCTGCAGCGCGCTGTTGACCGAGGCGACGCTGGTCTCCAGCAGCTCGGCGACCTCCGCCGCGCTCCAGCGCAGCACGTCCCGCAGGATCAGCACCGCCCGCTGGCGGGGCGGCAGGTACTGCAGTGCGGCGACGAACGCCAGCCGCACCGTCTCCCGCCCCACCGTCACGTCCGCCGGGTCGGGCTGCGTCGGCACCAGCCGGTTGTCCAGCATCGGCTCTAACCAGGTGTCCTCGGGCCGCCGGGCGGCCAGCGACGCCTCTACCGGCTGCCACGCGCCCGGGGACAGGTCCATCGGCCGGGCCCGCCGCGACCGGCTGCCGAGCATGTCCCGGCACACGTTGGTGGCGATGCGGTAGAGCCACGACCGCACGGACGAGCGGCCTTCGAAACCGTCGTAGGCACGCCAGGCCCGCACCATGGTTTCCTGCACCGCGTCCTCGGCGTCGAAGGCCGAGCCGAGCATCCGGTAGCAGAAGCCGGTCAGCTCGCGCCGGTGCTCGTCCAATACGACCTCGGCCCCACCGGTGACTGTGGTCATCATGGTCCCTTCGCCCATCGCGTCGACGGGCCTGACTGGGTGTGCAGATTGGGTACGTCCGGGGGTTCCAGCCTACGGAACAGATCCCGAGCGGCGGTAGCGCAATACCAGCCGCAACACCAGCATCCCCAACACGGCGCCGCCGGTGTTGGCGGCGAGGTCGGTCCAGGTCGCGCTGCGCCCGGGCAGGAACAGCAGCTGGATCAGCTCGATCACCGCCGACAGCGCCAGTCCGCACAACCCCCAGAACAGGACAGACCACCGGTGCACGACTCCCGCTCCCAGCAGGCCGAGCGGCACGAACAGCACCACGTTGGCCACCACCTCGATCACCTGCGGCCCCAGCCACGACGGTGCCCCCGCGGCGCGTACGACCCGGTCGACCAGGCCGACTGAGTCGCTGGCGGCGGACGCATCCGGCTGGAACACCAGCACGGCCACTGCCACCAGGTAGGCCACCCAGGCCACGACCAGGATCCGGTGCGCGACCGGGGACCGGTCGGGACCGGACATCGATCCTCAGCCCCGGAGGAAGGCGCTGAGGATCGGGCCGGCCGTCTGCGAGCCCGACTCGCCCACGTCCACGAACACCGCCACCGCCAGATCCCCCTGCGCCGCAATCATCCACGCGTGGGTCTGCGGCGGGTCCTGCTCGCCGAACTCGGCTGTCCCGGTCTTGGCGAGGACGGGTGCCCCGGGGACGCCGCCGAGGAAGGTGGCGCTGCCCTCCGTGACCACCGACCGCATCATCGATGCCAGCCGGTCCGACTCCTGGCCGGCGAGCTGCCGCACCTCCGCGCCGGCGTCCGCCCCGCCGTCGTCGGGCTGGTACGCGGGCAGCAACACCGGGGTGACGGTGGAGCCCTGCTGCACCGAGGCGGCGACCGCGGCCATGACCAGCGGAGAGGCGAGCACCTTGCCCTGCCCGATCATCGCCGCCGCATGCCCGGTCTCGGTGTCGTCGGCGCCGACCTGCCCGAAGTAGGCGGGAAACCCGAGGTCGTGGTCGACGCCGAGGCCCAGCGAGGCAGCGGCGGCGGCCAGGTCGTCCTGGGAGGCCTTGCCACGCTGGGAGATGAACGCGGTGTTGCAGGAGTTGGCGAGCGCCGACCGAAGCGAGATGTCGCCGATGGCGCCGGGCGGATAGTCGTCGTAGTTCTTGAACGGCTTCCCGTCGACCGTGACGGTGTCGGTGCACGGCAGCGTGCTGTCCGGCGTGAGTCCAGCACGCAACAGCGCCAGGCTGGTCACCACCTTGAACGTGGAGCCGGGGGCGTACTGGCCCACCGTCGCCGTGGACTGCCCGTCCGACCCCGGCCCGCTGGCGGCGGCCAGGATGTGACCGTCCGAGGGCCGGACGGCCACGAGTGCGCTGGCCGGGCCGACGTCGCCGAGCAGCCGCTCGGCGGTGCGCTGCCGCTGCGGGTCGAGCGTGGTGCGCAGCGGCTTCCCCGCCTTCGGCCGCACCTCGAACAGCGTCCGCCGCTGGTCGTCCTGCCCCACGGCCTCGACGGTCACGCCGGGGGTGCCGGCCAACTGCTGGTCGTAGCGAAGCTGCAGGCCGGACAACCCCGCCTCGTCCCCGGCCTGGTAGCGGCCGTCGGACTCCTCCACGATCTCCGCCGTGACGGCGCCGACCGTGCCGAGGATCGGCCGGGCGAACTCTCGCGTCGGCGCCAGCGGCAGGTCGTCCGAGACCGCGATGGCGCCGGGGATCTCCGGGTAGCCGTTGCGGATCCGGTCGGTCACGTCGCCCTCACGCAGCACCAGGGCCTCGACGAACGCCCGGTCTCCGGCCTGCTCGACACTGCTGACGAAGTCGCCGGGGGTGATGTCGAGCAGTCGGGCCAGCCGGCGCGCCGACTCGGCTTGCTGCGCCGGCCGGACCCTGGTCTTGTCGATGCCGAACCGCAGCACCGGCCGCTCCGTCACCAGCGGCGCGCCCCCGGCGCCGAGGATGTCGCCGCGCTCGGCCGGCTCACGCCGCGCCGCCAGGACCTCCCCCTCGGCGAGGGACGGCTCCACCGCGGCCGGGACCAGCTCGGCCACCCAGGCTTCCCCGTCCTGGGCTCTACTCAGCCGCACCGACGTGTCGTACGTCCAGGCCTGTTCGCCGCCGAGTGGCCAGGTGTAGGAGAGGGTGGCCGTGGTCGCGTCGTCCTCCACCGGTTCGACACCGGTCACCTCGACCTTCGGCGCGACGTCCATCCCGCCCACGGTGTCGTCCCACCAGCGCTGGACGGCCGGGGTGGGCCGGTCGGCGAACCGCACCGCGCCGAGCTTGCCCGACGACAGACCCGCAGCCAGCGCCTCTGCCGTACGCGTGGCCCGATCGGTCTCGTCCGATCCGGTGCACCCGGCCACTGCCAGGACGAGGGCCAGCGCTAGGGACGCCGCGGCGGGCCCCCGGGCGCACGTGGTCCGGGCGGGAGGTCGTCTCATCAGGTCCTCACAGGCGTGGGCACGGGGCACGTGTCCGGGACTCGTGTACAACGGGGGCTTCGGTCGGTGTCTGGCACCACCGTAGGTGAGCCACGGCCCGACCCGCGTGGCCAGGTCTGGGCGCAGACCGGGAGGGCTGCGTCAGTAGGCTCGTGGCATGGCACTTGCAGACAAGAAGGTTCTGGTCCTGGCTGCGGATCTGTTCGAGGAGATGGAGCTGCTCTACCCCGTCTACCGGCTGCGGGAGGAGCACGTGGAGGTCACCGTCGCGGGCCTGGACACCGGCGAGGTTTCCGGCAAGCACGGTTTCCCGTACCAGGTGGACGGCTCGGTCGAGGAGGTCGCCGCCGACGCCTTCGACGCCCTGGTGGTGCCCGGCGGGTTCGCCCCCGACAAGCTCCGGCGATCGGAGAAAGTGCTGGATCTGGTCCGCGCGTTCGACACCGCGGGCAAGCCGATCGCGTTCATCTGCCACGCCGGCTGGGTGCCGATCTCGGCGAAGATCGTGAAGGGTCGGCGGGCGACCAGCGTCGGCGCCATCCGCGACGACATGGAGAACGCCGGCGTCCGGTGGGTGGACGAGGAGACGGTTGTCGACGGCAACCTGATCTCGGCCCGCACCCCCGCCGACCTGGGACCGTGGATGAGGGCGCTGCTGGCAGCGCTGGCCTGAGCCGCCACCGCCGTCCTGGCTGAGCCGAGAACCCGCGCATGGGCGCCGTGCTGGCCCTGGCCGCGGCGCTCGGCTTCGGGGTCTCGGACTTCTGTGCAGCGCTGGCGTCGCGGCGGGTCCATTTCCTGCGGGTCGGCGTGGTCGCGCAGTCCGTTGCCGCAGTCCTGGTGACCGCCAGCCTGCCGTGGACCGGCACGGGGCGCGCCGGGCCGGCGGCGCTGGTCTGGGGTGCGCTCAGCGGGCTGGGCGGGGCTGCGGGCACCCTCGCGCTGTACCGCGGGTTCGGCCGCGGCGAGGTGGCGGTGGTCGCTCCGCTGTCCGCGGTCGGCTCCGCCGCGCTACCGGCCCTGGCGGGAGCCGCACTCGGCGAACGCCTCGGTGCACTGGCGCTGGCCGGTGTGCTCCTCGCCCTGCCGGCGATCTGGCTGATGGCCCGGCCCCCCGGTGCCGGCCATCCGACCCGACCTGCCGGGGTACGGGCCGGCGTCGTGGACGGGCTGCTGGCCGGCGCGGGGTTCGCCGTGCTCTACGTCGCGTTGGAGCGGGCCGGGGACGGCGCGGGCCTGTGGCCGGTGGCCTCCGGCCAGGTGCTGGGCGCGCTGCTGTTCTGGCTGGCGTTGTTGTCCTGGCGGGCCCCGACGTCGGCGGTCACGTCCGGCCGGGCGGCATCGGCCTGGCTGCTCGCGGCCGTCGGCGGAGCCCTGGGCGTGTCCGCGACCATCCTCTACTTCTTCGCCGCCCACGCCGGCCTGCTCACCGTGGCCGCGGTGCTCACCTCGATCTACCCGGCCGTCACCGTGGTGCTGGCCGCCGTGCTGCTGCACGAGCGGCCGGACCGGCTGCAGTTGCTCGGGCTCGGCCTGGGCGCGGTCGCCGTGGTGGCGATCGTCACCGGCTGATCCGCACCTCGCGGACCAGCTCCAGGTGCGGCAGGCCGTCCGCACCGTCGACCACACCGGTCTCCCAGCGCAGCACCAGGGCGTCGTCGCGGTCCTCCACGGTCGCCACGCAGTTGTCGTACCAGGGGCCGTGCAGCCGGCGCCAGCGCATCGGCGCACGGGGCACCCGCGCGCTGCGCGCCACCACCGCCCCGACCACGCCGGCCACCCCGTACGCGAGCACCGCGGTCGCGAACCGCATGATCCGCGGCAGCGGGTTGCGGATCGGCGAGCACACGGCCTGCAGGACCCGGGCCCCGCGGCGGCGGCCGCGGACCTCGGACAGGTAGGAGTGGTGCACGTCGCCGGAGAGGAACGTGACCGTCCGCGGCGGCGCGCCGTGCCGGCCGTCGGCCACCTCCAGCGCCAGCCGGGCGACCTGCTGGAACGACCGCTGGAACGCCGCCCAGTGCTCCAAGTCGACGGTCTGCCGCAGCCACTCGCCGAACCGGGCCCAGCGCTTCCCCCAGGCGCCGTCGGCGATCGCCTCGTCCCACGCCTCCAGGTGGTGCAGTCCCGGCGGCAGCAGGAACGGCAGCGACGTGGCGACCAGCAACTCGCGGCAGTCCCCGGTCATCACCGACCGAAGCCACGCCAGCTCGTCCTGGTCGATCATCTCCCGGTGTCCCGGCTCCAGCATCCGCGCCGCCCTGGTGTCCAGCATGATCAGCCGGCACCCGGCGACGTCGCGGCTGAAGCTCCAGCGGTAGGACTCGGGGCGGTCGTCCACCCGCGCGGCCAGCCGGTCCACCTCGACGCTCAAGTCGACCTCGTCAGGACCGTCCGCGGACTCGACCAAACGCCACAGCTCGTCCTGGGACCGTTCGGCCGGGGACAGGTTGCCCAGGTGCTGGTAGACCCAGTACGACGCCAGCCCACCGATCAGCCGGTCGTGCCACCACGGGGTGGCCCGCATCCGCTGCTTCCACGCCCGCGAGCTGTTCCAGTCGTCGCGGATGTCGTGGTCGTCGAAGATCATCGCCGTGGACAGCGTGGACAGCAGCCAGCGGTTGGCCGGGTCGGACCACGCCAGGCGGTACAGGTGGGCGTACTCCTCGAAGTCCTTCAGCTCGGTGCCCGGTGGTTGGTCGATATCGCGCCGCGCCCCGATGAACTCACGCATCGCCTCGGTCGTCTCGTCGGCGTACACCTGGTCGCCGACGAAGTAGAACAGGTCCGGCCACTGGTCGGTGCGCATCATCCGGATCGCCAGCGCCCGCAACGCGTCGACGCCATGGGTCCGGTTCGCCTCGGCATCGTGGGCGACGCTGGTGCGGCACGAACCGAACATCAGCCGCAGCCGCCGGTCCGGGTGCAGCGTGCGGATCACGCTCGGCGGATAGGTCTCCCCGTCGGCGGCCGGTCGCGGCCAGACCCGCTCGTCGTCGACCGCCACCGAGTACGCCAGCTCGGACCCCGGCTCGAGATCGCGGGCCACCACGATCGCGTAGTGGTGGCCATGCACGGTGAACGTGCGGGCCTGCCAGGACCGGTCGCCGGCGTGGACGGCCACCGTGGCCGCCGCCGCGGTCTCCACCCAGATGCTCGCCGAGGTCTCGTCCACGTGGCGCAGCATCGGTCCCAACACCAACGGGTCATCGGTCATGGGCCCTTGTTACCCCGCCATGGGGTCGATCCGACACCTGACAGCACCGACCGGCTCCTGTCGCGGTTGGCACAATGGCGGCATGTATCCGGTGGTCAGCGTGCAGGGCTCCCCGTACCAGCGGGGGCGGTCGTACGGCCGACAGGCGCGGGAGCGGATCCGGCGGTCGCTGCAGGTCTATGCCCAGGCCTTCGAGCGATTCGCCGACTGGGACTGGGCCCAGGCCACCGCGCAGGCGCGGCGGTTCGTCGACCCGATCGGCGACTACGACCGGCGCTACCTGGACGAGTTGCAGGGCATCGCTGACGGCACCGGCGTCGGCCTGGCCGACGTGGTGGCGATCAACCTGCGCACCGAGGTGATGGGGTCCGGCCGGGTGCGCGCCGCGACGGCCGGCGCTGTGACCTCTGGCGACGGGTCACCGGCCGCCGACGCCGAGTGTTCTGCTTTCGCCGCGCTGGCCCCGGACGGGCGGGTGCTGGCAGGGCAGAACTGGGACTGGCTGCCGCACTCGCTCGACACCCTGGTGGTGCTCCGCACCGAGCCCGACGACGACACCCCCGCTCACGTGTCGGTGGTGGAGGCCGGGCTGCTGGCCAAGTTCGGGGTGAACGCGGCCGGGGTCGCGGTACTCACCAACGCGCTGACCACCCTGGAGGACGAGTGCGCTCCGGGGGTGCCGTACCACGTGCTGTTGCGCGCGCTCCTGGAGTCGGAGTCGGCCCAGGTGGCTGCCGACCGGATCGCCGAGGCGCCGCGGGCGTCGTCGGCCAACTATCTGGTCGTCGACGACAGCGGGGTCGCGGTGGACGTCGAGGCACGGCCCGGCGACCAGCAGCGGGTGCATCGACTGCACCCGGACGAGCGCGGCCTGCTGCTGCACACCAACCACTTCTGCTCGCCCGCGTTCGACGGGGTGGACTACTCGTCGCTGGTGGTGAGCAGCAGCCCACATCGGATGGACCGGCTGACCGAGCTGGCCGGGGCCGAGGAGAAGCCCTACCACGCCGAGTTCCTCACCACCGCGTTCACCGACCACGACGGTTACCCGATGAGCGTCTGCCGGCACGCGGACACCGAGCTGCACGAACTGGACCGGGGCGTCACCGCGGCGAGCATGGTCGCGGACCTGACCGCGCGGGACCTGCAGGTGGCCTCCGGGCTGCCCTGCACGGCCGGCTACGAGCCGGTGCCCTGGCCGGCTGGCGCGGGATAGGGTGGTCGTCCCCCGCCGACAGGAGGGCGAGCATGGACCTGGTGACCCGAACCGACCTGGCAGCGCTGTCGGAGACCGCAGCCACCGGGCCCCAAGTGTCACTGTTCATGCCGACCCACCGGTTCGGCGAGCAGGTCCGCGCCGACCCGCTGCGCTGGAAGAACCTGCTGAGCGGCGTGGATTCGGTGCTGGCCGAACACCTGCGCGCCAGGGAGATCGACGACCTGATGGCGCCGGCCAGGCGGCTGCAGCAGGACGTGATGGCCTGGCAGCACATGAGCGACGGGCTGGCGATGTTCCTACGCGCCGGCTGGCACCGCACCCTTCGGGTGCCGCTCCGGGTGCCGGAGCTCGCCACCGTCGGGGACCGGCTGGTCGTCGGCCCGCTGCTGCGGCTGCTCTCCGGTGATGAACACTTCCTGGTGCTGGCGCTGAGCCAGCGCGAGGTACGGCTGCTGGAGGGCACTCGGCACACGGTCGAGGTCGTGGAGTTGGCGGACGTTCCTACCGCCCTGCGCGAGGCCGTCGCCGCCCAGGAGCCGCGGTCGGACACCATGGCACGGCCGGCCTCGCGGGCCGGTCGCGGTGGCGCGGCGGTGTTCTACGGGCACGGCGCAGGCGACGATCACTTCAAGAAGGACGAGGTGCAGCGCTTCCTGCGCCTGGTCGCGACCGGGCTGCGTGACGTGCTCAGCGACCAGACCCTGCCGATGGTGCTGGTGGGCCAGACCCCTCTGGTGGCCGCCTACCGCGAGGTGAACACCTATGGCCAGGTGCTCGACGACGCCGTGCTGCGCAACCCGGACGACCTGACCGTCGAGGAGCTGCACGCCGCGGCCTGGCCGGTGGTGGAACAGCAGTTGCGGGACCGCCGGGCCGAGGTGGTCGGGCGGTTCGCCGAGCTGCACGGGACCGGGAGGGTCTCCAGCGATCCGTCGACCGTGCAGCGGGCTGCCGGCGAGGGACGGGTCGAGACCCTGTTCGTCCGGGCCGACCCGTGGTGCTGGGAGCGGGTCGACGGCCCGTCGCCGATGGTCGTCCGACTGGGTGCCGACGGGCCGTACGCCGACTGCGAGCGGATCGACGCGGTCGCGGTCGACACCCTGCACAGCGGCGGTACCGTCTTCGCCACGTCGCAGGAGGTCGCCCAGGACAGCGACCTGGCCGCGATCTTCCGCTACTGATCAGCGGTAGGCGCCGCTACACAGGTGCAGCAGGGCGTACGCGCGCAGCGGACGCCACGACTGCGAGAGCCGCTCCGCCTCGCGGGCGGACACCCCACCGAGCGCGCGGCGCAGCACCAGATCGCCGGCGGTGAACGCATCCCGGTCGCCGAGGGCGCGCACCGCGAGGTAGTCCGCGGTCCACGGTCCGATGCCGGGCACGGCCAGCAGCCGGTCCCGGATCTGGGCGTGGTCGCCCGCCGGGTCGAGCGCCAGCCCGTCGGCGACGGCCGCCGCCAGCGCCTGCACGGTCCGCGCCCGGGCCCCGGTCAACCCCACGCTGTTGCGCAGGTACTCCACGTCCGCCCCGGCCAGCCGCTCGGCCGTCGGGAATGCGACGAACCCGTCGGTCAGCGGTGTCCCGAAGGTGCGGACCAGCCGGCCCGCCAGCGTCCCGGCGCGGGCCAGCGACACCTGCTGGCCCAGCACGGTCAGCACCGCGCCCTCGAAGCCCTCCGGATAGCCGATGATTCGCCGGCCCGGATGCGCCCGGACGAGCTCGCCCACCACCGGGTCGTCGCCGAGCACCGCGGTCACCCGGCCCGGGTCGGCGTCCAGGTCGAGCCAGCGCCGAGCCATCTGCGTCAGCCAGGCCCGGTCCGCCGCCGCGGCCGCAGGCATCCGCACCCTGATCTCGTCGTCGTCGAAGTCGACGGTCAGCGGCACCGGCCCGTGCGGCGCCGGAATCACCCTCGTGTGGCGTCGGTGCTCCCGGTCGGTGCGGTCCAGCCCGGGTACGCCGTGCGCGGCCAGGTTGGCCAGCGTCGCCGGCACGTCGTACGGCGGGTGGAAGCCGAGGCGGAGGACCGCGCCACCGGCCGGGTCCTCAGCCATGCCGCCGGCCGTCACCTCGGCCACACGCCGGACGAGCCACGCCGATGGCTGTCCACGAGATGGGTGTCGACGATCCCGACCGCCTCCATCAGCGCGAACATCGTGGTCGGACCGACGAACACGAACCCCCTCGCCCGCAACGCCTTCGCCAGCGCGGTCGACTCGGGCGAGGAGGTGGGCACGTCCGCGGGCGTCGTCGGTGCCGGCGTCTGTGCGGGCTGGAACGACCAGATCAGGCCCGGCAGGCCGCCGTCGGGGCGCAACGCCACCGTGGCGCGGGCGTTGGTGATCGTCGCGTCGATCTTGCGGCGATTGCGCACGATGCGGGCGTCACCCATCAGCCGCTCGACCTCGGCGGGACCGAAGCCTGCGACTATCTCGGGGTCGAAGCCGGCGAATGCCTCGCGGAACGCGGGGCGCTTGCGGAGGATCGTCGCCCAGGACAGACCAGACTGGAACGCCTCCAGGCTGAGCCGTTCGAACAACCCTCGCTCGTCGCGGACCGGCATCCCCCACTCGGTGTCGTAGTAGTCCCGCAGCAGCGGGTCGGCGGCCGCCCACGCGGGCCGCGCCAACCCGTCGTCGCCGACCACCACCGACACGATCGGCCTCAGCGCACCGGCTGCTGGTCGAGGAACAGGTCGGTGGCCAACGGCTCGTCGCCCGGCACCACGCGGTAGCCGGACAGGTCGGTGACCCCCTCCTCCGCGAGCACGTCGTCGTCGATGAAGAAGTTGCCCGTGCACTCGCGGGCCGGGCGAAGCAGGATCGCGTGCGCCGCGTCCGCCACCACTTCCGGGGTGCGCGACCGCGCCACCAGCTCGTCCCCGCCGAGCAGGTTCTGCACCGCCGCGGTTGCGATGGTGGTCCGCGGCCACAGCGAGTTGGCGGCGATGCCGTCCTCCCGCAGCTCCTCGGCCAGGCCCAGGGTGACCAGGCTCATGCCGTACTTGGCGATCGTGTAGGCCAGGTGCCCCCCGGCCCACCGCGGGGACAGGTTCAGCGGTGGAGACAGGGTGAGGATGTGCGGATTGGCGGCCGCCCGCAGCGCCGGCAGCGCGGCCTTCGACAGCAGGAACGTCCCACGGCAGTTGATGTCCTGCATGAGGTCGTACCGCTTCATCGAGATGTCGGAGGTGCGGGACAGGTCGATGGCCGAGGCATTGTTGACGACGATGTCGATCCCCCCGAACCGGGCGACGGTCTCCTCGACCGCTGCGTCGACCCGCGCGTCGTCCCGGACATCCCCGAGCAGCGGCAGCGCGGTTCCGCCGGCCGCCGCGATCTCCTCCGCCGCGGTGTGGATGGTGCCGGGCAGCCGCGGGTGCGGCCGGTCGGTCTTGGCGAGGATCGCGATGTTGGCGCCGTCCCTGGCGGCCCGCACCGCGATCGCCAGCCCGATGCCTCGGCTGCCGCCGGACATCAGGATCGTCTTGCCGGCCAGACCCTCCGCCATCACGCCTCCCGCGTCCTCGCCACGGCAGCGCGCCGGGCTCGTCCGCCCGACGCTACAGCGGTCAGGGCTCGATGTTGTGGTTGGCCCGGAACAGGTTGAGGGGGTCGTAGCGGCGCTTGACGTCGACGAGCCGCCGCCAGGTGGCGTCGGGGAACGCGGCGCGCACACGCTCCGGAGTCGTCGCGCCGAGGAAGTTCACGTACGACAGGGCGGGGTCGGTGCCGAGGGCGGCGCCCATCCGGCGTACCCAGTCGACTGCGTCCGGGCGGTCCGACTCGTCGGTGTAGGCGGAGCTGAAGTGCGCCAGCAGCGCCTTGCCCCGATGAGGGTAGGCGGTCGCGTCCGTCGGCACCCGGTCGATCGCGCCGCCGAGCACCCGGACCTCCAGCATCCGTAGCGGCCCCTCGGCGGCCAACAGCTCCAGGGCCGCGGCGGCGGCCGGCCCGTCGATCCGGTCGAGGAATCCGTTGTTCATCTCGAAGATCGGGTGGAAGTTGCCGCCGCCGGGCGGCTCCCGCAGCACCTTCGGGTACGGCTCGGGCTGCACGGTGTCGTCGAGCACCCGTCCGACGCTGCGCAACCGGTCGACCAGCCGCACGCCCTCGTCCGGATCCCCGGTGACGCACACCTCGGCCATGATGACCGGCATCCCGTGCATCTCGGCGGGCACGAACGGCATCGGTGGCAGCCGAAGCGCGGTGACCGCGAGGGTCAACTGCTCGGGGGCCGCCCGGCCCTCCCGCAGCAGGCCGGCCAGGATGTCCGGTTCGGCCGGGAAGGTCAGCGCGCCGGCGAGCACGGCACCCACCCTCGCCAACCGGAACTGGAGCCGGGTGACGACGCCGAAGTTGCCGCCGCCGCCGCGCAGCGCCCAGAACAGGTCCGGCCTGGTTCGGGCATCGACCTGCAGCAGGTCGCCGTCGGCGTTGACCAACTCGACTGCCAGCAGCTGGTCGACGCTGAGGCCCAGCGAGCGTGACAGCGGCCCCAGCCCGCCGCCCAGTGTGAGCCCAGGGATCCCGACAGATGCGGTGTCGCCGAATCCGGTGGCCAGCCCGTGGGTGCCGACGGCGGTGGTGTACTCGCCGGCGGTCACGCCCGCCCCGACCCAGGCGGTGCGGGCGGCGGGATCGATGTCCAGGCCACGCAGCAGCCGGACGTCGAGCACGATGCCGCCGTCGCTCGCGCTGTGCCGGGCACCGCTGTGCCCGCCTCCGCGTACGGCCAGGTCGAGGCCGCTACGCCGAGCCAGTTCGATCACCCGGGCCACACCCTCGGCGTCCTCCGGGCGGGCGATCAGCGCGGGCCGTCGTTCGGGCCCCCCGGCCAGCACCTGCCGGAGCTCGTCGTAGTCGTGGTCGTTCGGCGCCACGGTCACGCCGTGGAAGTCCCGGCCGAGCGCACCGGCCAGGTCTCGTTCCAGAGTCTGTGTCACGTTTCCCCCAAGTGGTTTGAGCAATTGCCCCCTGGTGCCGAACCACTGTGCGGGGAGTGGCTGATCGAGTTCAACGCATTTGTTGGTGACGCTCGGTGCGCCTCGGGGCCGGCTGCTATCCGGTGACCACGGTGCGCAGTCGCCGCACGACGGTGCGCGGATCGTCGGTCCAGAAGCTCACCGACACGACGTCCAACATGCCGATGCGAGTGGGCACGCGCCGTGGCTCCCGCAGGGTGACTGTGACGTTGACCCGCCCAGAGACACCTACCTGCAGATCGGTGCCCGCCGGCGTCTCCCGCGGCTGCAGGGTGTAGACGCTGGACGACAGGTCGCGGTCATCGACACCGGCCGCGGCGATCTCCGGCAGCGGTAGCACGATGTCCACGCCGGCACCGTTGCGTACCCGCAACTCGGTGTCGCTGAGCAGGTGGGGGTAGCTGCGCAGCCCGCCGAGCATCCCCAGCATCCAGACCAGCCCCCACACACCCACCAGCACCAGCGCGAGGCGTACCCCTTCCCACGGGACCAGCACGTGGATCAGCGGGATCTCCAGTGCCGACGCGAAGATCCACAGGGCGATCATCGGCGTCGCCAGTTGCGCATAGCCCAGGGGCTGTGACCCTGCTGGCACCGACGGACGCCGCGCGAGCCAGCGGAAGAGCCCGCGGTAGATGTTCCACTCGAAGACGAGGACCCTTCTCGTCAGTGTCCAGGCGCGCCGCGGCAGGGACGCGAGGTCAGGCATCGGGCAACTCCGGCGATCCGATCTGGGTTCGCAGCACGGCGAGCACGTCGTCGAGTCCGCGGACGAAGCTGGCGAATCGGCGCGGCGGCATGTCAGCGAACAACAGGTCGGCGAACACCTGCTGGTCGGCCTGCATGCGGTGGAAAACCTCCGCCCCCCGAGCGGTCAGCATGACCAGCATCGCGCGGCGATCCGAGGGGTGCGGCTCGCGGGCGACGAATCCGTCCCGCTCCAGTCCGTCGACCAGCCCGGTGATGTTGCGCGGGCTGACGTCGAGCGCGGTGGCCAGGGCGCGGTGCGTGGCCGGGCCAGTGCGGCCGACCGCCCACAGCAGATGAGTGCGGGCGGGGGTCAGACCCAGCGCGTGCAGCGACCTGGTCAGGTCGGTGTTGATCAGCGCGGCGAGCTCCAGCACGCGGTCGAGCGCGGCGA
>CAZNCE010000016.1:25186-32347 GCA_964571285.1 uncultured Nocardioidaceae bacterium | reverse complement strand
CGGATCCAACCGTCGGATCGTGCTGCGGACCCGGCCGTCACACCGTGAGGTGGGGGACCTCCCCCTCGAGTTTTCGGCGTGGGGCGAGCTCCACGAGATACATCGCGGTCAGCACCAGCCCACCGCCGAGCATCATCCGCGCGGTCGGGTCCTCGCCCCCGACCAGCACGGCGAACACCGCCGCCCAGACCGGTTCCATCGCCATGATGATCGCCGACCGGGTGGGGGCCAGGTGCGCCTGCGCCCAGGTCTGCGCCACCAGCGCGAAGGCGCCGGCCACGACCGCCATGTAGACCACGGCCAGCCAGTCGCCGGTGGTGGCCGGCAGCGTGATCCCGTTCGGCACCGCGCCGATCAGGCAGACCACGGCGATCACGATCATCTGCAGCACCGACAGCCCGAACGCGTCCCGCGCCGAGCTCCACGCGCCCAGCCCGACGATGTGCAGCGCATACAGCACCGCCGACACGAACGTGACCGCCTCGCCGTACCCCACCGCGAAGCCGCGCAGCGACAGCACGGACAGCCCGGCGAACGCCAGCACCACCGCCACCCAGGTCACCCCGCCGATCCGCTGGCGCAGCAGCGGCCAGGCCAGCAGCGGCGTGAGGATGACGTACATCCCGGTGACGAACCCGGACACGCTCGCCGCCGTGTGCGCCAGCCCGTACGTCTGCACGATCTGCGCCAGCCCGTAGATCAACCCGAGGACCATGCCATGGCGCCGGGCGGCGGGGGACAGCCGCAGCACCGCGCGCGGGAACGCCGCGAACAGCAGCAGCGCGGCGATCGCGAACCGCACCCCGAGGAAGTCCAGCACCGGGACCCGGTCCAGCAGGTCCTTGATCATGAAGAACGTCGAGCCCCACGACACCGTGACGAACAGCAGCGCCAGCGCGGCCAGCAGGCCCAGCTTCCGCTCGCGGTTCATCCGGTCGGACCCGCCGAACCCGCCGTCGCTTCCACCGAGTTCCGCAGCCGCTGGACCGCGGCGATGTCCTCGGCCCACGCCGCCTGCCCGCCCGGGGTCTCCAGCACCAGGGGTACGTCCTCGGTGGCCGGATGGGCCAGCAGCTCAGCGAACGCGGCCGTTCCCAGCGTGCCCTGCCCGATCCGTTCGTGCCGGTCCCGGCCGGAGCCGCGCGGATCCTTGGCGTCGTTGGCATGCACCAGCCGCAGCCGGCCGGCACCGGCGACCTGAACCAGCCGGTCCAGGGTGTCCGCCACGCCGCCGGGCCGATCCAGTGGCTCGCCGGCGGCCAGCGCGTGGCAGGTGTCCAGGCAGATGCCCACCCGCGGATGATGCTCCAGTGCGGCCAGGTAGGGGCCGAGGTCGTCCACCAGAGCGCACAGGCTGCGTCCCTGGCCCGCGGTCGGCTCCAGCAGCAGCCACGGCGCATCTTCGTCGAGGTCGGCCAGCACCGGTAGCAGCCCGTCGCGCACCTGGCGCAGTGCGGTGTCGGCTGTCCCCTCCGTGACGTACGAGCCGGTGTGCACCACGACTCCGGACGCACCGATGGCGCGTCCCCGGGCGAGGTTGTGCGCGACTGCGGCGACCGACCGCTCGAACGTGATCGCGGTGGGGCTGCCCAGGTTCACCAGGTACGGGGTGTGTACGAACACCGGGATGTCGTGCTCCGCGCACAGCGCACGGAACCGTTCGTCCTGGTCGGGATCGCCGTCGAACAGCCGCCAGCCGCGGGGGTTGCCGACGAAGACCTGCAAGGTCTCGCCGCCGATGTCCTGCATGGTGGGGAAGGCCTGGTCGGCGAGACCGCGACCGGTAGGGACGTGCGAGCCGATCGGGTTGCGGGGGCGCGCCATCACCCGTCCACCAGCACGACGTGCAGCGACCGCGGCCCGTGCACGCCCTCGACCCGGTCCAGCTCGATGTCGCTGGTCGCGCTCGGCCCGCTGATCCAGGTGAGCGGCCGGCCGGCAGTGACCGAGTCGCGCAGCTCGGCCACGGCCGGCGGCAGGTCGACGGCCACCTGGTCGACCCGGATGACGCACACGTGCAGGTCGGGTACCAGGGTGAGAGCCCGCCGGCCCTGGCCATCGGAGTGGTCCAGCACGATGGTGCCGGTACGTGCGATGCCGACGGCGGCGCCGGTGACCACCGCGTCCACCCGGTCCAGGTCGGCCGCGGACAGGTCGGTGTCCGCGACCAGTTCGACGCCGCGGGTCCGAGCGGTCGACAGCCACTGCTCGGGCAGCCCGCTCGGCACGACCACCCGGTCGGCACCGTGCTCGGCCAGCGCGGCCGCGATCTCGTCGGCGATCCCGTGGGCGCCGGTCCGGCGAAGCGTCGCACGGTAGTCGGTGACCCGCTCGGCGAACAGCGCCGCCGAGTCGACCGGAGCTGCGGTGTCGTGCTCTTGGCCGTACGCCCACGGGATCGAGGTCTCGTCCGGTGCGCTGCCCGGGGGCACATCGCCGAGGGCGGCCCGGATCCGGCCCAGGATCACGTCCCGCGCGCTCGCGCCCGCTCCGGTGGCCCCGCTCACGATCCCTCCCCGTGGGTGCGGTCCCACCAGGCGCGGAACGACTCGCCCGGCGGCACCGGGGCGTCCCGGGCCTCGCTCCAGCCCGAGAACGGCCACGGCAACCGGCCGAGCCTGGAGCGGCCGCCGAGCACCTTGCTGCCTGCCGCGGCGGCGCGCTGTGCGCGCTCCAGCCGGCGGTGGTCGGCGAACACCCACGCCAGCGCCCGCATCCCGGTCTCCTCGGCCGACGGCACACCGCCGCGGTCCTGGTCCACGACGCGCGTCCGCAGGTGCACCAGCAGCTCCGGGATGTCGATCCGGACCGGGCAGACCTCGAAACAGGCGCCGCACAGGCTGGATGCGTACGGCAGCGATTTGTCGATCGGGGTCTGGGTGCCGCGCAGCTGCGGGGTCAGGACCGCGCCGATCGGCCCCGGGTAGACCGAACCGTAGGCGTGCCCGCCGACCCGCTCGTACACCGGGCACACGTTCAGGCAGGCGGAGCAGCGGATGCACCGCAGCGCCTGTCTGCCCACCTCGTCGGCCAGCGTGTCGGTGCGCCCGTTGTCGAGCAGCACCACGTGCACGTCCCGCGGTCCGTCTCCGTCGGTGGTCCCGGTCCACGTCGATGTGTAGGGGTTCATTCGCTCACCGGTACTGCTTCGGGGGAGCACCTGCAGCAATACTTCCAGGTCTTCCCAGGTAGGCAGCACCTTCTCTATGCCCACAACGGAGATCAGCGTCTCGGGGAGGGTCAGGCACATCCGGCCGTTGCCCTCGGATTCCACCACCACGAGGGTGCCGGTCTCGGCGATGGCGAAGTTCGCACCGGATACAGCCACCTTGGCGCGCAGGAACTTGTCACGCAGGTGGGTGCGGGCCGCGCCGGCCAGCCGGGCCGGGTCGTCGCTCAGGTCCGCCGGCGCCGGCGTACCGACCCGACCCATCTGCGCGGCGAAGATCTCGCGGATCTCGGCCCGGTTGCGGTGGATGGCCGGCACCAGGATATGGCTGGGCTGGTCCTGGCCGAGCTGCACGATCAGCTCGGCCAGGTCGGTCTCCCAGGCGCGGATGCCGGCGTCCTCCAGTGCCTCGTTGAGCTCGGTCTCCTGGGTGGCCATCGACTTGACCTTGACCAGTTCGTCGCAGCCGGTGCGGCGGACCAGGTCCACCACGATCGCGTTCGCCTCGTCCCCGTCCCGGGCCCAGTGCACCGTCGCGCCGGCGGCAGTGAGCCGTTCCTCCAGCTGCACGAGGTAGTGGTCCAGGTGGCGGAGTGCGCGGTCCTTGATCGCGGCGGCCGCCAGGCGCAGCTCCTCCCAGTCGTCGAGTTCGGCAACCACCTTGGCGCGCTTGTCCCGGATGGTGTGGGTGGCGTGGGCCAGGTTGCGCCGCAGCTGGGGGTCGGCCAGCTCCCGCCGAGCCAGCGTGGGGAAGGCGGGCATTCCGAGGAAGTCCTGCGTGTGCGAGTAGCTCACCGGTCGTCCACCTGCCCCTTTGTCGACGCCAGGATCTCGGCCAGGTGCATGGTTCGTACGCCGCTGCGTTGGCGGGTCAGCAGACCGCCCATGTGGGCCAGGCAGGAGTAGTCCCCGGCGATCACCACCTCGGCGCCGGTCTCGCGCACATGGCGCACCTTGTCGGCGCCCATCGCGACCGACACATCGGCGTTCTTCAGCGCGAACGTGCCGCCGAACCCGCAGCACTCCTCCGCGGCCGGCAACTCCACCAGGTCGATGCCACGCACCGCCCGCAGCAGCCGCAGCGGTTTGTCGCCCACGTGCAGCATGCGCAGCGAGTGGCAGGTCGGGTGGTAGGTGACGCGGTGCGGGAAGTACGCGCCGACGTCGGTGACCCCGAGGACGTCCACCAGGAACTCCGACAGCTCGTGCACCTTGGGTGTCAGCCGGTCGACCCGTTCGGCGAGCGCGGGGTCGCCCGCCTCCGCGGCCAGCGTGTGGTGCTGCTGGCGGATCGAGCCGACGCACGAACCGGACGGCGCCACCACCGCGTCGTACGCCGCGAACTCGTCCACGAACTTCCGTACCAGCGGCACCGCTTCGTCCGCGTACCCCGTGTTGGTGAAGATCTGTCCGCAGCAGGTCTGCGCCCGTGGGAACTCGACGACGCAGCCGAGCCGCTCCAGCAACCGGACGGTGGCCCGCGGGGTGTCCGGCCACACGGTGTCGTTGAAGCAGGTCGCGAACAATGCGACCCGCATCCCTTCCACAACGGGCGTGTCCACGGCAGCACTCTATGCGGCGGCCGATAACCGGTTGCGCGCAGCCGTGCTCTGCAACCACGCTCGTCGGACACGTGCACTGTGGGTCTCGGCGGTGCACGGCATCGCACCATCGGGGGGAGACACGCATGCGCAATCAACTCATGGACGGGGTCGGCCGGCTGGCCAGGCTGCCGGCGGGGCGGGTCACCAAGTGGCTGGTCGTCGGCTTCTGGTTGGTGCTCGCCGTGGTGGCGTTCGGGCCGTCCAGCAGCCTCACCGACGCGCAGAGCAACGATGCGATCGCCTGGCTGCCCGACGACGCCGAGTCCACGCAGGTGATGCAGGCCGCGTCGGCTTTCACCGACGAGGACCTGGTGCCGACCGTCGTCGTGTACGAGCGGGACGCCGGCATCACCGGGGCGGACCGGGCAGCGGTGGCCGACCAGGTGAGCAGGATCGCCGGCCTGGACGCGGTGGCCGGCAAGCCGGTCGGACCGGTGCTGTCCAAGGACGGCCAGGCCGTGCAAGTGGTGGTGCCGCTCGACTCCGGCGGCGACTGGAACACGATCGGGGACGCCGTCGGCGAGATCCGCCAGGTCACCGATGACGGGCCGGCCGGGCTGTCGGCCCACCTGACCGGGCCGGGCGGGATGGCGGCCGACTCAGCCGACGCGTTCGCGGGCATCGACGGCAAGCTGCTGCTGTCCGCGCTGGTCGTGGTCGTGGTGATCCTGCTGCTCACCTACCGCAGCCCCGTGCTGTGGCTGCTGCCCGTGCTGTCCGCGCTGGTGGCGCTGGTGTGCGCCCAGGCCGTCGTCTACCTGCTGGCTGAGCACGCCGACCTGACCGTGAACGCGCAGAGCGCGGGCATCCTGACCGTCTTGGTGTTCGGTGCGGGGACCGACTACGCGCTGCTGCTGGTGGCCCGATATCGCGAGGAGCTGCGTCGGCACGAGGACCGGCACGAGGCGATAGCCTTCGCGCTGCACCGGTCCGGGCCGGCGATCTTCGCCAGTGGCTCCACCGTGGTCGCCGGGATGCTGTGTCTGCTGGTCGCCAGCCTCAACTCCACCCAGGGCCTCGGCCCGGTCGCCGCGGTCGGCATCGTGGTCGCCCTGGCGGTGATGCTGACCCTGCTGCCGGCACTGCTCGCGATCTGCGGTCGGCCGTTCTTCTGGCCGGTGCGCCCCCGGTTCGGCTCCGCCGACCACACCCGCACCGGCCTGTGGGCGAGGGTCGGCTCCCGGATCGCGCGCCGTCCGCGCGCGACCTGGATCACCACCGCAGTCGTGCTCGGTGTCGCCGCGATCGGGCTGGTGCAACTGGACGCCACCGGCCTGCAGAACAAGGACGCGTTCTACGACAAGCCGGCCTCGGTCGTGGGCGAGGAGGTGCTGAACGCCCACTTCCCGGGCGGCGCCGGGCAGCCGGTCGTGGTGATCGCCAACGCCGACCGGGCCGAGCAGGTGCGCTCGGCGTTCGCCGACACGCCGGGGATCGCCCAGGTCACCGAGCCGGTCGTCAAGGGTGATTCCGCCTTCCTGCAGGGCACCCTGACCAGCCCGGCGGACAGCCAGGCCGCCAAGGACACCGTCGACCGGGTGCGGGACGCGATCCATGCCGTACCCGGTGCGGACGCCAAGGCGGGTGGCGACACGGCGACCCTGCTGGACACGCTGCGCGCGTCGGCCGTCGACAACCAGGTGATCATCCCGCTGATCCTGTTGGTGGTGTTCGTGATCCTCGCGCTGCTGCTGCGCGCGCTGGTGGCGCCGGTGATCCTGATCGCCACGGTGGTGCTGTCGTTCGCCGCGTCGCTGGGGATCAGCGCGCTGTTCTTCCGGCACGTCTTCGGTTTCGCCGGCGCCGATCCGTCACTACCACTGTTCGTGTTCGTGTTCCTGGTGGCCCTGGGCATCGACTACAACATCTTCTTGATGACCCGGGTACACGAGGAGGCCAAGCAGGTGGGCACCCGCCGCGGGGCGCTGGTCGGGCTGTCGGCGACCGGGGGAGTGATCACCTCCGCGGGCCTGGTGCTGGCCGGCACCTTCGCGATGCTGGCCACGTTGCCGCTGGTCAGCTTCGCCGAGGTGGGATTCGCGGTGGCACTGGGGGTGCTGATCGACACCATCGTGGTCCGATCGGTGCTGGTCACCGCGCTGACCCTGGACGTGGGCCGCTGGATGTGGTGGCCGAGCCGGCTGGCCGGACGCCGCGATGTCGAGGCCGCCGAGGCGGCGGGGGAGCGGCCGGCCACCCAACCGGCGTCGGTCTGACCCGGGCCCGCCCGACCTGTCAGCCGGTCGTCGCACTGTTATCGCGGCCGGGCACCTGACACGTCGGGCTGACCGGGAACGCGGCGGGGGGGGGGGGCCGTGGCAGGGGTGCCGCCCCCCCGGGCGGTTGGTCCAGACGGGGCTGGCCGGGGCACTATAATGCGGGGGATCC
>CAZNCE010000016.1:0-25176 GCA_964571285.1 uncultured Nocardioidaceae bacterium | reverse complement strand
CCCTTGCCTGGGTTCCGGCCGCCGCGGCCGTTGCGACCTGCCGGGCGAGGCCGGGCAAGTCTCTGGCGGGCTAGCCGGCCTTCCGCACCCGCACCTTGGACTTGACGATGGTGGTGCCCCGGATGCCGGAGGCCTCCATCTTCGTATTCACGTTGCCCCTGCCGGTCTCCGTGCCGGTGGCCACCACGGTGTAGGTGACCGAGTCACCGGGCACGGCGTCGGTGGACGTTACCCGGAGATCGGCGGTGGGCACGTCGGCGGTCATGTCGCCCTGCCCGAGCAGGTTCTCCGCGCCGACCAGCATCGGCTGGCCAGGATCGGAAGGCATGTCCGTCGGGTCGTAGGCGTAGCTGACGTCCTGCTCCCCGTTGGTGCCGATCCACGCCTGCATCGGGACGACATCACTGGTGCCCCAGATCCGGTGCTCCCACTCGACCACCAGCCACTGGCTGACTCCGTCGTTGAGCAGGGCGACGTAGATGCCGGGCGTGTCCGTGCCGTCGAGGTCGGTCCAGAACGGCGCCATCATGTTGTTCGGTGGAGCCGGGTCCGGGCCGTCCGGGATCGAGCAGCAGTTGTTGTCCTCGGCTGTTCCCCCGCCCGCGATCACGTACCCGTTGGAGTCGACGCCGATCTGGGTCCAGGTCTGGCCGTTGAACTCGAACCCCGGGACGTTGAAGTTGACGATGTCCTCGTCGCCCATCGGCGTGGGGGTGATCTCGAACGCACTCAGCGGGATGAAGCCCGCCGGGGTGGTGCCGGGAGCAACCGACGGCACACCCGGCGCGGCGCCGGACAGGGTGACGTCCCGCAGTTCCGCCGTGTGGTCGTCGATCTTGATGGCGCCGTCGACGTCCTCGATGGACAGCCGCCGGTTCGTCGTGGTGGTCAGGTCGACCGTCTGCTCGTCGAACGAGTTGTTGGTCGCGACCACGTCGCACCAGGTCTGGTCGCCCTTGCGGATCCGGTCCGGCGTGCAGGACTGGCTCAGGTTGACGTCACCCTGGGTATGGATGAACGCCACCGGCAGGTGCATGTCCGTTCCGCGGTCGACGATCCGGCTGGTCAGGTTGATGCTGCCGAACTGCTGCTCGCCGATCGGTGCGTTCGACCTGATCGTGATCGTCACGGTCTTGGACTGCCCACGAGCGAGGTTCAGCTGCTTCGGGCGCACGTTGATCTTCGAACCCTGCGGCGCATCGGTGCTGATGGTGTACATCTGCCGCTGCCGCGTGGTGTTGGTGAACGTACGCGTGGTCCGCAGCCGACCCGGCATCACGGTCGCGTTGATCGACGGGATGTTGAGGTCCACCGCCTGCAGCGGGTCGTTGCTCTTCAGTAGGAAGTTGCGTGCCGTCTCGTCCAGGGTCAGCGGCGCCGACGCGGCCGCGCCCATCGTGATCCGTCCCGCACCCATGTCGAACGGGTCGGCCGGTGTGGTCAGGTCCTCCTTGACCACGTCGGTGAGCGCGGTGGTCATCAACGCCGACTTGATCTGCCCGGGTGTCCAGTCGGGATGCACGGCCCGGACCAGGAGTCCTGCTCCGGCGACGTGCGGGGACGACATGGAGGTGCCGGCGATCGCCTGGTAGTACAGCCCGGGCGGGCCGCCGGTGATGGTGCCCGGCGTCGGGGTCATGCCGGCCAGGATCTCCACGCCCGGCGCGGTCACGTCCGGCTTCACGAACAGGCCAGCGGGGCCGCGCGAGCTGAAGGCGGCCATCACGTCACCCTGGCCGTCCCGCTTCTCGGCGTCCGGGAAGGAGCCGGTGACATCGCTGTGGCCGTCCATGAACGCCACGAAGTCGGTGCCGTCGGGCAGGTGCACGGTGGGCAGCCAGTGGTTGTCGGTCTCCACGTCGGCCAGCGAGGGGTTGAACAAGATCATCCCCTCGGCGCCACCCTGCGCCACGTTGTAGCCCTTGTCGACGCGGGCGTTGGTGCCGCGTTGGCAGGCCACGATCATGCCTTCGAACGTGCCGGCCGGCGCAGGGTTCAGACACAGCGGGTCGCTGTACGGCGCGTCGGCGGACATCACGACCGGGAACTCGCCGACGCCCTGGGTGATCGATGCGCCGTCGAAGGTGGCGGTGTCACCGTTGCCCGCGGTCAGCGTGAGGGTGGTCTGGAAGGCCCGCTGCTGGGTGGACGCACCCACGGTCATCACCCAGGGCGAGAGGTGGTTGGCGGTGCCGGCGCCCGGGCCCTCGTTGCCGGCGCTGGCCGACACGAACACGCCGTAGGCGTACGCGTCCAGGAACGCCATCTCGGTCGGGTCGGAGAACGGGTCGGTGCCGCCGGAGATCGAGTAGTTGATCACGTCCGCGCCGTCCAGGATGGCCTGGCCGACCGCTGCGGTGGTGTCGGAACCGAAGCAGCCCTGCGGGCCGCACACCTTGTACTCCATGATCCAGGCACCGGGGGCCATCCCATGGATCGGGCCGCGGTCGACGCCGTAGACCTCGACATCGTCGACGATGTTGCCGGCGGTCGTGGACGCGGTGTGAGTGCCGTGCCCTTCGCTGTCCCGCGCGGTTCCCGCGTACGGGTCGTCGCCGACCGCGCTGTCGTAGGTGTCGGTGAAGTGGGCGCCGCCGATCAGCTTGTTCTGGCACTGGAACGGGTCGTTGGCGTCGGTCAGCGGGTTGTCGCCGAAGTTGCACTCACGGTCGGGACCGGGAGGTGCCGACAGGTTGCCCAGGTCGGCGAACGACGGGTGCTCGGGCCAGACGCCGGTGTCGAGGTTGGCGTAGATGAGGCCCTCGCCGGCGTTCTCGGTGGTGCCGAGCTCGTCGTAGACGGCCGGTGCGTCCAGGAACTCGGGGCTCGCGTCGGTCAGGGGCTTGTTCATCTTGTCCAGCTGGACCGCGGCGACGCCGTCCATGGCGGCGATGCGCTTGGCGCTCTTGGCCGGGATGACGGCAGCGACCCCGCCGTAGACCAGGTGGTAGGAACGGGTGACCTTGGCACTGGGCACCGAGGCGGCCAACCGGTTCTTGAAGCTGCGGTCGGCTCGCGCCTGGTACGCGCGGTAGTTCTTCTCGGCCTTCGAGGTGCCGTTC
This sequence comes from uncultured Nocardioidaceae bacterium, assembly GCA_964571285.1. Lineage (GTDB taxonomy): Bacteria > Actinomycetota > Actinomycetes > Propionibacteriales > Nocardioidaceae > CAZNCE01. The sequence continues at coordinate 22,114 of CAZNCE010000016.1, read as the reverse complement.
AGCTTCTTGCCGGTGACGCTCGGGCTGGTCGCGGCCAGCTTGTCGACTCCGCCGCGGTAGCTGGCCAGGGCGTCGTAGTCGAGCTTGATCATCACCCGCACCGGCCGGCTGTCGGTGCGCTTCAGCAGTTGTGGGCTGCTCTTGGCCAGTTGTCCGGATACCGACTTGTCGCCGCTGATCCGTTCGGTCGGCGTCAGCGCGGTCGCGGCGAATCGGTCCGTGGAGTTCGAGTCCCCACTTCTCGAGTCACCTGGCGCTGCACTGCCCGGCGCCGCCGCGCCGAGCAGCAAAGCGACGATGCTCGCTGCCGCGGCCGCAACGTAACGCCGTTGCGATAAACGCATGTCCTCTCCCCTGAATCGAAGTGCGGCGGTCGGCTCCTCGCACCCGTGCGGGTGATGGCTGCTGGCCCCACCCCGGGAACGTTCCGCCTTGGGCAACCTGCCTCATCATTGCGCCGGGGAACAGGGGTGGCAATAGGTGCGACAGAAGCGGCGCGTCGCTCGCTTCTCACCGATTGTGGTCGGACCGTCCAGAATGTGGGTATTTCCGGTCGAAGGTGGTGTGAGTCGGTCAGGCGCGCTTGCGTCTGAACAACCGGACGGCGACGAGTGCGGAGAGCACGCCGATGCCGAGGCACCAGCCGAGCGCCCACCACACCTGGTCGTCGATCGGCGTCCCCATCCACAGCCCCCGGAGGGTCTCGATCACCGGCGTGATCGGCTGGTGGGAGGCGAACCCCTGCAGGGCGCTCGGCATGGTGTCGGGTGGCACGAAGGCGCTGCTGACGTACGGCAGGAACATGATGATGAACGTGAGCCCGTTCGCCGCCTCGACCTTGCGTACCGCGAGACCGCCGGCCGCGGCCAGCCAGGACAGGGCCGCGATGAACAGCGCCACCAGGCCGAGGGCGGCCAGCCACTCCGGCAGTGTGGCGGTGGGGCGCCAGCCCACGGCGAAGGCCACCCCGATGACCAGTGCCGTCGCCACCAGGTTGCGGACCATGCTGGCCAGCACGTGCCCGGTGAGCACCGCCGAGCCGATGATGGGCATCGAGCGGAATCGGTTGACGATCCCGTTCTCCATGTCCAGCGCCACGGCCACCGCGGTGCTTCCCGCTCCGAACGCCGCGCACAGCAAGATGATCCCTGGCACGACGTAGTTCACGTACTCCGTGCCGGTTTGCATGGCGCCGCCGAAGACGTAGACGAACATCAGCATCAGCACGACCGGCAACGCGACCGCGGTGAACAGCGCCTCGATGTTCCGCGTGCTGTGGCGCAGGCTGCGGGTGGTCATCACCCGGGTATCGGACAGGGCGAACGCCAGGCTCATGGCACGGTCTCCAGTGCGGGAGGTTGTCCGGTCAGCGACAAGAAGACGTCGTCCAGGCTCGGACGGTGGGTGGACAGTCGGGCGGTGGGAGTCGATGCGTCGTCGAGGCGGGCCAGCACCCGGTGGACCGCGGCCGCTGTCCCGTCGGTCGCGACGTCGAGCTGCCGGAATTCGTCGTCGACGGCGACCACCGGTTCGCCGGTGTGATCGTCCCGGCGATCCCGCAGCAGGGCTACGGCACGCCGGTACGCGACCTCGTTGTCGAACTGCAGCCGCAGGACTTCGCCGGACAGGCTCGCCTTGAGCTCGTCGGCGCTGCCCTGGGCCACGATCCGCCCCTCGTGCAGCATGGCGATCAGGTCGGCGAGCCGGTCCGCCTCCTCCAGATACTGCGTGGTGAGGAAGATCGTGGTGCCCTGGCCGACCAGGTCGCGCACCGTGTGCCAGACCTGCTCTCGGCTGCGCGGGTCGAGGCCGGTCGTCGGCTCGTCGAGGAACAACAGGTCGGGGCGGTGGATCAGGCTGATGGCGATGTCGACCCGGCGCCGCTGCCCGCCGCTGAGCTGCTTGATCCGGCGGTCGGCGAAGCCGCGGAGGTCGAACTCGTCCAGCAGCTCCTCGGTGCGGGCTCGGACGGCCCGGCGGTTCAGCCGCAACAGCTGCGCCATCATCGTCAGGTTCTCCCGCGGGGTCAGGAGATCGTCGACCGCGGCGTACTGGCCGGTGAGGCTGATCGCCCGCCGTACCCGAGCGGGGGAGGCGACCACGTCGTGTCCGGCGATGGCGGCGGTGCCGCTGTCGGGGAGCACGAGCGTGGACAAGATGTTGACCATGGTGGTCTTGCCGGCGCCGTTCGGCCCCAGCAGCGCGAACACCGAGCCGGCGGCGACAGCGAGATCCACGCCGTCCAGCACGACCTGGTCGCCGTACGACTTTCGGAGGCCGGATACCGTTACTGTATACGCCATACACATAAAGTATAGGTCGTAAACAGTTAGGGCAAGATAGTTTCTGGCTCCAGGTGGAGGGAGGGCCGCATGGCGGCGCATCCAGAATCCGGTGAGGGCGTACCCAACGCCGGCGGCGACGTTGAGCTGCCGGGCGTGCTCGACCTGCTGTGGGGCCGCCGCGAACGCGGTCGCCGAGGGCCTCGGTCGGGGCTGAGCATCGAGCAGATCGTGTCCGCGGCGATCGGGGTCGCGGACGCCGAGGGACTGGACGCCGTGTCGATGGCCCGGGTGGCCAGCGAGCTCGGCTTCACCCCGATGGCGCTCTACCGGTACGTGCAGAGCAAGGACGAGCTGTTGCAGCTGATGTGGAACGCGGCCGCCGCGGACGCACCGACCGTGCAGGGCGACGACTGGCGCAGCGCCCTGTCCTCGTGGGGGTTGCAGCAGTGGCGGATGCTGCAGCGCCGGCACTGGGTGCTGGACATGCCGATGGCGTCGCCGCCGGCCGGTCCCAGCTCGTTGTCCTGGGTGGAGCAGGCCATGGCGGCGCTGGAGGGCACCGGTCTGAACGAGGCCGAGAAGCTCGGCGTGGTCGGCTTGCTCAGCGCGTACGCGCTGGGGGAGGCGCGGCTGGACCACCAGATGCAGCTGGCGGTGCAGGGCGGGGAGCCGCCCGTCGACTACGCCGCCGTACTGCGGGCGGTGACCGACGAGCACACCCATCCGGCACTGCACCGGGCGGCCTGGTCCGGCGAGCTGGACGAGCCGCCGGACCGGGACCTGGCGGCGGACGCCGAGGCCGGGTACGTCTTCGGGATGGAGCTGATCTTGAACGGGGTGCAGGCGCTGATCGACTCGCGGCGCCGGCAGACCGGTGACTCGGCCGCCGACTGACCGAGCGATGCCCCGGGCGCCGGTCCGCCGCCACCGTCTACGGTGGCCGCACCCGGATGCGTGCGCCGTTCGGCGCGGATCGGAGGGGCGATGAAGGCCCTGCAATACGTGGAGATCGGTCAGCCACCGCAGGTGGTGGAGGTGGACAAGCCCTCGCCCGGCCCCGGGCAGGTGCTGCTCAAGGTGACGGCCGCGGGCGCGTGCCACTCCGACGAGTTCATCATGAGCCTGCCCGCGGAGCACTACGTCTACGGGCTGCCGCTGACCCTCGGTCACGAGGGCGCCGGCATCGTGGACGAGCTCGGCGCCGGCGTGACGTCGGTGCGGGTCGGTGACTCGGTGGCGGTGTACGGCCCGTGGGGATGCGGCGTCTGCCCGGCGTGCGCCACCGGCGCGGAGAACTACTGCCATGTGGCCGCCGAGCGCGGCATCGCGCCGCCCGGCCTTGGCGCGCCGGGCGCGATGGCGGAATACCTGCTGGTCGACGACGCGCGTCATCTGGTTCCGCTCGGTGACCTCGACCCGGTCGCCCACGTGGCGCTGACCGACGCGGGTCTGACGCCCTACCACGCGATCAAGCCGACGATCCCGGCGCTGAGCCCGGGATCGGTGGCGGTCGTCATCGGCAGTGGCGGGCTCGGCCACGTGGCGATCCAGATCCTGCGCGCGATGACCGCCGCCACCGTGGTGGCACTGGACGTGTCGGACGACAAGCTGCAACTGGCCGAAGACGTCGGCGCACACCACACCTTCCGCTCCGACGAGTCTGCGGTGGAGGCGGTGCGCGGCGTCGGCGGGGGTCGCGGGGCGACCGCGGTGTTCGACTTCGTCGGTGTCCCGGAGACCACCGCGCTGGCCGGACGGCTGACCCATACCGGCTCCGAGATCGTCGTGGTCGGCGTCGGCCGGGGGACCGTCCCGGTGGGCTTCTTCTCCCTGCCCTGGGAGACGAATGTGCGCGCCACCTACTGGGGCACCCGGTCGGAGCTGTTCGAGGTGCTGGACCTGGCCCGCCAGGGGCTGGTGCACGTCGAGACCGAGCGCTTCTCCCTGGATCAGGCGCCGCAGGCGTACCAGCGGCTGCACGCCGGCACTCTGCGCGGCCGGGCGGTCGTGGTGCCCTAGCCCCATGCTCGGCTGCTGCCCCACGTTGACGACCTCGGCCAAAAGGGAGCGCAGAAAGGCTGCTCAGCCAACCGGCGACGGCACCCGCGTGGCCGCTGACTCAGTATGCTGGTCGTGTCAGGCGCGGGCAGCCTGGCCGACTGTCGGGCTGGGAGGGTGGCATGCTGGGCTTTCTGGTTCTGCTGCTGATCGTCTGGGTGGTCCTGATGATCCTGGGAGCCGTGATCAAGGGCTTGTTCTGGCTGATCGTCATCGGCGCGGTGTTGTTCCTGGCGACCAGTGCGTACGGGTGGTTGAAGCGGGAGTCGCTGCGCCACTGACGGGTCGTACCCGCTCGGGTTGTCGTTGCTGACGTCCGTTGGTCGCGCCGTGCGGCCCGTGCTCAGCCGGGCTTCGCGGTGTTCGGGCTCGAGGAACGGCGCCACGATCTGGATGCGACTGACCGGTTCTGCTTCGTTTCGGCCTACCGGCGGGTAACAATAGGGGGAGCGACCCTAACGACCCAGCGGAAGGACGTCCCGATGAGCAGCGGAGAGGTCAGTGCGGAGCAGGCCCGGCAGGTGGCCGAGGACGCCCGGGAGCGCGAATGGGCCGATCCGAGCTTCGGCAAGGCGCTGTATCTCGGGCGGCTCGACCTGGACCTGATCCACCCCGCGCCACCGGTCGACCCGGTGGAGCAGGCCCGGGGCGAGGAGTTCCTGACCCGGATGCGGGAGGTCTGCGAGAAGTTCGACGGGCGCCAGATCGAGCGGGAGGCCCTCGTCCCCGACGACTATGTCGCGGCGCTGGCGCAGATCGGCGCGTTCGGGATGAAAATCCCCCAGGAGTACGGCGGGCTCGGCCTGAGCATGCTGATGTACTGCCGCGCCCTGATGCTCGCCGGATCGGTGCACCCCACGCTGGGGGCGTTGTTGTCGGCGCACCAGTCGATCGGCGTGCCGGAGCCGGTGAAACGGTTCGGCACCGAGGACCAGAAGCAGCGGTTCCTGCCACGCTGCGCCGAAGGTGCGGTGACGGCGTTCCTGCTCACCGAGCCCGACGTCGGCTCGGACCCGGCCCGGCTGCGCTGCACGGCCACGCCGACCGAGGACGGCTCCGCGTACCTGCTCGACGGCGTGAAGCTGTGGACGACCAACGGCGTGATCGCGGAGCTGGTCGTGGTGATGGCGGCCGTCCCGAAGCACGACGGCGGCAAGGGCGGGATCAGCGCGTTCGTGGTGGACATGACCTCCGACGGCATCACGGTCGAGCAGCGCAACGAGTTCATGGGTCTGAAGGGGCTGGAGAACGGCGTCACCCGGTTCCACCAGGTCCGCGTACCCGCCGAGAACCGGCTCGGGGCCGAGGGGCAGGGCCTCAAGATCGCGCTCACCACGCTGAACACCGGCCGGATCTCGATCCCGGGCCTCTGCGTCGGCGCCGGCAAGTGGGCCACCAAGATCGCCCGGGAGTGGTCCGGCGTCCGGGTGCAGTGGGGCCGGCCGGTCGGCGAACACGCCGCGGTGGCGGAGAAGATCTCGTTCATGGCCGCGACCACGTACGCGATGGAGTCGGTCGTCGACCTCGCCTGCCGGATGGCCGACGAGGGCAAGGCCGACATCCGGATCGAGGCCGCGTTGGCGAAGCTGTGGACCAGCGAGATGGCCTGGCAGATCGCCGACGAGCTGGTGCAGGTCCGCGGCGGCCGCGGCTACGAGACAGCCGATTCGCTCGCGGCCCGTGGGGAGCGTGCGGTGCCCACCGAGCAGATGCTGCGGGACCTGCGGATCAACCGGATCTTCGAGGGCTCGACGGAGATCATGCACCTGATGATCGCCCGCGAGGCGGTGGACGCCCACCTGGCCGCCGCCGGCGATCTGGCCTCGATGGACGCCGACCTGCGGCGCAAGGCCAAGGCCGCGGTGCAGGCGAGCGGCTTCTACGCCAAGTGGCTGCCGAAGCTGGTGGCCGGCAAGGGGACGGCCCCCACCTCGTACACCGAGTTCGGGGACCTGGCCAAGCACATCCGGTTCGTGGAGCGCTCCGCGCGCAAGCTGGCCCGGCAGACCTTCTACGGGATGTCGCGCTGGCAGGCGAAGCTGGAGTACCACCAGGGATTCCTCGGCCGGATCGTCGACATCGGCGCCGAGCTGTTCGCGATGGCGGCGACCGTCAGCCGGGCGCAGACCGAGCGCCTTAACGACCCGGTACGCGGGGCGCAAGCGGTCCGGCTTGCCGACGTGTTCTGTGCCCAGTCCAGGCTGCGCGTGGAGGCGCTGTTCGAGCGGCTGTGGGCCAACACCGACGCCGAGGACGTCGCGCTGGCCAAGAGCGTGCTGGCCGGCGAGTTCACCTGGCTGGAGGAGGGTGTGATCGACCAGTCCGAGGGCACCGGCCCGTGGATCATGTCCTGGTCGGCCGGCGCCAGCGACCGCGAGTCCGTCTGGCGGTCCTACCGCTGACCAGGCGGGTGGTTCGTCACCGCGGACGGACACCAGCCTCGCAAGCGTCAGTGTCAGGGTGATGGCCGGCAACCACACGACCGCCGACCCGGGCTTCAACCTGGCCGGGCATTGCGTCGGGACGGCGGCGGGGAACCGACCAGGGCACACCGCGCTCATCGTGGTGAGCGACGCAGACGCCCCGGCCGACGCGGCCGAGCAGTGGACCTTCGGCGAGCTGGACGACGCGGTACGCGCGGTCGCCGCCGGCCTGTTGGGTTGCGGGCTGCGGCCCGGCGACCGGGTGCTGCTCCGACTGGGCAACACCAGCGACTTCGCCCTGCTGTACTTCGGGGCCATCGCCGCCGGACTGGTGGCGGTGCCGTCGTCGGCCCAGCTGACCGGGCAGGAGGCACGGTTCCTGCTGGCCGACAGCGGCGCCTCGGCGCTGGTGGTCGCCGACGACCTGGCGATCGAGGCACCGGACGGCATCGGCGTGCTCGGCCCACGCGACATCGCCGCCTGGCGGGGGAGCCCGGAGCGCGCGGCGTACGCGCACACCGCGCCCGAGGATCCGGCGTTCCTGGTCTACACCTCGGGCACCACCGGCCGCCCCAAGGGCGTGCTGCATGCGCACCGGTCCGCGCTGGGCAGGGCGCCGATGCACAAGGCCTGGCTGGACCTGCACCCGACGGACCGGATGCTGCACGCGGGTTCGCTCAACTGGACCTATACCCTCGGCGTCGGGCTGGCTGATCCGTGGGCCAACGGCGCGACCGCGATCGTCTACAACGGTCCCCGGGATCCGGGGGTGTGGCCGCGGCTGATCGACCGGTTCGGCGCGACCCTGTTCGCCGCCGTACCCGGTGTCTACCGGCAGCTCCTGCGTCAACCAGACTTCGACGCCGGTGACCTGTCGACGCTGCGCCACGGCGTCTGTGCGGGCGAGGCGCTCCGGCCGGCCCTGCACCGGCGGTGGCGGGAGCGGACAGGGCTGGAGCTGTACGAGGCGTTCGGCATGAGCGAAATCTCCACCTTCATCTCCTCCGGTCCCGGCGTCGCCACCAGGCCCGGGAGCCCCGGCAAGGTCCAGCCGGGCCGTCGGATCGCGGTGCTCGACCCGGCGGGCGGGACGACCCCGCTGCCCACCGGGCAGGTCGGCCTGCTGGCGGTGCACCGCAGCGACCCCGGACTGATGCTCGGCTATTGGAACCGCCCCAACGAACAGGCCGCGGTGCTGCGCGGTGACTGGTTCGTCGGCGGTGACCTGGCGCACATCGACGCCGACGGCTACGTCGTCCACCATGGTCGCGCGGACGACGTGATCACCGCGCTCGGCTACCGGGTCTCGCCGGTCGAGGTCGAGGAGGTGCTGCTGCTCCACCCAGCGGTCGCCGAGGCGATGGTCACCGAGGTCTGGGTACGAGACGGGGTCAGCGTGATCGCGGCCTTCGTCGTACCCCGCGAGCCGGGCACGGTCGACGCCGAGACGCTGCTCGAGCACACGGGCCAGCACCTGGCCAGCTACAAGCGGCCGCGGCGGATCGAGTTCGTGGACTCGCTGCCGAGGACGGCGAACGGGAAGCTGCAGCGCCGGAAGCTGCCCGCGCCCTTCGGCCAGGTCAGCTGAGGCGCGGCCGAGCCGCGGTGTCCGCGGGAACGGCCATCCGCTCCAGGTGCCGCCGCAGCACCCGACGTGCCTGAGCGGGCCGGGTGACCGGCCGCTCGAGCAGCAGATGCAGCGTGAGCCCGTCGAGCAGTGCCCACAGCCCATCGGCCTCCGCCTTGACGTCGGTGTCGGCGTCGATCGCGCCCAACTCGACCAGGGCACGCACCATGTCCCGGCACAGCCCGCGAACGGCGACATCCGCCTCCTGCCGAATCTCCTGCAGCTGTGGGTCGGTGGGCGACGCGGCGACGAACGCCGCCCAGATCCGCGCCTCGACCAGCCGTGACTGGTCCAGCGGCAGCACCTCCTCCAATGCCGCTCGCACCGCGCCCAGCGGGTCACCCGCCCGCGCGGCCGCCAGGCGCCGCTCCACGCCGGCCGCGACGCGACCCCGGGCGCGGTCGATCACCTCGCGCATGGCGAACTGCAGCAGCGCGTCCTGGCTGTTGAAGAAGTGGCGTACCGAACCCACCGACAGCCCGGCCTCCCGGGCGACGGCTCGTACCGACGCCCCGGCCACGCCGTCCCGCAAGACGAGCCGCCACACGGCATCGGCCAGGGCGCCACGGCGGGCCGCGTGGTCGACGTGAACAGGCATGGTCTGTTTGTAGCACACGCGTGCTACATTGGTTCTAGTAGCACAGTTGTACTACAAAGATCCTGGGGGAACCCGATGATCTATGCCGCAATCGTCGGCGCCGAGGTCGCCTTCTGGGTGTTCCTGCTGGCGGGACTGGCCGCCCGATACGTGCTCCGCCGCCCACGGCTGGGGGCCGTGCTGCTGCTCGGTTCACCCGTCGCCGACGCCGCGCTGCTCGGCCTGGCCGCGATGGACCTGCACGGGGGCGCGGACCCGACGACCGCGCACGGCCTCGCGGCCGTGTACCTGGGTTTCACGGTCGTGTTCGGACGCAGCCTGGTCCGCTGGGTCGACCAGCGGTTCGCACACCGGTTCGCCGGAGGACCGCCGCCGGTCAAGCCGCCCCGGCGCGGCCACGCGAAGGTGGGCCACGAGTGGCGGGAGTTCCGGAAGGCCGCGCTGGCCTGGGGCATCTCCGCCGCCGTCCTGGGCCTCTTGACGCTGGTCGTCGGCGACCTCGACCGGGCGCAGCCCCTGCTGGGCTACCTCGGTCTGCTCTCCCTCGTACTGGTGATCTGGTTCGTCACCGGCCCGGTCCCGGCGGTCGTCGCGAACGGCCGGTTGGCAGGACGATCCGGCCGCTGACCGGCGGACGGCCGACGCCGGGTGGGCCGCTGGAGGCGGAGTGGCCTTGTTCACTGGTTGAATCGGGTCCGCCCCGGCGGCGAAAGACCTAGGCTGTCGGTTCCTGACCGTCTCGAATCCGTTGGAGGGATCCGTGGACAACACAAGCAACACCGAGCTGAAGGGGTTCTTCGGAAGCCTCTTCGACCTCCACTTCACCAGCTTCATGACGCTGAAGTTCCTGCGGATCATCTACGCGATCCTGCTGGTTTTGATCCTGCTCGGCGCGGCCACGGCGCTGATCGCCGGTCTCGCCAGCGGCGACGGCTTGACGATCATCGCCGCCATCATCTTCGTGCCGCTGATCGCGCTGCTCTGGCTGGTCTTGGTGCGCGTGCAGATGGAGCTGATCGCCGTGCTCTTTCGGATCGGCGAGAACACCAGCCTGATCGCCCGGCTCACCAGCGCGGCCGGCGGTCCCCCGCAGGGAGGCGCCTGGCCCGACCCGCAGGACCCGAGGTACGGAGGCCCCGGAGCCGGCCACTGATCGACGTACCGGCTGTGGGGTCGGCCAGCCCAGGGACGTTCGGCGATCCGTTTCGGCTCAGCCGATCGGAACGTCGTCGCGCCCCCGGCGACGGGTCGCGATGCTGCGGGCGACCGATCCGGCGACGATGCCGACCGCCGCGCCGGCGGACAGCCCGATCACCATGCCGGGCACGCCGGCGACTGCCAGCCCGATGACGAAGCCGGCGCCGGCGCCGAGCGCGGTGCCGGCTCCCGGCAGCACGTCGACGGTCGGGTCGCCGGTCCGCGGAGGGTAGTGCCGACTCGGTGATGGTGCGCCGGTGATCTGGTGCGGATGCATGGCTCTCCCTTCCGGCCGCGCCGCCGGCTCGTGCACGCCACCTCGAGACCAACCGTCGCGGCCCTCGACACCACCGTTGCGCCGTCTCCGGCGTGGCGGCAGGGGATCACGACCCGGTTTGCCGGGACCATCGACCTGGGCGGACCTGACGGACTGTGGGCCTCAGGCCGGCGCGCTGAGCGGCTTGGCGACGGTCCGGCGGAGAGCTGCCGCCAGGGCGGCAGCCTGGTGCCCTGGGATGATCGCGCTGACGTAGGCATCCGGCCGTACCACCCAGACTTCGCCGGGGCGAGTGCCGAGCAGGTCCACCAGGTCGTCCGCGAGGTCGGCCATCGGGCAGACCCGTAACGGGGCGTCGAGTCCGGCGCTCTCGACCACCTCGGCGATCTCGGTTGCGGCGGTGGAGCCGGCGCCGATGCCGGGCGCGACCAGGACCAACAGCCCCCGACGGGCGAGCATGCGCAGCCGGACGGTCTCGCCCGTGTCCGGGTCCTGCACCGGTGTGTCCGGTAGCAGCACGCCCGCGGACGGCGCAGTGGCGGTGCCCGGTTGCGGCCGCCCGACCGAAGGACGCGAGGGGTCCGGCGTGGTCAGCGCCGAGTCGGTGTACCAGAACGGCTCGCACAGCCGGCCGGAGTCGATGCCGCCGCGTGCGGCTGGGTCGTCCGCGGCACGGCGCAGCGCGCGGCGCCGGTGCTCCCAGGCCTGTTCGCTCTGCGGCACCAGGAAGTCCATCGTGTGCCCGGTGACCGCGAGGTTCTCCAGCGCGGCCGCTCGCCGCTCCGTGTGGTAGGTGTCCAGCAGCAGGTCCGGAGCCCAGCCGCGCAGGACGAAGGCCAGCTTCCACGCCAGGTTCTCCGCGTCCACGACGCCGGAGTTCAGGCCACGCGCCCCGAACGGCGCCATCAGGTGCGCGGCATCCCCGGCCAGCAGTACCCGACCCGCGCGCATCGTCGAGGCGCAGCGGGAGTGGAACCGATAGACCGACCGCCACACCAGCTCGTAGTCCGCCGGCCCGATGATCTGGCGGATCCGCTGGTCCAGCGCTCCGGTCGCCTCGGCCTCGGCCAGGTCGAAGTCGGCCGGCACCTGCCAGTCGATCCGGTAGGTCGAGTCCGGACAGGGGTGGATGAGCACCTGTCGGCCGGGGTTCCACTCCGGATCGAAGTAGAACCGGCGTTCGGCCTCCCACCCGGGTAGCTCGGCGCGGATGTCGCAGATCAGGAAGTGGTCGTCGAACGAGCGCCCGTCGAAGGTCACGCCGAGACCGCGGCGCAGCTGCTCGCAGCGGGCGCCGGCGGCCAGCACCACGTACGGCGCACGCATCGTCTGCTCAGCGCCGTCCGGACGCGCCACCCGGATCTCGACGGCCGCTGTCGACGTCTCCTTGGCCCGGCCAGCGTCCGGGATCTGGCGCAGCGCCGTGACCAGGTGCCCCCAGCGCACGTCCGCCAGGTCGCACGCCGCGACCTGCTCGTCCAGCAGCTGCTCGGTGCGGCACTGCGAGATGTTCACGAACGGCGGGAACGCCGAGCGCCCGCCGTCGGCGAGGTCTTGACAGAACAGCTCCCGGTCGCGGTAGAACGTGCGGGCACGCACCCAGGTGACGCCCTCCTCGGCGATGTCGCGGCCCGCGCCGATCGCGTCCCAGATATCGAGCACGTCGCGGTGCTGGCAGATCGCCTTCGAGCCCACCAGCTCACGCTCCGCGCGACCGTCCAGCACCACCGTGGGGATGCCCCACCGGGCCAGCAGCAGCGCGGTCGACTGCCCCACCGGCCCGTTGCCGACGACCACCACCGGATCGCCGTCGTACGGCGGGGCGGGCACCGTGTCGACCGGACTCACCGACTATTCACCCCTGCAGTTGCTCCCAGACCTCGCGGTCACGTTCCGCGGTCCAGATCCGGGGCCGTTCGATCCCGTCGTACTCGTCCCACAGCCGCTGCACGTTGAACGGCAGGCAGTGCTCGAAGATGGGCCAGGCGCCATATTGCGGGGCCAGCCGCCGGTGCGACCGATCGAAGGCCTCCTTCAGCGAGCCGCCAGCCGCGTGCACCGCCCCCACCTCCTCCTGCATGCCGCGCAGGAAGCTGCGGGTCTGCTCGATCGCCGCGTCCACCGCCTGCCGTCCCCGGGCGACCGCGCCGCGGCCGCCGATCAGCGCCTCGGCGCGGAACGACTTCACCAGGTCGAGGGTGCGGCCCGCCCAGTCGGCATGGAACGCGTCGCCGGTGTACAACGCGGCCTGGGCCTCCACCAGGTCACCGGCGAACAGGATCCGCTGGCGGGGCAGCCAGGCGATGATGTCACCCTCGGTGTGGCCGCGGCCGCAGTACTGCAGGATCACCTCGCCCCGGTCGCCGCCGAGCGGGATGGTCAACCGCTCCGCGAAGGTGATCGTCGGCCAGGTCAGTCCGGGGATCGAGTCCGGTTCCTTGAACAGCCGCGGCATCCGGCCGAACTCGGACTCCCAATCCTGCTTGCCGCGTTCGGCGATCAGCGCGTGGGTGTTCTCGTGGGCGATGATCTCCTGCGCGTCGAAGGCGCTGGCCCCGAGCACGCGTACGGCGTGGTAGTGGCTGAGCACCAGGTGGCGGACCGGCTTGTCGGTGTGCTCGCGCAGCCGGTCCAGCCAGTCGGTGGCGGCCACCGGGGTGGCTCGGGCCTCGAAGCACACGCAGAAGTCCTCGCCTTCCACGGCGCCCACGTTGGGATCCCCCTCGGCAGTGAACGCGTACACCCCCTCATCCAGCACCTCGAGGGTCTCGACCTTCTCGGCGAGATCGGCCGACGATGCGAACGGCTTGCTCATCGCTTCCTCCTCGTCGTCGCGGCGGCCTCGTAGCCACCGCCCAGGTATGCCTGTTGGACCCGCTGGTCGTCGAGCAGTTCGGCGGGCCGCCCTTCGAGGACGACGCGGCCGCGTTCCATCAGGCAGACACGGTCTGCGACCTTGAACGCCGCACGGGCGTTCTGCTCCACCAACAAGATGGTCAGCTGCTCCTCGTCCCGCAGCCGGGCGAGCGCCCGCATGATCTCCGCTACCACGCGTGGGGCCAGACCGACACTCGGCTCGTCGAGGACCAGTGCGTCGGGTCCCGCCATGATGCCGCGACCGACCGCGAGCATCTGCTGTTCGCCGCCGGACAGCGTGCCCGCCGCTTGGCCGAGTCGGTCCCGCAGCCGGGGGAACAGGTCGAGCACTCGGTCGCGGCGCCGCTCCCGGTCGGTCCCACCCGCGCGGCGCACCCAGCCGCCGAGGGCCAGGTTGTCCTCAACGGTCAGTGTCGGGAAGACCAGCCGATTCTCGGGAACATGGGCGAGCCCGGCGGCTGCGATCCGCTCCGCCCGGAGCCGCTCGATCCGACTGCCACCAAGTTCGACGTGCCCGGATGTCGCCCGCAACAGGCCGGAAACCGTGCGCAGCAACGTGGTCTTGCCGGCTCCGTTGGCACCGATGACCGCGACCAGTTCACCGGTTCCCACCTGCACGTCGATGCCGTGCAGCACCCGCAGTTGTCCATAGCCGGCATGGAGCCCGGTGATCCTCAGCATCGGCCACCGCCTGCTTCGCCCGCGACCTGACGGACGGCTTCCTCGGCCTCGTCGTCGTCCTCCTCAACCCCAAGGTAGGCAGCGATGACCGCGGGATCGCGACGGATCTCCGCCGGGGTGGCGAGGGCTATCAGCCGGCCGTCGTCGAGGACCGCGACGCGATCGGCGAGCGCCAACACCGACTCCACGTCGTGTTCGACCAGCACGATGCCCATGCCGCCTGCTCTGAGCCGCTCGAACAGCCGGCCGAGGTCGTGTCGCTCGCCGGCCGACAGTCCGGCCATCGGTTCGTCCAGGAGCAGCAGGTCGGGCTCCAGCGCCAGGGCTCGGGCCACCTCCATCAGCCGTTGGCGCCCGAACGGCAGATCGGCGGCGTTGCGATGCAGATCGCCGCCGAGGCCGACCAGCTCCGCCACCTCGCGCGCCGACGCGGCGATCCGCTGCTCCTCGCGACGGCCGGGCAGCAGCAGCGCGGCGCCCAGCATGCCCACTCGGCTGCGCAGATGCCGGCCCACCATCACGTTGCCGAGCACGGTGGTCGAGCCGAACCCCTGCAGATTCTGGAAGGTACGGGTCGCTCGGGCCCGCGCGAAGACGTGCGGCTTGTGACCGTCCACGCGCCGGCCCGCAACGGTGACTGTGCCAGCGGTGGGCGGCAGCACGCCGGAGACCATGTTGAAGCAGGTGGTCTTGCCGGCCCCGTTGGGTCCGATCAGCGCCACGATCTCACCGGCGTGCACGTCCAGGCTCACGTCGTCGACCGCGAGCACACCGCCGAACCGCCGGCTCAGCCCCCGCACCTGGAGCAGTGTCGTGCCGGGGGAGGGGCGCCCCTCGCGCGCCAGCAGCGGTCCGTCGTCGGGGGCCGGCACGGATGCCGGGTCCGCGTCGTCGTCCGGTGCCTCGGCGGCGCTGCGCCGCAGCCTGGACAGCAGCCAGACCCAGCCCTGGTGCAGACCGCCGGGTAGCAGGATCACCAGCAACACGAGGACCAGGCCGAACCCGAGGAGCTGGACCTCGCCGGTGACTCCGGGGAACAGCTGCGGCAGCCAGGACCGCATCGACTCGTCGAGGCCCTCGACCAGGAACGCACCGATCACCGCGCCCCACACCGTGGCCAGACCGCCCAGCACGCTGATCAGCAGGAACTTCACCGACATGGGGAAGTTGGCACTGTTCGGGTTGACCACGGCCAGCCAGTGCGCGAAGAACACCCCGGCGAGTCCGGCATAGGCGGCCGAGAGGGTGAACACCTGCAACCGCAGCCGGAACGTGTCCACCCCCAGCGTCTCCGCGGCTACCTCGGAATCGTTGACCGCTCCGAGCGCCCGGCCGATCCGCGAGGCGACGATGTTGCGGGCGACCAGCAGCGCGAGGACCACGACCGGCACCAGCAGCCAGAAGTACTCGGCGGGGGAGTCGTACGTACGGTTGTTGAAGGCCGGCTTCGGGATGCCGAAGATGCCGGAGGTGGCGCCCAGGAAATCCGACTCGGTGGCCACCACCGTGACGATGATCCCCAGCCCCAGGGTGGCGAGTGCCAGGTAGTGGCCGCGCAGGCGCAGCAGCGCCAGCCCGAGCAGGAACGCCGCCGCTGCGGAGAACAGCACTGCCACGGCGGCGGCCGCAACACCCGACCAGCCGTAGCGGGTGACCAGGATCGCCTGTGTGTAGGCGCCGATGGCGAAGAACGCGGCCTGGCCGAGGCTGACCTGCCCGGCCAGGCCCATCAGCAGCGTGAGCCCGATCGCCGCGATCGCGTAGATCAGCGCGTAGACGCCGATGTTGACCCACGAGACCGGGGCGAGCATCGGGTACGCGACGAGGGCGACCACGAGCACCGTGAAGCCGATCAGGTCCGACCGGCGCCCGGGCAGCAGCCGTGGCCCGGCCGAGGTGACCGGAGTGCCCTCGGTGCGGCCGTCGACGCTCATACCCGGGCCTCGGCCCGGCCGGTGAACAGCCCGGATGGCCGGACCACCAGGACCACGATGAGCACCACGAACGCCACGGCGTCGCGCAGCCCGGTGTCGACGTAGCCGGCGACCATGCTCTCCAGCACCCCCAGCGCCAGGCCGCCCAGCAGCGCGCCGCGGATGGAGACCAGCCCGCCCAACGTGGCCGCGACGAAGCCCTTCAGCCCGATCGCGAGGCCGGACTCCCAGGAGGTGAAGTAGACGGGACTGGCCGCTATCCCCGCGATGGCGCCGGTGAGCCCGGCGATCAGGAACGACAGCATGGACGCCCGGGCGAGGGAGATGCCGACCAGCCGCGCCGCGGTCGGCTGCTCGGCACAGGCCCGCAGCGCCTTGCCCCACAGGGTGTGTTCGTAGAACCACAGCACCGCCACCGCGACCACCGCGGTGATGCCGAGGATCCACAGTTCCTGCGAGCGCACGGAGATCCCGCCGACGGTGAAGCTGTGGCCCGGGAACGGCTCCAGGCCACGGCCCTCCGGTCCCCAGACGAGCAGCATCATGGCCTTCAACGCCGTGGAGACGCCGAGGGTGAGGATGATCGACACCAGCGTGGTCATCCGGCGTACCGGCGCGATGGTGAGCCGCTCCATCAGCACCGCCACCACGCACACGGACGCGATGGCGACCAGCGCCGCCACCGCGAGCGGCAGCCCGCTGCCGACGCAGCTGATCGCGATCAGCCCGGCGAGCGCGGCGAACTCGCCCTGCGCGAGGTTGATCACCTCGCTGACGGTGAAGATGGCGACGAAGCCGACCGCGATGAGGGCGTACACCGCCCCCACCGACAGTCCGGAGAACGCGAGCTGACCGAAGTCAGTCACGGTTCTCGTCGACCAGCTTCCAGTTGCCACCCTCGACGGTGACGATGGCCAGGGCCGTCTTGTCCAGGCCGGAGTGATCCTCGGGGGAGAAGTTGAACACGCCGGTGATGCCGACGAAGCCCTGTAGCCCTTCGACGTAGTCCCGGAACGCCTCCGGGTCCGTGCCGACCGCCTTCAGCGCTTCCACAGTGATCGAGAACGCGTCGTACGCATGCCCGGCGAACGTCGAGGGCTGCTCACCGTAGCGGTCGGTGTAGTCCGCGATGAACTGCTGGAGGACCTCCTTCTGCGGGTCGTCGTCGGGCAGCTGGTCGGCGACCAGGAGCCGGCCCAGCGGCGCGAGGAGCCCGTCGGCCGAGGCGCCGGCGGTGTCCAGGAACACCTGGTTGCCGATGCCGTGGCTCTGCAGGACCGGTGCCTCGATGCCCAACTGGTGGTAGGCCTTCTGGGCCAACGCGGCGGCCGGCGGGATCCCCCAGATGATGTTGGCGTCGGCCTGCGCGTCGCGCACCTTGACCATCTGCGCGGTGAAGTCGGTGGCGTCCGGTGCGAACTTCTCGGTGGCGATCACCTTGATGCCCTTGGGCTCGCCGAGCTTGGTCAGCTCCTCCTGCACTCCTTCGCCGTACCCGGACGAGTCGCGCAGCAGGGCCAGCGTCTGCCAGCCCTTCTCGTCGGCGAGGTCGATCATGTTCTCCAGCACGACTGCGTCGTTCTGGGCGGTCTTGAACACCCAGGTGGAGTCCTCCACGATGGCGATGTTCGCCGCCAACGAGATCATCGGCACCTGGTTGCTCTCGGCGATGGGTCGCATGGCGAAACTCGGCCCGGAGCGGCTGGCGCCGAGCAGGACGTCCACATCGTCCTCGGTGATCAGCTTGGTCGCGGCCTTGGCGGCGGCGTCCTCGGTGGACTGGTTGTCCTCGATCAGCAGTTGGACCTCACGGCCGTCGATACCGCCGTCCTCGTTCAACTGGTCCGCGAGCATTTCCAGTGTCTGGCGCTCGGGCACGCCCAGGCTGGCGCCCGCGCCGGTGATGTCGAGGACGGCGCCGATCCTTATCGGTCCGCTGCCGGCCTGCTGGCTGTCCGCGTCGCCGTCGTCGGACTCGGCACAACTGCTCAACATGAGGGCGGCGACGGCGAGAAGAGCCGCCCAGAATCGCACGGGTCGGGGGCGCATATCAGGCTCCTGGCATCGATGGCCGGCACGGGGCGGGACGCCACCTTGTCGTACGGGCGGCGCGCGGTGTTCTATATAAGAACACTCCCCTCTGATTTCGAACACCTTAGGACCAACGTGACGCAGGTCTCAAGACCCCATTCGCAGACCCTCGACCGCGGCCTGCGCATCCTCGAACTGATCGCCGAGGCGGACGCGCCGCTGACCGTCGCGGAGGTGGCCCAGGGAGTCGGCCTGCATCGGTCGGTGGCTTACCGAGCCGTGCGAACCCTGGAGGACCACCGGCTGCTCAGCCGCGGCGCCGACGGCCGCTGGTCGGCCGGTGTCGGCCTGTCCATCCTGGCGCGGCGTGTCCGTAGTTCGTTGCAGACCGCCGCTCTGCCGGAGCTGTCGGACCTGGCCAACGGGCTCGGCATGACGGCCTTCCTCGTGGTCCGCGATGCCGACGAGGCGGTGACCGTGCAGAGCGTGGAGCCGCGGCACTCGATGGTGCATGTCAGCTATCGACCGGGAATCCGGCACCCGGTCGATCGTGGGGCACCCGGCCTGGCGTTGCTCGCCGGTGCGCCGGCGTCGGACGGCGAGCGGCCGGAGGTGCAGCTGACCCGCGAGCGCGGCTGGGCCTACAGCGCCAGCGAGGTACTCCCGGGCATGCGGTCGGTCGCCGCCGCGGTCCACGACCGTCGGGGCCAGCTGGCGGGTGCGGTCGCCGTGGTCTTCGTGGAGAGCCCGGTTCCGTTGTCCACGTTGGGAGAACGGGTGATGGCGGCGGAGCGGGCGATCGCCCGTGAGCTCAGCTGATGGTCCGCGGGCTGGATGGCCCGTCGGCGCGTTGCGGGGCCTCTGATAAGAAATGGCGGGTGGCGACCTACGACCCGGACGAGTACCCCGAGCCGCTGGTGATCCCGGGGGCGCCGGACCGCATCCGTGCTGGGCTGGCCGCGTCCGGTGGCCGGATCGCCGTGCTGGACGACGATCCCACCGGATCGCAGACGGTGCACGGCGTCTCCATCGTGACCGTGTTCGAGGACGGTGAGTACGCCGCCGCGCTGCAGCAAGCGGGGTCCACCGCGTTCATCCTCACCAACAGCCGCAGCCTGGACGAGCCCGACGCCGTCCGGCTGACCAACGACGTCGGGACCAGCCTGTACCGGTTGGCGGCCGAGGGTGACTACCCGGTCGAGGTGGTGAGCCGCAGCGACTCGACGCTGCGCGGGCATGTGTGGAGCGAGGTGCAGGCACTCAACGCAGCCCGCCGCGAGGTCTCCGGCCGGGGCTATGACGGAGTCCTGTTCGCGCCGGCGTACTTCGACGCCGGCCGGTTCACCGCAGGCGACGTGCACTGGGCCCGGGTCGGTGAAGACATCGTCCCGGTGGGCGAGACCGAGTTCAGCCGGGACGCGACCTTCGGCTACGCGTCCTCGGATCTGCGCGACTTCCTGGCCGAGAAGAGCGGGAGCGGGTCCGCCGACCGGGTGGTCAGCATCAGCCTGCACGACATTCGCGTCGGTGGGCCCGACCGGGTCGCCGAGATCCTGGGACGGGTGAGCGACGGGAACTTCGTCGTGGTCAACGGCACCGAGTACGCCGACTACGAGGTCGTGGTGCTCGGGCTGCAGCAGGCGCAGGCCGCCGGCAAGGTGTTCGGCTACCGCACCGGGCCCTCGTTCGTGCGCGCGCTGGCCGGCATCGACCCGCTGCCTCCGCTGACCGGCGCGGATATCTGGCCCGCCGGGCATGCAGCGGGCCACGGCATGGTCGTCGTCGGCTCCCATGTCGGGTTGACCAGTCGTCAGGTGGCGGCAGCGCAGCGGCGGGGCGGCGTGGCCGAGGTCGAACTGGACGTACCCACGCTGGTCGATCCGGCGACCCGTGGCGCACACCTGGCCGAGGTGAGCGCCCGGGTGAAGTCCCTGCTGGCGCAGGCCCACGTGCTGCTCTACACCAGCCGGACGCTGGTGCGCTCCGAGGACCCGGACGAGAGCCTGGCGATCGCCCGGACCGTCTCCACGGCGGTGATCGAGGTGGTGCGCGAGGCGATGACCGCGCGCCCGGCCTGGGTGGTGGCCAAGGGCGGCATCACCTCGCACGACGTGCTGGTGCGGGGTCTGGGAGTACGACGGGCCACCGTGCTCGGCCAGTTGTTCGACGGGTTCGTGTCCGTGCTGCGGCCAGTCCAGGCGGACGCACTGGCGGTCGACGTTCCGTACGTCGTGTTCGCCGGCAACGTCGGGAACGAGGACACGCTGGCCGAGGTGATCGACAACTTCAGCGGTCGCGATCCGGCCGGCAGCCGCTGACCGGACACGGGTGAGCACCGGCCCCGGCCGGATGACCGAGGGACCAACCGGAGAACCTACGGGCAGGAGGACGCATGGCAACGGTGGGCTGGATCGGGCTGGGTGCGATGGGCGCGCCGATGGCGCAGGTGGTGGCCGCGGCCGGCCACGACGTAGCGGCCTACGACATCACGCTGACCCCCGAGCGCACCAAGGCGCTCGAGGAGTCCGGCGTGCGGTTGGTACCGACGGTCGCGGAGGCCGCCGCAGGCGTCGACGTCCTCGGCCTGATGGTGGCCACCGCCCCGCAGGTCGAAGAGGTGCTGTTCGGCGAGGGGGACGCCGCCGCCCAACTGGGCGAGGGGTCGGTCGTGCTGGTGATGCCGACGGTCGGCCCGGCCGCCGTGCAGAGCTGGTCGGAGCGGCTGGCGCAGGCCGGTGTCGGGGTGGTCGACGCCCCGGTCTCCGGCGGAGCGGCCCGTGCCGCCACAGGTGAGCTGCTGATGATGGTCGCCGGGACGGAGGACGCGGTCGCAGCGGCCCGGCCGCTGCTGGACGCGATGGCGTCCAACGCGCCGGTGGTCGGGTCCAACCCCGGGGACGGGCAGAAGGTCAAGCTCGTCAACCAGCTGCTGTGCGGCGTGCACATCGCCGTCGCCGGCGAGGCGCTGGCGTTCGCGGAGTCGATGGGCCTGGACGCGGGCGCCACCTGGGAGGTGCTGCGGCACGGCGCGGCGGCATCGTTCATGCTCGCGGACCGCGGCGCCCGGATGGTCGACAACCCCACCGGCGAGGTGCGCAGTGCGCTGGACATCTTCGTCAAGGACATGGGACTGGTGGTCGGCGCGGCCCGGGACAACGCGTTCCCCGCGCCGCTGGCCAGTGCGGCCGAGCAGCTGTACCTCGCCGGCCGGCGGGCCGGGATGGGCCGGCTCGACGACTCCACGGTCATCGACGTGCTGCGTGGCCGGGCGACCAGCTCCGAGCGTCCGTCAGGCAGGTAGCCCCAACCGGGTGGTCTCGTCCTGGACCCACAGGTCGACCAGCCCGCGGAAGTGCGCCAGGAAGCGCTCCTGCTCGTGCGCCGGATACGTCGTGCGCACCGTGTCGACGAGCAGTGCGTCGAATTCCGGTCCGGTCACCCACTCGAGGACCCGCGGCTCCAGGTCGCCCATCCGGGCGGTGCAGAAGTCCCGGTAGCGCTCGGTCTGGAAGTGCTCGTCGGTCAGCCGGCGGTAGGCCTCCATCTTCGCGTCGTAGTCCAGGGACTCGTCGTCGGCGATCGCGAAGTAGCGCTGCGTCTCCAGGTCCACGTGCGCACGCCGCCCACTCACCAGGCAGAACACCGACCACCGGACGAGTGCGCTGATCGCCCACGGGAAGTAGTAGTGCAGCGAGGTGACCGCGATGTCGGGGCAGGCGTTCGCGTAGTCGATGGGGTGGACCTCGTCGCCCTTGACCAGCATCTCCGCCGAGTTGAACTCCCAGCCGAAGAACGCATTGACCAGCCGGCTCACGGTGATCGCCTGCTCGCCGGCGCTGGGGGACAGGAAGTCGTACGCGACCGCGTAGCGGTTGTGCATCGGCTCGTCGGGCCGGAACTTCATCACCATCGTCTCCGGCCCGATCGACAGCGCCCGGGCGAACACGTCCCAGTCCACGGTCGCCTGCAGGTGCATCAGCATCTCGCCGGACTCGTCGTACGCCCGATGCAGGTCGTCGACGTTGTTGATCCGTGACACCCCGCGCCAGCCGCCACCGTCGAACGGCTTCATGTACAAGGGATAGCCGAGCCGGTCGGCGATCTCGTCGAGGTCGATCGGCAGGTG
>CAZNCE010000015.1:0-32807 GCA_964571285.1 uncultured Nocardioidaceae bacterium | reverse complement strand
AGCCGGGCTCGGCCAGCCCGCGGACCGTCCGTCGCAGCGCCGCCTCTGGGTCGAGCCCGGCCGCCCGCGCGGCGGCGACCAGTGCCAGCAGCCGCTCCCCCAGCTGGGTCGGCCCCATCTCGACCCGTCCCAGGTCCTCCGGCGGCTCCGGGACCTGCGCGCCTGCCCGCTCCAGCCGGTCGAGCACCTTGTCCGCCAGCAGCAACGCGGGCAGCCCGGGCGGCAGGCCGTCGAACACCGAGGTCCGGCGCTTCTCCGCCTGCTTGATCTGCTCCCAGTTCGCCGCCACGTCGGACACGCCCGAGACCGCCGTGTCGGCGAACACGTGCGGGTGCCGGCGCACGAGCTTCTCCACGATTCCCGCGGCCACGTCGTCGAGGTCGAACGGCCGCTCCGCGTCCTCACTGGCCACGCGGGCGTGGAACAGCACCTGCAGCAGCAGGTCACCCAGCTCCTCGCGCAGGTGGTCGGGGTCGCCGGTCTCGATCGCGTCGATGGTTTCGTAGGTCTCCTCGACCAGGTAGCGGACCAGGCTGTCGTGGGTCTGCTCGCGGTCCCACGGGCACTCGGCGCGCAGCCGGTCCATCACGTCGACCAGATCCAGCACCCGCGCCCCGGGGCGGTCGTACGAGCCGACGATCACCTCCACGTCGGCCGCAGCGAGGGACTGATCGCCCGGCCCGCCCGTACTCCCGCCGACCAGCAGATCGGCCAGCGGCCGGGTGATGGTGCGCGGATCCTGGTCCGGGTCGGCCAGCCACACCGCGAGCTCGTGCTCGCCCAGCTCGGCGAGCAGCTCCCTGGGGGACCCCGGGTACGGGTCGACGCGCACGCCGGCAGCCGAGACCGCCGCCGCGAGCGGCAGCGCGGGATCGGCGCAACACACCCGGTCCGCCCGGCGCAGTGCCGACCACGCGTCGGCGCACAGCAGCCCAGCGGGCACCCGCGGGCTGGTCAGCAGCAGCGTGAGGCCGGGCACGTGCGAATGCCTGCTGGTGCGGTCAGGAGCACAGTTCGGCCTCGCTGAGCCGCCCGCCCTGCTGGAAGTCCAGGCCCGTCTTCGCCTCGTCCGACACGGCGACCGACATCGAGCCCGTGCCGGGCTTGTCGGTGGCCCGGATCACGTCACCGTAGCGCGGGTCGACCTTGGCCCCGATCGTGTCCAGATACTGCATGACCCAGTCCTGGCCCAGCTTGCCCGCCTCGTTCGGCGGCACGTCCTCGTTGCTGTCCGGGTGCTGCTCCCGGTACTTGATCTCGCCCAGCTTGCCGATCAGGATCGTCAGCCGCGCGCTCTGGTCGACGGTGTTGGCGAAAGCCTGGGGGTGCTCGGTCTTCAGCTTGGTGAGCTGGTCGCTGGGCGGGAAGGCGGCGACCCAGTCGCGGATCTCCTGGCGCGACACGGTCACGCCCTGCTCGGCGGCGAGCTGCTCGGTGGCGGCCAGCTTCACCAGCAGGTCCAGGGCGCTCGTCCGGACCGGGCGGGCGGCCACGTCGGCGTTCGGCGCGCCCTGCGCCACCTGGCCGGCGCCGTTCAACACACACAGATCGTGGCTGACGTTGTCCAGCTCGCCCTGGCTGATCGTCTGATCGCCGACGATCGCGGCGGCGCCGGGGTGCACGCCTGCGCTGCCACCGCTGCAACCGGAGAGCAGAGTCGCGACGGCGACCGCGCCGACGGCGGCGGCGCGGACACGGCGGTTACGACGCACGGGAGACACCTTTCGTTGCGAGTTCGCCTGTTGCGACCGACCGGAGCCGGGGCCCGGCCTGGCCCCGCGCGGGTGGCCAGGGCACGGCCGATGGTACGGCACCGCACCCAGCCGCCGACCGCACTACGGCTTGACCACCATCAGTACGACCACGGCAAGCAGCAGCAGCGACACGACCCCCGACGACATCGCCAGCCGCGGATAGTCGGCCGCGGCCCGCTCGGACACCGCCGCGCCCTCGGCGGGTGCGGAGACCTGAGCCGCCTGCCGCAGCCCGGCCGCGGCCTGTCGCAGCCGGGGCACCACGACGCCGAAGTTGATCCCGAGCGCCACCAGCCAGAGCAGCAGCGAGAGCCAGATCCACACCTCCCCGAACGAGATGTCGTACGAGGAAGTGCCCATCGCGCCGAACCCGAAAATGACGACCAGCAGCGACAGCAGGCTGTAGATGCTGGTGGAGCGGGCCAACGCCAGCACGCCGTTGGCGTCTCCGTTACGGACGGCACGCAGCCCGGTCATCGGCAGCAGCGCCATCGGGCCGACCAGGAAGACGGCGCCGGCCACGTGCAGCACGGCCATCACGGTGTCCATGCCCAGCGAGGCTAGCCGAGTGGCTCAGGAGGCCGCTGGTGCGGGTGCGGCCACCGGATCGATGACCGAGCCGATCAGCTCGTGCACCCAGGCGAGCAGCGCGACGTCGCGCAGCGGGCGGCCCCCGACCCGGGCGGTCGACGGGCGCGGCACCAGCATGGATTGGCTGGCCGGCTTGACCAGGCTCTTGGGGTACAGCCGCTGCAGCCGCACCGTGGCCGAGTCCGGCAGCTCCACCGGGGCCAGCCGGACGTAGTTGCCCTGCACGGTCACGTCCGTCAGGCCCGCCTGGGTGGCGTGCGCACGCAGCCGGGCGACGTCGAGCAGCGCGGCGACCGCCTCCGGTGGCTCCCCGTAGCGGTCCACCAGCTCGTCGCGCACCTCGTCGACATCGGCCTGGCTGCGCACCTCGGCCAGCCGCTTGTACATCTCCAGCCGGAGCCGCTCGCTCGGCACGTAGTCGTACGGCAGGTGGGCGTCGACCGGCAGCTCGATCCGCGCCTCGGGCTGCTCGTCCGGCCGGTCACCGCGGAAGTCCGCGACCGCCTCGCCGACCAGCCGGACGTACAGGTCGAACCCGACGTCGGCGATGTGCCCGGACTGCTCGCCGCCCAGCAGGTTGCCCGCGCCGCGGATCTCCAGGTCCTTCATCGCCACCGCCATGCCGGCGCCGAGGTCGGACTGTTGGGCGATCGTGGCCAGCCGGTCGTGGGCGGTCTCGGTGAGCGGCTTGTCGGGTGGGAACAGGAAGTACGAGTACGCGCGCTCCCGCCCCCGGCCGACCCGGCCGCGCAGCTGGTGCAGCTGGGACAGGCCGAGCAGGTCGGCCCGCTCGATGATCAGCGTGTTCGCGTTCGACACGTCCAGCCCGGCCTCGACGATCGTGGTGCACACCAGTACGTCGAACTTCTTCTCCCAGAAGTCGACCATCACCTGCTCGAGCTGGTGCTCGCCCATCTGCCCGTGGGCCACCTGGATCCGGGCCTCCGGGACCAGCCGGCGCAGCGCGGCGGCCGCCTTCTCGATCGTGTTCACCCGGTTGTGGATGAAGAACACCTGGCCGTCGCGCAGCAGTTCGCGCCGGACGGCCGCGGTCACCTGCCCGGGGTCGTACGCGCCGACGAAGGTGAGCACGGGGTGGCGCTCCTCGGGAGGGGTGGTGATCGTCGACATCTCGCGGATCCCCGCCATGCTCATCTCGAGCGTGCGAGGGATCGGGGTGGCGGACATGCTCAGCACGTCGACGGCGGTGCGCAGCCGCTTCATCTGCTCCTTGTGCTCGACCCCGAACCGCTGCTCCTCGTCCACGACGACCAGCCCGAGATCCTTGAACGTGACGTCCGGGTGCAGCAGCCGGTGGGTGCCGACGACCACGTCTACGCTGCCCTCACGCAGCCCCGCCATCACCGCCGACGCCTCCGCGTCGGTCTGGAAGCGGGACAGCGCCTTGACCGTCACCGGGAAGCCGGCGAAGCGCTCCGCGAACGTGGAGTAGTGCTGGCTGACCAGCAGCGTGGTGGGGACGAGCACCGCGACCTGCTTGCCGTCCTGGACGGCCTTGAACGCGGCGCGGACCGCGATCTCGGTCTTGCCGTAGCCGACGTCGCCGCAGACCAGCCGGTCCATCGGCATCTCCAGCTCCATGTCGTGCTTGACCTCGTCCACCGTGGTGAGCTGGTCCGGCGTCTCGATGAACGGGAAGGCGTCCTCCAGCTCCCGCTGCCAGGGGGTGTCGGGGCTGAACGCGAACCCCTTGGTGGCCTGCCGGGCGGCGTACAGCTTGATCAGCTCGGCGGCGATCTGCTTGACCGCCTTGCGGGCACGTCCCTTGCGCTTGGCCCAGTCGCTGCCGCCGAGCCGGTCCAGGCTGGGCTGCTCGCCGCCGACGTAGCGGGTCACCTGGTCGAGCTGGTCGGTCGGCACGAACAGCCGGTCCGGCGGCTGCCCGCGCCGGCTCGCGACGTACTCCAGCACGAGGTACTCGCGGGTGGCACCGGCGACCGTGCGGCGGGCCATCTCGACGTACCGGCCGACCCCGTGCTGGTCGTGCACGACGTGGTCCCCGGGCTTCAGCTCCAGCGGATCGATCTGGCGTCGGCGGCGCGCGGGCATCCGGCGCATGTCCTTGGTGGACGAGCGCTGACCGGCCAGGTCCTCGCCGGTCAGCACCACCAGGTCCAGGCTCGGCGCGAGGAACCCGTGGTCCAGGCTGCCCTGCACCACCTGCACCAGTCCGGGCGGCGGGGGCTGGGGCAGATCCTCGTCGAAGCGGGCCGGGACGTCGTGCTCGCCGAGCAGCTCGACGAACCGCTCGCCCGGACCGGGACCCTCGGTCACGACCACGATCCGCTGGCGGTCGTGCACGTGGGCGCGCAGGTCGGCGACCGCGCGCTCGGTGTCGCCCCGGTAGGGCTCGGCGGCGCGCACGTCCAGTGCCCGGGTCTCGACCGACCCGGCGACCTCCACATCGGCGCGGACCACCTCGCCGGTGATGTCACGCACCGGGTCCGCCCCGTTCGCCGCGGCGCCGGGGGACGTCAGGTCCGGGGAGCCGGCGTCCAGCCCGAACGGCGACACCGCCCACCAGGCATGCCCGAGCGACAACGCCTGCTCGCGGACCTCGCCGAGGGACCGGTACCCGGAGCCGCCCAGGTCGATCGGCGACGAGCCACCGCCGGCGGCGGCCGCCCAGGATGCCTGCAGGAACTCCTGGCTGGTGGCGACCAGGTCGTGCGCCCGGGCCCGGACCCGTTCCGGGTCGCAGACCAGCACCACCGACTCGGCCGGCAGCAGTTCAGCCAGCAGCTCCATCTCGTCGACCAGCACCGACGACAGCGACTCCATGCCCTCGACCGCGTGCCCCTCCGCCAGCCGCTCGAACATCTCGCGCAGCTGCGGATGCTCGTCCGCCAGCGCCCGTGCCCGTCGGCGCACCTCGTCGGTCAGCAGCAGCTCGCGGCACGGTGGCGCCCACAGCCCGTCGGCGGCCTCCAGCGAGCGCTGGTCGGCGACCGCGAAGTAGCGGATCTCGTCCACCTCGTCGCCGAACAGTTCGATCCTCACCGGGTGCTCCTCGGTCGGCGGGAACACGTCGACGATCCCGCCGCGCACCGCGAACTCGCCGCGCCGCTCGACCAGGTCGACGCGGTGGTACGCCGCGGCCGCGAGCCGCCGAACCAGTTCGTCCAGCTCGACCTCCTCACCGGCGCGCAGCGCCACCGGGACCAGGTCGGCCAGCCCCTTCACCTGCGGCTGCAGCACCGAGCGCACCGGGGACACCACGACCCGCAGCCGGCTCTTCGGCATCCCCGGCTCACCGGGATGCACCAGGCGGCGCAGCACCGCCAGCCGGCGTCCCACGGTGTCCGAGCGTGGCGACAACCGCTCGTGTGGCAGCGTCTCCCAGGCCGGGTAGAGCACCACGTCATCGGGATCGAGCAGGCAGCGCAGCGCGTCGACCAGGTCCTCGGCCTCCCGCTCGGTGGCGGTCACCGCCAGCACCGGTCGACCCGCTCCCCCGTCGCCGGCGTCAGTGGCAACCGCAGCCGCCACGAAGGCGCGCAGCGCGACCGGTGCGGTGAGATCCAGGGCCGGGAGATCGTGATTGCGGGCCTGCTCAACCGCGGTGGCCAACACCGGTTCGGTGCCAACGAGTGCGGACAGTCCGCGCAGGCCCATGGGTTCCCTCAGTCCGGTTCTCGGCAGCGTTCGGGCACACCACAAGGCCCCAGATCCGGCCGGATCGGGGGTTGTGGTGCCGCGTCCAGCGTACGGGACCGAGCCAGCGGAGCCGGGCGCGCGGTGGCCCGGTGGAGGCCTCGGCCGCTACCCGCCGGGCCGCAGCAGGACGGTCCACATGGTGGCCTTGTTGACCGCCTGATCGGTGGTCGCGACCAGCCCGCCCTGGGAGCCGGCCGGGACCGCGTCGCCGCTGTCGGTGACCAGGTCCGCGATCGGCCCACCACCCGAGCCCGAGGTGGCGCTGCGCTGTGACTCGCCGGCGGGAGGTTGCCAGCCGGTGGCCGACTTCGCCGCCCAGTACGACACCCGGACCGACGGCTCGGGCGCCTGCACGGTGGGCGTGCGGTGGGCGGTGCCGCTGCCGGCCTCCGCCGCGGAGGCGCGCCGCAGCACCGGGTCGGCGGCGGAGGCGCCGCGGTAGGCCACCACGGTGAGTGCCCCCTTGGTCCAGCCGTCGGTGCTGACCCGCACCCGATCGCCCGCGTCACCCGGCTGCGCGGTCCGCTGCCACACCAGCGACTGCATCGACTGGTCCTGCCGTTGGCCCAAAGCCGTCCACCCGCCGGGAGTGCCGACCGTCCCCTCCGTCCGGTTCCGGGAGAACATCAGCAGCAGCGTGTCACCCGCTCGGACGCCGGCTGGCACCTCGACGGTGAACGAGGTGTGGTTGCCGTTGGTGGCGTCGGACCCGACGAACGCCACCTCGCCGCCGGGGGGCGGCTGCTGCCCCAGGTCGACGACCGCGTCCAGCGACACGTACGTGAAGTCCTGGTTGCCACTGCTGCCCGGGGCGTCGTTGCTGCCGTCCTGGCAGACGAACAGGCCCTGCGGGTAGTCCGGGCCGAGGTCGGCCGCCAGCGCGGTGATGCCGTCGGTGTGATCGCAATCGTCGGCCCGGGCACCGTCGACCACCCGGAACGCGTCCACGAACGAGTTGTCGGACCGCTCGTAGACCGCGAAGTACGAGGAGGCGTCGTCAGTGCCCTGGGCGGAGGCGATCAGGTAGCCGCCGCCGTCCGCCAGGTCGACCAGCGTGACCCCCTCGATGTCCGGGGCCAGCCGGCCACCCGAGCCCACCACGCGGTCAACCGCCGTCCGTCCGGCACCCGCATCGGGGTCCGCGCTGTAGCGCCACAACGCCACGTCCTCCTGGCTGACGTACAACGCGCCGGTGGCGTCGTCGGCGACGCAGCCCTCGGCCTCCGAGCCGACGTCGAAGCTGCGCACCACGCGCCCCTCGAGCAGGCCGTCCGCGTCGGTGTCACGCACCTGGACCTGGCGGACCACCCCGGCACGGGTGATCACGAACGCGTACAGCGAGGTCGGGCTCTGGTACAGGCACAGGCCCTCACCCCAGACCGGGATCCGGCCCTCACCGTCGGTGACGGAGCTGAGCCGCCGGGTCTGCGGGTCGATGGTGAACAGCCGCAAGCCCCCGCCCTGGGCGTCGGCGATCACGTCCAGAGTCCGGCCACCGACCGCGACGTCTTGGCGGACGTCGACGTTGCCCCAAAAGCCACTCGGCGTGGTCAGCCGTTGCACCCGGTTGCCCGCCAGGTCGTAGGTCTCCAGGGCACCCAACTTGTCGTTCCCGATGACCAGGGACTGACTGGGATCGACCGGGCTCACCCAGATCGCCGGGTCGTCCGCGGCATCACCGGAGTGCGCCACCGGCGTCGTCTCGTCCTCGGCGGGGATCCGGGCGATCGCGGGGATGTCGGCGGCAGAAGCCGCCCGGTCGGCGCGGGGGACGGCAGTCGCGTGGCCGTCGGCCGGCACGGCGGCGACGGTGGTCGCGCCGGCGAGCGGGAGCGTCAGCACGGCGACCGTGGCGGCAGCCAGGGTGCGCCGCACGGATGGTGCGGTCCGGGGCATGTGGTGTTCCTAACCCGGCCGCAGGGACGTCCCCCGTACGGCCGATCGTCGCCGCCGATGGTTGCTCGTGCCTCACCGTATGTCGGCCGCGGGTCCATGTCGTCCGAACCGGGCGAACCAGCCGGGTCAAGGATCGCCCCGTTGGTCCGGATCTGAGCTTTTCGCGTGACGTGACCCCGGCGCCGCTTACTATGGGTAGTCGATCCGGCAGGCGGCTGCCGGTGCCCGGAACCGAACGCGGGGGAACGAAGGCCTGTGGCAACCGAGGTGGGCACGCCGCCCCAGGGCGCATTCCTGCACACCATGTTCCGGCGTGGCCTGACGCTGACCGTCGTGCTGGCGGTGGTCGGTGCGGCGCTCGGGTTCGCGTTGGGATCGCTGCGCGCAGAGAGTGCGGTGGCCAAGGCCACCGTGCTGATCACCCCGTTGGATGGCAACCCGTTCTCGCCCAGCGGCTCGGGTGAGGACCTGACCAACCTGCTCACCGAGGCCGAGTTGGTCTCCTCCGATGCGGTGGCGAGGCTGGCGGCCCGGCAGGCCGGGGTGCGCGCCACGCCCGACGAGATGCTCTCCGGCCTGTCGGTGTCGGTGCCGCCCAACACGCAGATCATCGACATCGAGTACTCCGCGGGCAGCAAGGAGACAGCGGTGTCGCGCGCCCAGGCGTTCGCCGAGGCGTTCCTCGACTACCGCCGGAACCGGGCCGAGAGCCTGGTGAGCGACCGGACCGACCGGGTCGAGGCGCAGATCGACCGGCGATCCGACGAGCTCGAACAGTTGCTCACCCAGATGCAGACGGCACCCAACCCCTCCCCGGAGCGGGCGTTGCTGCGCGAGCAGATCAACTCGGTGTCCACCCAGATCGGGCAGCTGCGCACCACGCTGACCGAGCTGGGCAGCGGCTCGGCCGACCCTGGGCAGGTGGTCACCCCGGCGGCGGTGCCGTCGCAAGGGCTGCTGGACAGCCGCGTGCTGTTCACGATCGGCGGGCTGATCCTCGGCATCCTGGCCGCTCTGGTGCTCGCGGTGCTGCGGTCCCGGCGGAACAGCAGCGTCTACGACGTCGACGACATCGACGCTGCCGGCCTACCGCTGCTCGGCGAGGTGCTGCTGGGTGACGTCGTCGCCAGCACCACCGCGGACCGGTCGGAAGGCGAGCCGGTCGGCAGCAGCTACCGCGACCTGCGCGTGGCGTTGCTGACCCGGTTTCGGAAGCGGCCATTGAGCGTGCTGCTGGCCGGCGCCGGCGACGGCCCGGAGTCGCCGCTGACCGGCTGGGGGATGGCAGAGGCGACCGCCCGGTCCAAGCTGGAGACGATCCTGGTGGACGCGTCCGGCGGGCTGCCCGGCACCGACCTCGACGACAAGCCGGGTCTGAGCGAGGTGCTCACCGGCCGGTCCACCCTGGACGATGTGCTGGTGCCGGTCGACGGGCACCTGCGCGTGCTGCCGGCTGGCGTCATCGACAGCGACGCCGACGATCTGTTCCTGTCGCCGGCCATGTCGGAGCTGCTGGACGAGCTGCAAAAGCGTGCGGACGTGGTCATCACCGTGACCGGTTCGATCCGGGGCTCGCGGGCGCGAGCGCTGGCCACGATGGTCGACGTGGTGGCCGTGGAGGCCGGTGAGGGCGTCACCACCATGCGCGATCTGACCCAGGTGTCGCCTCGGCACCTGGAGCCCGCCGAGTTCGGCGGCGTCGTCTTCGTGGAGGGGCCGCGGCGGATGCGGCGGCTGGCCCGTTCCGGGCGACATGCCAGGTCCTGAACCGGCCGGTGGGAACGAGCATCCGTCCGCCGCCACCACCGACAGGCATCTGACCCGGGTCGCCAGGGGCGGGGCGATCGGGCTGCTGGGCGCGGTGGTGTCCGCCGCGGCCGGGTTCGTGCTCGTGCTGGTGGTGACGCGGCTGTTCCCGCCGCAGATCGCGGGCGTCTTCTTCTCGGCCACGTCGGTGTTCTTGATCCTGCTGGCACTCGCCACGCTCGGCACCGATGCGGGCCTCGGCCGGTTCATGCTCCGCTACGAGAAGCAGGGGCAGCGGGAGGACGTGCCGCTGGTGATCCGGGCGGCGCTGCGGCCGGTGGTGGCGGCGAGCGTGCTGATCGCCGTCGTGCTGTTGATCTGGGCCGAGCCGGTGGCTCGGCTGCTCGGGCTGACCGGCGACGGGACCGCGGTGCTGCGGGCATTGGCGATCGTGCTGCCGGCCGCCGCACTCAACGACTTCTTCCTGTCCGGCACCCGCGCGTTCGGCCGGATGCGGACGACGGCCTTCGTGGACAAGATGTTCCGGGCCGGGACGCAGCCCTTCCTCGCCGCATTGGCATACGTAGTGTCCGGCAGCCTGCTGGCCCTGACGGTCAGCTGGGTGATCCCGTACGCGCTGGCCGCGGTGGTGTCGTTCCTGCTGTTCCGGCGGTTCGCCCGGGCGCGCGGCAGCCTACGACCGGGAGCACCGTCGCGGAGCTACTCGTCCGTGCGACGACAGTTCTGGGGGTTCACCTGGCCGCGGGCCATCACGCGGCTCGCCCAGATCGGCATCCAGCGCGCCGACATCGTGATCATCGCGGCCCTGCTGTCCCCGAAGGATGCCGCGATCTACACCGCGGCGACGCGGTTCGTCGCGCTCGGCCAGTTCGGCACCCAGGCGATCAGCCAGGTCCTGCAACCGCGGTTCACCGCGCTGCTGGCCACCGGCGAGCTGGCGGCGCTGCGCGAGGTCTACAAGACCTCGACCGCGTGGAGCATGGCGCTGTCCTGGCCGATCTACATCATCGTGGGCTGCGCGCCGACGATCTATCTCGCGCTGTTCGGGGACGGGTACGGCGGGGCAGGCGTCATCGTGGTCGTCGGGCTGATGGCGGCGGCGATGATGGTCGCGGTGTTCTCCGGCCCGGTCGACACGCTGCTGCTGATGTCCGGGCGCAGCAGCACCAGCCTGGTGAACGCGCTGGTGGCCCTGACCGTCGACATCGTGCTGTGCTTCGTGCTGGTGCCGGTGTGGGGGATCCCGGGTGCGGCCCTGGCGTGGGCCCTGGCTGTGAGCACCAGATCCATGCTGGCGTTCTTCCAGGTGCGCCATCAGCTCGCCATCACGCCGGTCGGCATCCAGGTGGCGCTGTCCGGCGCGGCCAGCCTGGTGGCGTTCGCCGTTCCGCTGCTGGTGCTCGATGCCCTCGGCGCGATGGAAGTGCTCACCTTCGTCGTGGCGCTGGGCATCGGCGCGATGGTCTACGCCGCGATCCTGTGGGCGGTACGGCGACCGCTCAAGCTGGACGTCATCCTGGGCGCAGCACGCCGGCAGCGCCCCGGCGCTCGGACCGGCGACTCAGCCGGGCCGCATTCGGCGCGATGACACTCACCACCGCAAGCACCAGGAAGCCCACCATGGCACCGGACACGATCGGCACCTCGGCCTGGGTTCGCACCTGCTGCGCCGGATAGACACGTACCAGCTCTCCGGCCTCGGTGCCCACCAGTGTCACCCGTCCCACCGCCGCCTGCAGCTCCTGCTGCCGTGCCACCATCGCCGTCGTGCGTGCACTGGAGCGGACCGCCGGGTCGTTGGCGGCCCGCCGCGCCGCGACGGTGGCGTCCAGCTGCTCCAGATCCCGCTGCAGCGAGCCCAACACCTGCTGGCGACGCTGCTCCAGGTAGTCGCTGCGCGAGTCCAGGTACGCGGCGACCAGCGACTGCACCGTGGTCCGAGCCTGCTCGGGGCTGGCGCCACGCACGGAGATCGTGAGGATCGAGGTGTTCGGCGGGGCCGTGACCTGGATGCGGTCGCGTAGCTCGTCGTAGCCCTGCGGGTGGCTGGCCGCGGGTAGCCGTTCCAGGGTCTCCTGGGAGAACACCAGTGCCGCCTCGGTGTCGATGGTGATGTTGTCGGTGTTGCTCTGCCCGGTGGTCGCCAGGTAGCGCGGCGTCGGGGCGAGCAGGACGTCGGCTTTCGCGTCGTAGCTGGTCGGCAAGCTGACCGTGGTCAGCAGTCCGAGTACGCCGCCGACCAGGGTTGCGGCCAGGATGGCCGGCGCCCCACGGCGCACCCGCCGCAGCACCTGCTCCAGAGTGTGGTTGCCCAGGCCTGCCGTGGTGTCGCCGAGCCGGTGCTGCCGTTCCCGCCAGGCCAGGCCGATCGTCGCCATCACCGTGTACATCGGCATGTCGAGGGTGTCGTAGACGAACAGTTGCATGCCGAAGAACACCAGGACGAAGAAGCACAGCGTGTCGGTGAGCGACCGACATCGCCAGACCCGCCCGAATGCGGTGAGGAAGAACGCCAGGAACAACACCAACCCGACGAAGCCCTGGGAGAAGATCACCATCCACAGCTGGCCCTGGGTGCCCAGCGGAGGTACGCCGCAGGCCGGGCAATCCGGCGTGGATCCCCCGGCGATCGAGGCGAAGCTGCCCTGCACGTCGCGGGTGCTGCCGAAGCCGACCAGCGGCGAGCCGAGCGCGGTGCTCTCGACCGTGGCCACCAAGAGCTGGGAGCGTCGCTCGTTGCTGTGTTGATGCTCGAATCGCTCCTGCACCATCGAGCTGAGCGGACTGGCCAAGATCGCGACCACGGCGATGACGCCGACCACGGCGGTGGCGACGATGACCGTCGGTCGGCCGGTGCGCAGCTGCAGGACGACCAGCAGGACCGCGCCGACGGCCAGGGAGAACCACAGGCCGCGGTTGAGTGAGTAGACGATCGGCAACGCGGCGGCCGCCAGCACGAACGGCGCCAGCACCCGCTGCCAGGTCCGTCCGAACCGGAACCACGCCACCAGGAAGAACGGCAGGAACAGCGAAATAGCACTGCCCCAGGTGTTCGCATAGGCGAAGGGCATGGTCGGCCGTGGCTCCGGATCGCCCAGCACGGTCTGGATGTCCGCGACGTCAAGATGCACCAGCGACGAGACGAAGCCGTTGTTGGCCAATGCCCCGGGCAGCACCATCTCCAGCGGGGACGTCAGGCTGATCTCCGGCCAGGTCATGCCGATCAGGCCGCCGAGTGTGGTGAGCACGAACATGTAGCCGAACAGCTGGCAGTAGCGGCGGACGCTGAGCTGCGTGCGGTCGCTGTTGGCCACCCAGAGCAGGACCACGGTGCAGGCCAGGTACCAGCTGGCCCGCAGGCCGAACACCAGCACCCGCCCACCGCCGCCACCACCTGGCACGGCACCCGGGGCGTCGGCGAACAGCAGGAACAACCCGGCGGCCATCCAGACCAGGAACAGCAACCACCAGCCGAACCCGCCCGGCATGGCGATCCGCCTGCTACGGATCAGTTGCCAGGCCATCGGCACTGCGATCAGCACCGGCAGGAACGAGGCCAGGCCGAGAATCCACCAGAGCGGGAAGCCGGCCAGGACGACGGTCAACGGCCAGTGACTCGGCCAGGCCCCGGAGCTGCGACGGAGGTAACGCTGCGCGACCGAAGGGTCACGCTCGATCGAGGTCGACACCCCGCCCCTCTCTGCCTGCCCGCGACCACCTGCCGCCGTCCTCCCAGGGTACGGACGATTGGGTCACCAAGTTTCCCAATTCCGCCGAATACGGACCCCCTCGGCGGTTACACTCTGTTAGTCGCTTGGGAGTCAGACGCGTTGGGCGACGACGATCACTGAGCCCGAACGGGCGTGGGGGAATCATCGATGAAGCGAGCACTTGTCCTCGTTGCAGCCGTCCTGGTCCTGGCCGGGTGCGGCTCCGGGCAGAACTCCGCGGACGGGTCGCCAGACGCCGCGAGCCCGTCACCGTCGGCGAGCACCTCGACGGCGGCCGGTGGCGAGACGGGGGGCACCGCCAAGGGTGAGGCAAACCCTGCCACGGACACCTCCGGCGAGGCCGGCGACACCGCGAAGCAGCCGGCCAAGCTGACCCGGTGCGGCCTGACCGAGACCGATATCGCTTACATGCAACGCGACTGGGAGCGGGTCGTCGGGTCGATCGGTCGCGGTGACCACGGCAAGTACACGCACGCGTTCGTCGCCCGGCTCGACTCGCTGAAGGAGCAGAGCAAGGCCTGCCCGGCCGACCAGGCTCTCGCGCGGTTCATCGCGGCGGCGGAGCGGGTCGACAAGGCGGCGAAGAAGCCGAACGCCGGTTACGGCATCTATCGCAAGGCGGCCGACAGCGGCAACGCCTGGCTCGACCAGGTCGGCATCACGCCCAACGAGCTGGCCGCGGGCTGACCGCATGGACAGGTTTCGCCGATTCCACGAACGGGCCGCTAACGGCCGCCATAGTCTGTCCGCCGCCGACGCGGATGTGCGGTGGGGCGCAGAAGGTTTTTCGGAGGGGAGCACGAGACGTGCGTAAGTTCGTGTCAGCGCTGGCGGCCCTGGCCGTGGGCTGCTTGGGACTCTTGGTGGTTTCGCCACCTGCTGCCAACGCGGCAGTCCAGCCCGCTGGGCAATTGGTCAGTGACAATCCGGCCGACTGGACACCGCACGTCCTCGACGGGCGCGTGTACCAGGTGGCACAGGTCGGCAACACGGTCGTGCTGGGGGGTGACTTCTCCAGTGCACGGAACCAGGACAGCTCCGCCACGGTCGCGCGGTCCAACCTGCTGGCCTTCAACACCTCGACGGGCCAGATCAGCACCAGCTTCGTGCCGAACCCGAACGGTGTCGTGCGTGCGCTGATCCCGGCCGGCGACGGGGAGTCGGTCTACGTGGGCGGCAGCTTCAGCCGGATCTCCGGACAGTCGGTCAGCAACCTGGCCCGGATCCGGGTCTCGGACGGATCGTTGGTGTCCGGGTTCAACCCCGGGACCATCAGCGGCGCCGTGCGTGACCTGCGGCTGTCCAGCGGGAAGCTCTGGGTGGCCGGCAGCTTCACCCATGTTGCGGGCAACCCGCAACCGGCGCTGGCCACGGTCAACCCGCAGACCGGGGCGTTCGACCCGTATATGAGCCTGCAGATCGCCGGCGTGCACAACGGCGGCTTCACCGCCGTGGTCAAGATGGACGTCAACCCGCAAGGGACCCGGCTGGTGGCGATCGGCAACTTCGACACCCTGGACGGGGTGACGAACCACCAGCTCTTCATGCTGGACACCTCCGGGCCGTCCGCGCAGCAGGCCGATTTCCAGACCAACTTCTACGAGTCGCGGTGCTCGCGGTCGTTCGACTCCTACATGCGCGACCTCGACTTCTCCCCCGACGGTTCCTTCTTCGTGGTCTCGACCACCGGCGCCTACGGTGGCAGCACCGGCGCGTGCGACGAGACCGCCCGCTGGGACACCGATGTCACCGGCACCGGGGTGAGCCCGTCGTGGGTCGACTACACCGGCGGTGACACCACCTATGCCGTCGAGATCACCGACTCTGCCGTGTACGTGGGCGGCCACCAGCGGTGGCAGAACAACCCGTTCGCCGGTGATCGCCCCGGGCCGGGAGCCGTCTCGCGGCCGGGCATCGCCGCCCTCGACCCGGTGAACGGTCTGCCGTTCTCCTGGAACCCGACCCGCGCCCGCGGCGTCGGCGTCTTCGACTTCCTCAACACGCAGCAGGGCCTGTGGGTCGCCTCGGACACGGACCGGATCGGCAACTGGGAGTACCACGGCCGGATCGCGCTGATGCCGGCGAACGGCAAGCAGCTCCCGCGAATCGCCTCGCCGAAGGTGCCGAACGACGTCTACCTGGCCGGCAGCATCGGCGCCGCGTCCGACCCCAGCGTGCTGTACCGGGTCAACGCCGCCGGGCCCTCGCTACTCGCCGCAACCGGCATGGACTGGTCCGGCGACACCGCCGCCGCGCCCAGCACGTACCACAACCAGTCCAGCAACCGCGCCACGTACTCGACGGTGCCCACGGTGGACGACACCGTGCCCGCCGGCACCCCACACGCACTGTTCGACAGCGAGCTGTGGGACCCGGCCGGGGGGCAGGATCAGCAGTGGGACTTCCCCGTCACCGCGGGAACTCCCCTCGAGGTTCAGCTGTACTTCGCCAACCGGTGCACCTGCACCGACGACCCGGGCGAGCGAGTGTTCGACGTCGCCATCGACGGCACCACGGTGCTGGACAACTTCGACATCTCGGCCAGCGTCGGCCATGACGTGGGCACGATGCGCAGCTTCGACATCACCAGCGACGGCAACGTGGACATCGACCTGAGCCACGTGGTCGAGAACCCACTGGTCAACGCGATCGAGATCAAGCGCACCGACGTCAGCGCACCGGCCGACACCGCGTCGCTCACCAAGCGGCACTACGCGGACGGCAACGTGGGCGAGACCAACGATGCGCCCACCGGCGACCTGGACTGGAACCAGATCCGTGGGTCGTTCATGGTCAACGGCCAGCTGTACACCGCTTGGGCGGATGGCAGCTTCACCCGCCAGTCGTTCGACGGCACGCAGTTCGGCGACCCTGACCCGGTCGACACCTCAGACCAGTTGGTGGTGCTGAGTGACTGGCACAACGATATTTCCCAGGCCACCGGCATGTTCTACGACAACGGCCGGGTCTACTTCACGCTCAGCGGATCCAACCAGCTCTACTACCGGTACCTGACCACGGAGAGCGGGGTCGTGGGTGCCAAGCGGTTCGTGGCCAGCGACAGCGTGGCCGGGATCGACTTCGGCAACGTCCGCGGCATGTTCGCGACCGGCAACCGGCTGTACTGGGCCACGCCCAACGGGGTCCTGCACCGGATCGACTGGGCCAATGGGGCTCAGTCCGGTGCGCCGGTGGCCGGAACCGCGCAGGCGGTGTCCGGGCCGGGCGTGGACGGCAACGCCTGGCACGCCCGCGACCTGTTCCTGTACCAGGGGGCTGACGGCGCTGCCGCGCCCCAGCCGCCGACCGCGAGCTTCACCGACGACTGCACCAGCCTCACGTGCTCGTTCGACGCCTCAGCCTCGACCGCCGACGGTGCCACCATCACGTCGTACGCGTGGGACTTCGGCGACGGCAGCACCGGCACCGGCAAGACCACCACGCACACCTACGACGGCAACGGCACCTACACGGTGAAGCTGACCATCGGGACCGACAAGGGTGGCGCGGACACGGTCAGCAAGCAGGTCACGGTGGAGCGTGTCAACCAGGCTCCGGTGGCATCGTTCACCACCGTCTGCGACGAGCTGGCCTGCTCGTTCGACGCGTCCGACTCCACCGACGACGGCAGCGTCGCATCTTACGCGTGGGAATTCGGCGACGGCAGCACCGGCACCGGCAAGACCACCACGCACACGTACAGCGAGGCCGGGGACTTCACCGTGAAGCTCACGGTGACCGACGACGAGGGCAAGACCGGCAGCACCACGCAGGTCGCGCACCCCTCGACGGCGGGCCTGGCCTACGTGGCCGGGGACAGCACCAACGGCAACCGCAGTCGACACACGGTGCAGATCCCGGATCAGGTGCGCGCCGGCGACACCCTGCTGCTGTTCATGACCGCGAACACCGACTCGGTGACCGTCACCGGCCCGACGGGCTGGACAGAGGAGGAGTCGCGCAGCAGCGGCAACATGTCTGCCCGGCTGTGGACGCGCACCGCGACGGCCGGTGACGCCGGATCCACTGTCACGGTGGACACCTCGGGTTGGACCAAGTCGGACCTGAGTGTCGTTGCCTATCGCGGCCAGGGCGGCACCGCCGAGGTCACGGCGACGGCGAGCGACATCGCGGGCGCTGCCACGTCCCAGACCACGCCGAGCGTCAACGTCACCCAGGGTGGCTCCTGGCTGGTGAGCTACTGGGGCGGGAAGTCCGGCAGCATCACGGACTGGACGCTGCCGGCCGGACAGGTGGAACGCACCGGTTCGGTGGGCGCCGGCGGTGGCCACGTGACCGCCGAGGCCGCCGACAGCGGCGGCCCGGTGCCGACGGGTGCTACCGGCGGCGTGACTGCCGTGGCCGACGCCAACGCGCGGACCGCGATGTTCTCGGTGGTCGTGGGCGTGGAGGCCGCCGGTCCGGTGCAGAACCAGCCGCCGACGGCGGCGTTCACCGTGGCCTGCGACGCGCTGGCCTGCTCGTTCGACGCCTCGGGCTCCAGCGATGACGGCACGATCGCCTCATACGCATGGAACTTCGGCGACGGCAGCTCCGGCACCGGCCAAACCGCGACGCACACCTACGCGGACGCGGGTGATCGCACCGTCCGGCTCACGGTCACCGACGACGCCGGTGCGACCGGCAGCACGACGCGGGTCGCCCACCCGTCGACCTCCGGCGTGGCGTTCGTCGCCGCGGACAGCACCAACGGCAACCGGCTGCGGCACACCGTGCAGATCCCGGACGACGTCCGGGCCGGGGACACGCTGGTGCTGTTCCTGGGCGCGAACGCCGCGGTGGACTTCACCGCACCCGCCGGGTGGACCGAGCAGCAGGCACAGACCGGCAACAGCGCTGCGGTGCGGATGTGGTCGAAGACTGCTGCCGCCGGTGACGCCGGCTCGAACGTCGTCGTCACGTCGACCCAGCGGACGAAGTCCGACCTCACCGTGGCCGCCTACCGCGGCCAGGGCGGGGCGACGTCGATCGGACCGAGCGCCAGCGCCATCGTCCGCCCGTCGTCCGCAGACCACGTCACTCCGGACGTCACCGTGAACCAGCCGGGCTCGTGGGTGTTGAGCTACTGGGCGGAACAGACGTCGGCCACGCCGACCTGGACGCTGCCCACCGGTGCACCGCTGCGCGCGAGTTCCTCCGGCAGCGGCGGCGGGAGCGTCAGCGCAGTGCTGTCCGACAGCGACGGGCCGGTGCCCACCGGGACCCGCGGCGGAGTCACGGCCACGACCAGCGAGGACATCGGCCGGGTGGCTATGGTGTCGGCCGTGGTGCAGATCGGGTGAGGAGTTGACGATCACAGCGAACCAGCAGCCGTCCCGTCCGGTCACCGAGACCGGGCGGGACGTTGCCCCTGTCGGACCGTTCCGCGTGGCGGACCTGACCCGCGCCGATGTCGTGCAGCAGGTGATCGCGCAGGCCGCCGCGGCTCGCAGCGAGCGACTGCTGACCGTGTACGCCTTGCACGTGGGCGGTCTCAACGCCCGCGACGACGCCGATTTCGTCCGAGCCATGAATGCCGCTGACGTGGTGTACGCCGACGGCGGCTCGGTGGTGCTGTTGGCCCGGCTGGCCGGTGCCACCCGGATCGAGCGCGCGCCGACCACCGACGTCGGGTGGGACGTGCTGCGCGGGTTGTCGACCGCACTCGGCCGACCGGCCCGGCTGGCGCTGATCGGTGGGCCGCCCGGGCTGGCCGAGAAGGCCGCCGAGCAGTTGGAGAGCGGCGGCGCCGGAACACCGGTGTTCGTGGAACACGGCTACCACACGGACTGGGCGCAGGTGTGCTCCCGGTTGCGCGCGGTGCAGCCGGACGCCTGCATCGTCGGCATGGGGGCGCCGCAGGAGATGCTGTGGACCGAGCGGTGGCGAGAACAGTTGCCACCCGGACTGCTGTTGACCTGCGGCGGCTGGTTCGGCCATATCGTCGGCGAGGAGCGGAGGGCGCCGAGGGTGCTGCGCCGCTCCGGCCTGGAGTGGATCGCCCGGATGGCCCAGGACCCGCGGCGGCTCGGTCCCCGCTACGCAAGGGGGATCGCCGCCACGGCCGCGCTGGTGCCGGCCGCGATGACACACCGTCGCGGTGCGGGCAGAGACCAACCGGATTCCGCCGACGGCAGCTGAGATGAGACGTATCGCGGCCGTGGCCGCGGGGCTGGCGCTGCTGGCCGCCGGGTGTGCGACGTCCCCGGGAGCGGGTCAGGTCCCGAAGCGCGATGCGGCCTCAGCCGCACAGCGAGCGGCCTTCGGACTTCGGCTGACGTTCTCGGAGCTGCGGACCGGCATCGGCGGGACCGCCGAACCCATCACGAACTCCGGCTCCTGGCAGGTGCGGATCAAGACGCTCACCGCCGCGGGCGGCGCGGTGCGCACCGCCCGCGGTCGCGGAGGCCGTGGTCTCGCGGTGCGCTTCCCGGCAGCCGGTTCGAGCCAGCCAGCACCGGCCGCGGTCATCCGGGTCGACCGGGTGAACGACCGCGGCCCGCAGCCCGGCAACCGCCGGTTCCGCATCGGGGCCGACTTCCAGCTGGACTCGGACTCGTCCCGCGGGGCACACGACAACGGGGACAACATCGTGCAGCGGGGCCTGTGGGGCGATCCCGCACAGTACAAGATCCAGGTTGACCACGGCCGGCCGTCCTGTCTGATCCGGGGGCAGGCCGGCCAGGTGTACGTCCAGGCCGACACCACGGTGAACCGAACGGACTGGTACCGCGTCACGTGCGAGCGGCGAGCGACGTCGGTGGTGTTGCGCCTGGTGCACTTCCACCCCGACGGCACCCGTACCTCCGACCGGTGGCGTGCGCAGGGCCGCACCGGCCGGCTTCGCCTGAATGGGACCTGGATCTCAGTCGGTGGGAAGGTGACCGCGCGCGGCAAACTGGTCCGGAACGCGAGCGACCAGTTCAACGGTCGACTGGACAACGTGTTCGTAGCCGTCCTCGATTGACTCCTCCGGGCATTTCGCGCCTGTCAGTAACCTTCCCGGCGCAGGAGGTTACAAAGGAAGCCAACTCGTGTACTCTGTGCGGCGTCTCGGGGCCATGACCGTGAGCTTTGCGGGGGACGAAGCCCAACAGCCAAGGAGCCTGCGCACCCAATGCACCGCCCATTCCCCCCCACCCTCCCACGCCCACTTCGCCGAACCGCCCTGATCGCTGCCCTCGCGCTGCTGCCCGCGCTGGCCGCCCCGACCGCCTTCGGCGGGGGTCCGGCCAAGGCCGTACAAGCGCCCACTGCCGGGTCCGCCAAGGCAAAGGTTCGGGCAGCCGCCGTCGGCGACGAACTGGTGACAAACGGTTCCTTCGAGCAGGGCAAGACCGGCTGGAAGGCGAACAAGCCCAACACCACGACGCTCACCATCGTGCGGGCCGGGAAGGCCGGGGACGCCATCCGGATGCGGACCGACCCCGTCGGCATCGGTGTCCTGAACGACGCCGAGAACAGCGTTCAGTCCTCCCCCAAGGGAACCACCTACCACGTTTCGGCATGGGTGCGCTCCAACCGGGCGAAGACCGGCGGTCACCTGCGGGTCAGCGAGGCTGCCGGAGGCAGCACCCGAACCCATCAGAAGTGGTTCTGGCTCAAGGACAAGGCCTGGCACCAGGTGAAGTTCACGTTCACCTCCGAGTTGGCGAGGTCCGAACTCGGCGTCAACGTGCTCGGCTACGAGTTGTCACCCACCCGCCGGCTGGTCATCGACGAGGTCTCCCTGAAGGTCGCCACTGAAGGTCTCGGCGACGGCGAGACCGCCGGTCAGCTGACCAACGGCTGCGCCTACAACCGGCGGGGCATCCCCGCCTGCGGCGCCTACCTGGGCGGTGCACACGGCGCGAACAGCGACCCGGCCGGGTGGGAGGACGACATGAACCACCGGCTGGGCGTCCGTCGTACGTACTGGCGAGCAGACCAGGTCGGCTCCGCGGTGAGCACCGCGGCCAGCGACCTGGCGCACCAGCGTCTCCCCTGGATCAGCTTCAAGCTGCCGTACTCGTGGACGGAGATGGCCAACGGCCGGGGCGACGCCTGGGCCCGGGATCTGGCGAACCGGCTGAAGGCGCTGAACGGCCCCGTGTGGGTCGCCTTCCACCACGAGCCGGAGGGTGACGGAAACGTCCAGGAGTGGAAGCGGATGCAAAAGCGTCTGGCGCCGATCGTGCGCGGCACCGCACCGAACGTGGGCTACACGATCATCCTGACCGGCTGGAACCAGCTGTACGGCCCCCCGCAGTTCCACCTCTCCGAGCTGTGGCCGGACACCACGATCGATGTGGCGGGCTTCGACGTCTTCCAGAGCTACGGCCAGGTCAAGAACGGCAAGATGATCACCAAGATCGTCGACCTGAAGACCAAGTACTTCGCGCCGTTGGCGCAGTGGGCCGAGCAGGAGGGCGTCGCCTGGGGTCTGGCTGAGACCGGCTACAGCGACATCGCGCCGAACATCTGGCCGGACTGGCCCCAGGAGAAGTACCAGGATCTGGTGGATCTCGGGGGCGTGGCCTTCTCCTACTTCGACACCGACCTGCACAGCACGGCGTCGTGGGACCTGGGCGACACCCCCATCAAGGTCTCGGCGTACGCCGAGGCGATCCAGGGCACGCCGAACCTGCCCGACATCTGGTAGCCGGTCAGGAAAGCTGCACCGCTCGGCGCTCGAGGTCTGCGAGCACCCGGCCCGCGATGTCCTCGAGCCGGTGCAGCTCGTCGTCGGAGACCGTCGAGCGCCAGCCGCCGGTCAGCTCGCCGGCGCTTCGGTCGAATCGGTGTAGGGCGCCCGAGTCGGGGCGCCCTACACCGGGATGGTCCGGTGCGCCGGCCGACTCGGTGGTCGGCGGGGGCGCCTGGTCGCCGGGGGCGGTCGCCAGCCCGCACAACCCGAACAGCCGCCGGGTCGCCGTATCCCCGCCCCGCACCAGCGCCTGGTGCGACACCACCAGCGCCCGCGGTAGCCCCTCGAGGTCGGATAGCGCGGTGCGGTTCAGCGCGGCCCAGAAGTGGCCCATCCGGCTGACTTCGTCCAGGTCGTCCGGGAGGCCGTTCAGGTCGCCGGGCAGGACCGCCCGCAGCTCCTCGAGGTCGGCGGTCCACCCCATCCGCCGGTAGCTGGACAACACCGCACCCGGATGCCGGAACACCAGCACCGGTTGGG
The DNA here is from genome assembly GCA_964571285.1 of uncultured Nocardioidaceae bacterium. Taxonomy (GTDB): domain Bacteria; phylum Actinomycetota; class Actinomycetes; order Propionibacteriales; family Nocardioidaceae; genus CAZNCE01. The sequence goes on along the minus strand of CAZNCE010000015.1, from coordinate 10,224 downwards.
CACCGGTGGCCGCGCTGAGCTGTGGCAGCGACAGCATGGCGAACGGGTCCTTGACCACGATGCGCGTGCGGGGGAGCCACGCGGACCACTGCCGGATCCCGTAGCGTCCGTACACCAGCGGGTTGATGCCTCGATAGGCCGCCCGCAGCCGGCGACGTTGCGCACCGGTCAACGTGGTCAGGCGGACCCATCCGGACACCGAGCCACCAAGGGCGTACTGCCCACCCCGGGGGTTCATCGGCTCTCTGCCGGGCATCGCGGCGCCGGACCCGGACGCCAGGGTGCGGGCCAGCCAGGTGGTGCCGGACCGGGGCACTCCGGTCACCAGGATCGGGTGCGCTGGGTGGACGCGGTCCGGTCCCGGGCCCCCTGTGATCGAGCCACTCATCGGCTGCGACCCGGGACCGGCCCACGGTCCAGCCAGTGCTCAAGAGCCCGCATCATCAGCCGCGCACGCTCGCTCACCAGATGACCGAGCTCATCCTCCGCCGATGCGGCGTACCGACATGTGATGGCAGCCAGGTACGCACCGGCCAGCGCGGAGTCGGCCCCCACGCCGGAAAAGGCCAGGCCGGCGCGGACGGCGTCGAGCGTGCTGCCGCGGCTGCGCGTCATCGCGTTGACGCCGTAGTGCAGGGCGTCCAACCCGACCGGCACCCCGGTCTCGAAGCGCTCCCAGTCCCACAGTTGGATCCGCCCGGTGCGGCGAGCCATGTTCCACGGGGTCCAGTCGCCGTGCCAGGCACCGACCGGCAACACCTCGTCCCCGGCCCGCTCCGCCAGCCCCTTCAACGCGCGCTGCAGGTCGTCTCGCAGCCCATCGTCGCTCAGGCCGGCGGCAGTTGTTGTCATCCGGTCCCACAAGGGCATCTCGGTCAGCGGCCGGGGCTGCTCGGAGAACGCGTTCGCCAACAGGGCCATCGCAGTTGCCGGGAGGGTCCACTGGTCGCGGGGGCGCTGCCGGACCGAGGTCGGCAGCGACGACATCACCAGTACGAACAGGTCCTGCCAGGTGCCGGTGTGCAGGACGGTCGGGACCTGCAACATCGGGTCCAGCCGAGCCGATATCCGGGCCAGCGCGGCGGCCTCGCCACGGACGTTGCGTTCGGCCACCGGGCTGTCGCCCACTTTCGCGTAGGCCAGGCTGCGACCGTGGCGGTCGAAGACCTCGAGCACCGGCTTGCGGTTGGCTCGGGCGGGCCCGATGCCGATGCTCACGTCCACGTCCTGCCCCAGCGCAGCCGCCAGATAGGCCGCCAGGCTGTCTCCCTGCTTCGACAGCACGATCCGGTCCGGGAACACCGCGGGGCCGGCAAGCCGCAGGGCGGCGGAGGCACCGAGCCGCTGCACGGCGTCGCGGACGGACAGGCCGGCACTGAACCGGCGCATGGCAGCGGCCGCCGCCCTCGGGTTGCCGGCAGGCACCAACAGCCGCGGGGTACGGGCATTGGGCACCACCAGGAAACCATCCGCGGCGCCCCGCAGCGAGCGCCGTTCGGTGGCCAACCGGACGTCATCCGCGTCCGGCCACAGACGGCCGACCGTCGACACCAGGGCGTCGGCGGCCGTGGTCGGCGACATGGCGGCTAGTCCCCTGCGCGCAACTGCTTGAGAGTCTGGTTGATCAGCGTGGACGAAGTCCCTTGCGTGTAAGGGAAGTACAGGATCTGGACGCCGACCTCCTGGAATTTCGCCTCCAGGTCCACCCATTTCTGCGACTGGTACCAGTCGTCGCCGACGAACATGATGTCGAACTGCAGCTTGCGCCACATCTCGAACTTGTCCATGTCGTACTGGGGAATCGCGGCATCGACGTACTCGATGCTGCGCACGATCTCCAGCCGTTCGGCGAACGGGATCACGGCCTTCTTGTTCTTGTACGAGACCAACTCGTCGACCGTGACGCCGACGATCAACCGGTCGCACAGACCCTTGGCGTTCTTCAGCAGGGTCAGGTGCCCGATGTGGAAGAGGTCGAAGACGCCGGTGGTGTATCCGACCTTGTACGGAGGGGTGGACCTAGTCATTGATTCCCAATACCTCGAGGTTGAACGCGAACCACTTGTCCATGGGCGAGCCGTCGTCCGACCCGTATCCCGCGAACACGGAGGCCAGGTCCACGGGGAAGCCGACCTTGCGCCGGTCGATGATCTCGCGCGGGACCAGGTCGGAGAAGACCCGTTTCAGCGGCGCCTTGGAGACCCCATCGGCCGCGCGGTAGTCGAAGGGGACGCCGGCCATCCGCTCCACCAGCCGGTGGTCGACGAACGGCACCCGCGCCTCGACGCTGCACAGCATCGTGGAGTTGTCCAGCCGGCGCAGCAGCCCGTGCAGATGCGCCACCTGGAAGAACGCGGCCACGACGTCGAGCGTCGAGCCCCGGTCCATGAACGGTGCGAGGACGTCTTCCAGCACCTCGTGGTCGCGGTGCGCGCCGTAGGAGTAGAACCGGTCGAAACCGTCCAGGTCGAAGGCACCGCTCTCTCCGGCCGCCCAACCGAAGATCCGGTCGTAGCCGAAGAACAGCTCGTCGGCGCCCTCGCCGCTGAGGATGACCGTGTTGTGCTGCTTGACCGCGCTGGTCATCGTGTAGAGCAGCACTTCGTTGGGCACCGACAGCGGCTCACGCCGCGCGGTGATCATCTCCTTGCCGGTCTGCAGGAACTCTTCGTCGGTGGTCAGCACCTCGTGGTGGGTGGTGCCGAAGCGGCGGGCGGCGATGGCCGCCCACTCGAACTCGTTGTTGGCCTCGGTGCCGACCGTCCAGGTGTGCGGCCGGTGGGCCAGCCCGGCGACGATGGTGCTGTCCAGGCCACCGCTGAGGTAGCTGCCGACAGGGACGTCGGAGATCCGGCGGTAGCGCACGGCGCTCTCCAGCAGCTCGCGGAGCTCCTCGTCGGTCGGCGGCTGCTGCTCGCCCTCGGGCAGCGACCAGTAGCGATGGACGCGGCCCTGCTTGAGGTAGCTCCCGGCCGGGAACATCGAGATGCCCTCGAAAAGCGTGTGGCCGTTGAAGAAGGTGCGCAGCTTGCGGTACTGGCGCAGCCCCAGCTCGTCGATGCCGTGTCCGGGGTAGAGGTCGAGGATCGGGGCGATCTCGGAGGAGAACGTGTGGGTCCCGCCGACCTCGCGGTGGTACAGCGGCTTGATCCCCAACCTGTCCCGGGCCGCGAAGATCTCGCCCGTCGTGGTGTCCAGGATCACCATCGCGAACATGCCGTTGAGCTCGTCGAGCATCCGCTCCCCGAGCAGCGCGTACAGCTCGACCAGCACTTCGGTGTCACCGGTGGTGCGCTGCTCGATGCCGTGTTGCCGGGCCAGTTCGCGGAAGTTGTAGACCTCGCCGTTGTAGACGATCTGGTAGCGCCCGTCCCGACTGGTGAACGGCTGATCGCTGCGCCGGTCGAGGTCCAGGATCGACAGCCGGTTGTGACCGAGATGGCTACCGACGGTGTATGCGTAGCAGCCGGCCACGTCGGGGCCGCGGTGCCGCATCAGCCCCAGCGCACGCGTGAACTGCTCGCGTGACAGGGCAGGGTCATTGGAAAAGAGCAAGCCGCACATGATCGCCTCAGCCTATCGCAGGGACGGTGTCATCGCGGACGATTTGCTGATATCGGGCACTCCGCTCGGTGACTCCACGTACACTCTATCCGGAACTCTGCGTCCAAGCCGGCCGGATAGCACCGACCGAAAAGCCCACTGCACAAGGAACCTGGATGAAGCTCAGTCGCCGACTGTCGCACGCCGCGCGCAACACGCTCCCCCGGCCGGCGGAGGAGGCCGCGAAGGCGGTCGTCCGCCGCTGGGGGACGCTGACCGCGCGGTGGCGGATGGTCCCCGACATCGTGATCGTGGGCGCGCAGCGCTCGGGCACCACAACGCTGTTCCGGTTGCTCAGCGACCATCCGCAGGTGGTACGGCCGACGGTCTCCAAGGGCATGGCCTACTTCGACCTCAACTACGACCGCGGCTTCGGCTGGTACCGCGGGCACTTCCCGCTGAAGCTCACCGCCCGGCTGCGCTCGCGGGGCCGCCGGATGATGACCTTCGAGAGCAGCGGCTACTACATGTTCCACCCGCTGGCGGCCGGACGGATCGCCGCCGACCTGCCCGATGCGCGGATTGTCGCGATGCTGCGCGACCCCATCGAGCGCGCGCACTCGGCGCACAAGCACGAGCTGCGCCGCGGTTTCGAGACCGAGCCGTTCGAGCAGGCGGTCGCGCTGGAGAAGCAGCGGGTCGACGGCGAGGCCGAGCGCCTGGCGGCCGACCCGTCCTACCGCAGCTTCGAGCACCAGCACCATGCCTACCTCGGCCGCGGCGAGTACGCCGGACAGATCAGCCGGCTGGTGGAGGCGGTGGGCAAGGACCGCGTCTATGTGGTGGACGCGGAGCGGTTCTTCGGCGACCCGGTCGCCGAGTTTGCCCGGCTGTGCGAGTGGCTGGGCTTGGAGCGGCCGCCGGCGGGCGCTGTGGAGGCGTGGAACGCCGCACCGCGGCAGGCCATGAGCGACCAGCTGCGGGCCAGCCTGGAGGAGCACTTCGCCCCCCACAACGAGGAACTCAGCCGGGTGCTGCAGCAGCTACCCAGCTGGGGGTCACAGCGCGTCCCGTTCGAGCAGGGCGGCGACGACCTGCTCTGAGGCCCGCCCGGTCTCGAACGTGCAGAACCGCTTGACGAAGTCGCCGTAGGTGTTGGCGTACTCGTCGGCGACCCGGTCCAGCGAGCCGATCACCTCGGCCAGCTCCTCGGTGGATCCGGTGATCGGGCCGGGCGCCCACGACTCGTAGTCGAAGTAGAAGGCGCGCACCTGGCCGCGGTAGCGGTCCAGGTCCGGCGCGTGCAGCACGATCGGCCGGCCGGTCACGGCGTAGTCGTAGATGATCGACGAGTAGTCCGAGATCATCGCGTCCGAGGCCAGGATGAGGTCGGTGACGTCGGCATACCTGCTCACGTCGATCACCCGGCCATCCGGCGGCGGCTGGTCTGCGGTGACGTGGTTGTGCAGTTTGTTCAAGATCACGACGTCCGGGGGCAGCAGCGAGTCGAGCAGCCGCCAGTCGATCAGCTGCGGCTGGAAGAAGCCGCCACCCTCCCGCTGCGCGTCGTCGCGCCAGGTCGGGGTGTAGAGCACCGCCTGCTGGTCCGGCCGAAGCCCGAGCCCGCGGCGGATCTGCTCCCGCCGGGATCCGTCGTCGTTGACCAGGATGTCGTTGCGCGGGTAGCCGACCTCCAGCACCTCGCCCTCGTAGCCGAAGGCACCGCGGAGGATCCTCGTGTACTCCTCGCTGTTGGTCAGTAGGTAGTCCCATTTCGCCACGTCCCGCAGCATCCGCTTGCGGTGCGCCATGCCGTTGCGGTAGCGGGGCTCGGACTCGTCCAGACCGACCACCTTGATCGGGCTGCCGTGCCAGGCCTGCACGTAGGTGACCTTGGGCCCCTTCACCAGATGCCGCGTGACGATGTCGTTGGTGACCAGGAAGTCGCAGCCTGCCAGATAACCGAAGTGCCGCGGCCGGTGCCGCGGGATGCAGGTCACGTCAGCGGGGAAGTCTGCGGGATTCGAGGCCACCCAGACCCGCTGCACGTCCGGAGCCACCGTGCCGAGCAGCTCGGAAACCACTCGAGGGCTGTCGCTGTAGCGACCGCGCCAGGACTCGAACAGCGCTCGTCGGCGTGCCATCAGATCCCGTGGCCGCGACGGTGGGCGATGTCCATCAGGCGCTCGGCGGACACCAGCTTGAGCGCCACCGCAACGGTCAGGTACGCGCGCAGCTCGCGCGGTGACGCCTTCACCACCCGGTACGCTCCGGCCAGCGCCTCCTTGCGCCGGCCGAGGGCGGCCAGCGCGAACGACCGGCGGGCGTGCTCACGGGCGAACGCCTTGCGATCGGTCTTGAAGATCGGGTGCTTGGCCGTCTGGTAGTCGATCGCCTCGATGATCGTCCGCCACTTCTGGGAGAACATCGAGCCACCCCAGAAGACCTTGACCAGCGGTGCCTCGACGACGGCCACCTCACCAACGGTGGCGGCTCGTAGCATCCAGTCGTAGTCCTCGCCGTAGCTGCCCGGGATCTCCTCGTCCACGAAGCCGATCTCGCCCAGGAACGCCGTGCGGCGCACCACGACGCTGGACGGGTGTGCTTCCATCACCCGCCGGCGGGCCAGCTCCTGCACGGTCATGTCGGACTGGGTCGGCACGCGCACCACCTCGGTGTCCTTGTACGACACGATGATGCCGGTGACCGCGGTCAGTGCCTTCGAGTTCTGCAGCGCCAGCACCTGCATCTGCAGCTTGGCCGGCAGCCACAGGTCGTCGTCGTCGCAGAAGGCGACGAACTCCGACTCCCCCGCCAGCACGCCGCAGTTGCGGGCGCCCGCCAGGCCGGGCTTGCGATCGTTGCTCACCACCCGCACCGAGCGGTTGTCCGACTCGCGCTCCAGGCTGAGGTCGGGCTCGGCCTTGTCGAACACCACGATCAGGTGCACCGGACCCTGGTAGGTCTGGTTCCACACCGCATCGATGGCCTGCCGCAACTCCTTCGGCCGGTTGTGTGTAGCGATCACCACGTCAACGGCTGGCATGCTCCCCGAGACCGATCCGCCCTGCACTGCTACCCCTCTCCTCGCGGTCGCCCGTCGCGACCCGCTACGTACCTTAATCCGACAAACCGGAAGTCCTCGCGGAGCGGCCGGATGCCGGTCGACGGCATCCGGCCGCTCCGTCGTTGGTGCGACGTTCGGTCAGTAGGCTCCGCGGGCGCGGGCCACGGCCCGCACCGTCTGCGCGGCGATGAGCAGGTCGTCGCTCAGCCGCCAGTTGTCCACGTAGAAGTTGTCCAACGCGATCGCCTTGTCCCAGGGCAGGTCCGACCGCCCGCTCACCTGCCACAGACCGGTCAGCCCGGGACGCACGGCCAGGCGGCGGCGCGTGGTCGAGTCGTACTGCGCGACCTCGTCGGGCAGCGCGGGCCGCGGACCGATCAGCGACATCTCGCCGCGGACCACGTTGATCAGCTGGGGCAGCTCATCGAGCGACGAGCGTCGCAGCAGTTTGCCGACCCGGGTGATCCGCGGGTCGTCCTGCATCTTGAACAGCAGCCCGGCGCCCTCGTTCTCCTGCTGCAGCGCTGCCTTCCGCGCCTCGGCGTCGGTGTGCATGGTGCGCATCTTCCACATCGTGAACAGCCGGCCATCGGTGCCGACGCGCTGCTGCCGGAAGAACCCCGGGCCACGGCTGTCCAGCCGAACCGCCAGCCACATCGCGCCCAGCAGCGGCGACAGCGCCACAAGCATGAGCGCCGCGGCCAGGCGGTCGATGGCCGACTTCACGGTCCGGACCATCACCGTCTGGCGAGGCGGGCTGACGTCGACGACCGTGGTGCCGTCCAGCCGGCCGGGGCTGAGCCGGTGCGGCGCGGAGTGGTCCAGCACCCCGACCACGCCCAGGGTGGTGCCGGCCCGCTCCAGCGACCAGGACAGCTCCCGGAAGTCGGGAGCGGTGAACCCGGGGCCCGGCGTGACGATCACGCTGTCCACCCCGTGTCGCTGCACCGCGTTTCGGACCTCGCCGAGGCCGGAGAAGCAGGGCACCCCCATGATGCTGAGCGGCTGCTCGTCGTCGCTCAGATCGGGCTCGACGATGCAGCAGGCCACGACGTCCACCCGGCGCGAGGTCAGCCACCGGGCGGCCAGCGAGGTCACCGCGATCCGGTCACCGACGATGATCGTCCGGGCTGGTCCACGCAGCTGGCCGCGCAGCACCCGCGCGGCAGCGGCGACCAGCGTGGCCGCGCCGACCGAGAGCACCGACTCGGGCACCGACGACGAATGCACCATGCCGACGCCGACCGCCACCGACACCGCGGCCAGCGCGATCGCGGCACTGTGCAACAGTGCGCGGACCTGCGGGCGGGAGGGGCTGGTCACGGTGAACCCGCGGTGGTAGGCCGAGATCGACCAGATCACCAGCGCGCTGAGCACGACGTACGGGTTGCCGCCCAGCGCCACCATCGTGGCGAGGCCGGCGGCCGCGGCCGCGACGAACTCGACCCAGAGCCCGATCCGTCCGGCCACCCAGGGCCGGCGACGTCCGTGCGGGCCACCGTCCGGCTCCCAGTCCGGGAGCACAGCACCCGGATCGGCAGGACTGGCTGCAGCCTCGATCAGCGGCGTCTCCTGCCGGCGGGCAGGCGTGACCGCCGAGGTCGGCCCTCGGCCTTCATGGACGAACATCTGGTAGCCCCCTCAACATGTCACCCCGGAAAATCCCCAACGTCCAAGGTAACTGAGAGTAAGCCTAGGAAGGGTCAGCCCGTTTTGTACCCTGCAATGGAAAGACTTTACTTTCAAGGGGAGAAAAACCCCTCAACTTCTACAATCAGTTACTGCTTTTGCACGTTATGCACGACGTGCGGTCCGCTTTCAGCGGTTGTATGTATTTTGGGCCTGTTCCAGCCCCGCGGTGACCAGACACACAACGGCGTCGGCACAACGCGCCACGTGTTCGGGCAACTCCGTGCGCTCGCGGACGGAAAATGCGGACAGTACGAAATCCGCCGGCGCCTGCTGACCCTGCGGGCGCCCGATCCCGAACCGGATCCGGTGGAAGTCACCCGTGCCCAGTGATCGCCGGATCGACTTCAGGCCGTTGTGCCCGTTGTCGCCGCCGCCGAGCTTCAACCGCAGGTCGCCGTACGGCAGGTCCAGCTCATCGTGGACCGCCACGATGCGCTCGCTCGGCACCTTGAAGAAGGCCGCCAGCGCAGCCACCGGGCCGCCGGACTCGTTCATGTACGAACGGGGCCGGGCGAGCACCGCCCGCACCCCGGGGAAACCGCCCAGGCGGCACTCCACCACGCGGGCCCGGCCCTGGCGGTGGGTCTGCCAGCGACCGGCGACACGTTCCGCGAGCTCGTCCGCGACCCGGTAGCCGATGTTGTGCCGCGTCGCGGCGTACTCCGAGCCGGGGTTGCCCAAGCCGACGACCAGCCAGGGGGCGTCACTCACCCGGCTCGGCGCCACCCTCATCAGCTTCCTCGGGCTCGCCGGCGGCAGCGGCAGCCTCCTCATCCTCGCTGGGCTCCCGCTCGATGCCGGCCACGGCCTCGGCCTCCTCCAGCTCGGCTTCGACCTCCTCCGCCGTCGGCGCCGCGGTGACGTTGACGATCAGCGTCTCCTCGTCCATGTGCAGCTCCGCACCGGCCGGAAGCTCGACATCTCGGGCGAGCACCCGGTCGCCGACGTTCAGGCCCTCGACCGATACCTCGATCTCCTCGGGGATCTGCGTCGCCTCGACCTGCATGGGGATCTGCGCGTGCTCGGTCACGACCAGTGCGCCGGAGATCGCCTCGCCGACGACGCGGACCGGGATGTCGACGAACACCTTCTCGCCGCGGCGCACGGTGACCAGGTCGACGTGCTCGATGAAGCCCTTGATCGGGTCGCGCTGCACCTGCTTCGGCAACGCCAGCTGCGACTTGCCGCCCAGCACGATGGTGACCAGCGCGTTCACGTTCTTCAGGGCCAGCATGGTGTCGTGACCCGGCAGCGTGATGTGCACGGGGTCGGTGCCGTGGCCGTACAACACCGCGGGGATCTTGTCGGCCCGGCGGATCCGGCGCGCGGCGCCCTTGCCGAACTCGGTACGCGATTCGGCCTGGATCTTGAGCTCAGCCACGGGGAGACACTCCTCAACACATCAACGGCGACTTCGAACTGTCAGGTCACCCGACCAGGCAGGCGTATCGCCGGACCGCGTCGATCACGGAGCTTCGGGACACGGCTCCCTCGCCGAGGCAACCGCGACAGTCTATCGAGCCGACCCGCCGCGGCGGAAATCGGCACCAGCGCCGGCCGGCTCAGGCCTTGCCGTTGAACAGGCTGGTCACGGAACCGTCCTCGAAGACCTCGCGGATGGCCCGGCTGATCAACGGCGCGATGGACAGCTCGGTCAGCTTGTCGAAGCGGCGGTCGTCGGCGATCGGCAGCGTGTCGGTGACGATCACCTCGCGGGCGACGCAGTTCTTCAGCCGGTCCACCGCGGGGCCGGAGAAGATCGCGTGGGTGGCGGCGACCACCACACTGCCCGCGCCCTCCTTCATCAGCGCCTCGGCCGCCTGGGTGATCGTGCCCCCGGAGTCGATCATGTCGTCCACCAGCACGCAGGTGCGGCCCTCGACCTCGCCGACGACCCGGTTCGCCTTGGACTCGTTGGGCTG
>CAZNCE010000014.1:0-34551 GCA_964571285.1 uncultured Nocardioidaceae bacterium | reverse complement strand
CATCACGCCGACGCACAGCGCGTTGACGAGCGGGTTGCCGGCGTAGGACTCGTCGAACACCACCTCGCCGCCGATGTTGGGCAACCCGAGGCAGTTTCCGTACCCACCGATCCCGGCGACCACGCCGGGCAGCACGCGATGGGTGTCCGGCGCGTCGGCCGGCCCGAACCGCAGCGGGTCGAGTACGGCCACGGGCCGGGCGCCCATGGACAAGATGTCGCGCACGATGCCGCCGACGCCGGTCGCGGCGCCCTGATAGGGCTCGACGTAGGACGGATGGTTGTGCGATTCGATCTTGAACGTGATCGCGTAACCCTGCCCGATGTCCACCACACCGGCGTTCTCGCCGATGCCGACCATCAGCGGGCGACGCATGCGCTCGGTCAGCTTCTCGCCGAACTGGCGCAGGTGCACCTTCGACGACTTGTAGGAGCAGTGCTCGCTCCACATCACCGAGTACATCGCCAACTCGCTGGAGGTGGGCCTTCGGCCGAGGATCTCGCCCAGCTGGGCGTACTCGTCGGGCTTCAGCCCCAACTCCGCCCACGGCTGCTCGCGGCCGGGGGAGGCCAGCGCCTGCTCGACGGTGTCCAGCCGCCGGGAGTCCACCGTCATCAGGCGACGCCTTCCAGCACCGGGCGGAACCAGGCCAGGCCGTCGGTCCCCGGCCCGGTCAGTGAGTCGACCGCGTGCTCGGGGTGCGGCATCAGCCCGACCACGTTGCCGCGCTCGTTGCAGACACCGGCGATGTCGCGGGCGGAGCCGTTGGGGTTGCGCCCCAGGTAGCGCGCCACCACCTGCCCCTCCCCTTCGAGCCGGTCCAGGGTCGGCGCGTCCGCCACGAACGCGCCCTCCCCGTTCTTCAGCACCACGGTGATCTCGGCGTCCTGCTCATACGCGGACGTCCAGGCGGTGCGGTTGTTCTCGATCCGCAGCCGCTGGTCGACGCACACGAAACGACGCTGGTCGTTGCGGATCAGCGCGCCGGGCAACAGGTGCGACTCGCACAGGATCTGGAAGCCGTTGCAGATGCCCAGCACGGGCATGCCGCGGTTGGCCGCGGTCACCACCTGCTCCATCACCGGCGAGAACCGGGCGATCGCTCCGCAGCGCAAGTAGTCTCCGTAGGAGAAGCCGCCCGGCAGCACGACGGCGTCGACGCCGGCCAGGTCCTCGTCCCCGTGCCACAGCGGCACCGCCTCCGCGTCGGCGTATTCGATCGCCCGCGCGGCGTCCCGGTCGTCGAGCGAGCCGGGGAACGTCACGACTCCGATTCTCACGGCCGCCTCACGGCTCGGTCCGGATGGTGAAGTCCTCGATCACCGGGTTGGACAGCAGCGACTCGGCGAACTCGTGCACCTGCGCCAGCAGGTCCTCGTCGAGGGCACGGTCCAGCTCGATCTCGAATCGCTTGCCCTGGCGGACGTCGGTGACCGCGTGGTAGCCGAGGCGCCCGAGCGCGCCGTGCACGGCCTTGCCCTGCGGGTCGAGGATCTCGGGTTTGAGCATGACGTCGACGACGACGCGGGCCACCGGCAACTCTCCCTCGGCTGGGTGGTCGGGTTGGGCAACGCCAGTGTAGGGCCCGGACAAACGGGATTCGTCTGCGGTCGCCCTCCGCGACTCGCCCGCGCCAGCACAGACGAATCGGTAGGGACGCGGTCAGTGTGGGGCGGAGCGCTGGCGCAGCTGGCGGAACAGCCGGATGCCGAACATGAACGCGATCAGCGCCCCGATGGCCCCCACCGACAGTCCCACCACCAGCGGGAGGAACAGCGCGTCGAGCGCGTCCCCGCCCTCGGGGATGCCCGACATCGAGCCCACGAGGAAACCGAACAACGGGGCCAGCACCGCCAGCAGCGCGCCGAGGACCACCCAGCGGATGCCGGGAAGCTCCCGTGGGGTCGGCGCGGTCCGGTCCGCTGCCAGGTATTCCTGCTCGGTCCGTCTGGTCTGCTCCGCGGCCGCCGCCGAGCGCTCGGCCGCACTCCGCTCGGCCGCACTCCGCTCGGCGCCGGAATCGGCCTCGGTCATGGGTGCACCTCCTCGGTTCGGCCGGACGAGTCGACGGACCGGCCGTTGACGTGCTCCTGGTCACCGAGCGCCTTCGCCACCTTCGGCAGGTGCTCCAGGAACGGACCGACGATGTCCAGCGGCAGCGGGAAGACCACGGTGGAGTTCTGGTCGGCGCCGAGTTCCAGCAGGGTCTGCAGGTAGCGCAGCTGCAGCGAGGCCGGGCTGCGGCTCAGCGTCTCGGCGGCCTGCCGCAGCTCCTCGGAGGCCTGCAGCTCACCGCGGGCGTTGATCACCTTGGCGCGCCGCTCCCGCTCCGCCTCGGCCTCCCGGGCCATCGCCCGCTGCATCGCCTCCGGGATCTCGACGTCCTTGATCTCCACCACCCTGACCCGGACCCCCCAGGGCGCGGTCTGACGGGCGATGCTGTCGGCCAGGTCCTCGTTGAGGTCGGCGCGATGCGCCAGCAACGTGTCCAGGTCGGCCCGGCCGACCACCGACCGCAGCGTGGTCTGGGAGATCTGCGAGGTCGCGACGGCATGGTTCTCCACGGCCATCACCGACTGCACGGGGTCGACCACCTCGAACAGCACGACCGCGTTCACCCGGGCTGGCACGTTGTCCTTGGTGATGACCTCCTGCGGCGGGATGGTCAGCGTCACCACCCGCTTGTCCACCCGCACCAGCCGGTCCAAACCCGGCACGATGAACCGCACCCCCGGTTGCAGCTCCGGCCGCAGCCGGCCGAGCCGGAAGGCCACGCCCCGCTCGTACTCCTTGATCACCTTGATGCCCAGGCCGAGCAGCACCAGCAGTGCCACGACGGCCGCGGCGATCACCCACGTCATCGCTTCCTCCTCGAGCTCCCACCGGGCAGGTCTGCGCCGGCACTGTCCTCGAAGGACCGCCACACGGTGGCGAACCGCTCGCGGTCGGCGGCCGACTGCTCGGAAGTTCTGGTCGGCACGTCCGGCGGCGCGGGTCCGGCGGACGCGGCCGCGCGCCGGTCGCTGGCGTACCCGGTCCGGCGGCGCAGTTCCCGGGCGCGTTCGATCGCCTGCGCGGCGGCCCGCTCGTCCGGGCGCTCCACGGGTACGTCCTCGGGGAACGCAGCCGGGGTGCGGCGCAGGTGCGACCACAGCGGCCAGCTGCCCAGCGAGATCACCACGATCGACGCCAGCAGCACCAGTTGCTCGGTGCCGGTGCGGTGGCCGATCAGCATGGTCAGCGGCCACAGTAGGCCCAGCACCACCAGCGCGCAGGCGATCCCCCGGTGGAATCGCTCGGCCTCGGAGTTCGGCCACGGATCCACGTTGCGGCTGATCTCCCGGCCGTTCGGCGAGGTGGTGCAGGTGTCGCGCACGGGGCAGGCGTTGCAGACCGCCGGGCTGGCCCGGTAGCGCATCACGCGGTTCTCCGGGTCGAACGACTGCGGCCACAGCCACTGGTCCTCCGGGCAGATCCAGGCGTCGTGGTCGGCGTGGTAGGTGAAGGCGCCCGAGTGCCACTTGGCGCTGTGCGCCGACGCCCGCCGGGCCATCAGGTCCAGCCCGTAGGCGGCCAGCAACAGGAAGCCGCCGTATCCGGCCGCCAGCCACACCATCACGTCGACCTCGGACATCACGGCCCCCGCCGGCTGTCGGTGGCGCCGCCCCCGTCGTCCCGGCGGTCCGAGGCGTAGCGGCTGCCGTTGCCCCCGGTGGGGCCGGTCGGCGACCCGGTCACGGCACCGGCGGGCACATGCTGCTCGACGGTGAACAGCGCCTCTTCGGGTACGTCCAGGGTGGTGGCGCGGATCCGGTGCCGGACTCCGAGCCAGGTGATCCAGACGAACGGCAGCACGCCGCCGACGATGAAGATCACGTCCCCGGGCATCCGCAGCCACTCCAGGGTCGCGTTCTCGGGTGTGGTGATGAAGTTCAGCGACCGCGCCTCGAAGTAGCCCTCGTTCACCGAGTACCAGAGCTGGATGACCCCGAGCGGCAGCAGCGTGGCGAACACCATCCAGGCCAGCCCGATGTTGAGCGACCAGAACGACAGCTTGGCCATCCGGTCCGGCCATCGCTCCGGCGGGATCAGGTAGCGCAGGGCGAACAGCGCCAGCCCGACGCCGAGCATCCCGTACACGCCCATCATCGCGCCGTGCGCGTGGTTGGCGGTGAGCGCGGTGCCGATCTGGTAGTAGGACACGATCGGCAGGTTGATCAAGAACCCGAACACGCCGGCTCCGAGGAAGTTCCAGAAGCCGACCGCCACCAGGAACATCACCGCCCAGCGGTGCGGGAACGGTGCGGAGCTGCGCGACTCCTGCCGCGAGCCCAGTTGCAGGAACGTCCAGGCCTCGATGGTGAGGAAGGTCAGCGGGATGATCTCCAGCGCGGAGAAGAACGCGCCGAGCGCCATGTGCTCCACCGGTGTGCCGGAGAAGTACAGGTGGTGCATGGTGCCGATCACGCCGCCGACGGAGTACAGGATCACGTCGAGGAAGATGATCTGCATGGCGATCTTGCGCCGCACCACGCCCAGCATCACGAAGATGTAGGCCACCATCACAGTGGTGAACAGCTCGAGGAAGTCCTCCACCCACAGGTGCACCACCCAGAAGCGCCAGAACTCCGCGACCGTCACGTGCGTCTCGGTGCCGGCCAGCATGCCGACGGCGTAGAACCCGGGGATGGCCAGCCCCGCGTAGAAGAACAGCCACGGCAGGTTGGCCCGGTGCTCGGTCTTCAGCCGGGCCCGGATGCCGCGGAACAGGATCGCGATCCACAAGAACAGGCCGACCACCAGCAGCCCCTGCCAGACCCTGGGCAGGTCCAGGTACTCCCACTGCTGGTCCCACAACGGCGAGCCCTCGGCGAACTCCACCCCGAAGATGCTCAACGCCTCACCGGTGAACGAGCCGACGATGACCAGCGCCAGTGCGCCGAGCAGCCCGTAGGTCAACCAGTGCTGGCCCTTCGGCTCCCGGCCGGAGATGTAGGGCGCGATGAAGATGCCCGCCGCCAGGAACGACGCCGCGGTCCACAACAACGCCAGCTGGACGTGCCAGGTGCGGGCCAGGTTGTACGGCAGCAGCTGGGCCAGGTCGATGCCGAAGAAACTGCTCAGGTCCGCGCGATAATGCTCGATCGCTCCGCCGAGCAGGGCCTGACCCAAGAACAACAGCGCCACCACGAAGAAGAACCAGGCGGTGGCGCGTTGAGCCGGGGTGACCGCCACCTCGCCGGGCTGCCGGAACGCCAGCGTGCGCGCCTCGACCGAATGCCAGCCGATGTTGCGGCTCCAGCGGCCGTAGACCGCGAACAGCACGCCGGTGCCGGCCAGCAGCGCGGTCAGCGATAGGCCGCTCCAGACCAGGATGTCCGCCGTCGGCGTGTTGTCCACAAGGGTTTCCGACGGCCAGTTGTTGGTGTAGGAGTAGTCGTGGCCGGGCCGTTCGGCTGCGGCGGCCCAGGCGGTCCAACTGAAGAACGCGGTCAGGTTGTGGATGTCGTCGGGGTCGGAGATCGCGTTCGGGATCAGGCCGTACTTGGTGGAGTCGGTGCCGAAGAAGTCGCCGTAGTACTGCTTGAGGTCGTCGAACGCGTTGATCTGCTCGTCGGTGTAGACCAGCGTGCCGGTGTCCTCGTCGTACCGGTTCGTCCGCATCATCTCGGCCAGTTCGGTGCGCGGGTCCTGGACCCCGGAGCCGGTGAGCTCCTCCAGCACCTGCTCGGAGGACCGGCGCAGATAGTCCGCTGTGTAGTCGGGGCCGAGGTAGCCGCCGTGACCGAGGATGGAGCCGTACTGCTGCAGGCCGCGGCGCAGGAACAGCGCCTGCCCGGCGGTGATGTCCTCGCCGGTGAACACGGTGTCGCCCGACTGGCTGACGACCCGCTGCGGCTGGGGCATGCCGTCGGTGTAGGTGCGCCAGGC
The DNA here is from genome assembly GCA_964571285.1 of uncultured Nocardioidaceae bacterium. Taxonomy (GTDB): domain Bacteria; phylum Actinomycetota; class Actinomycetes; order Propionibacteriales; family Nocardioidaceae; genus CAZNCE01. Next base: position 28,620 of record CAZNCE010000014.1, on the reverse strand, counting down.
CAGCAGGCCCATGATGAAGAAGCCGAACAGCATGACCAGGGCGACGCCCTGCACCCAGCCCTTGGACACCAGGAACTCCGACCGCCGGCCGGGCTCCTGCGAGCTGGACTCCTTCGTATCGAGATAGACCACCGCGCACCCCTTCTGGCCGCCCCCGAGACCGCGGGGCACACGTCACTGGTTGTGTTGTCGAAGCTTTGGCGTTGAGCGGGAAGGTAGCGAAGACCAGCCACCCATTGGAAGTGCTAAATGAGGAGTTTCTTCCCACCAGACAAGAAAAGACGGGCCCGGGGTCCCGCTACCGGACGAACCAGACCGAGCACCGGGCACCGGAGAAATTCAGGGGCGGTCCGCCCTTACCGCAGCGCGGTGGCCACGGCTCGGCCCGCGACCCGCCCGGAGAACAGACAGCCGCCGAGGAAGGTGCCTTCCAGCGAGCGGTAGCCGTGCATCCCGCCGCCGCCGAAGCCGGCCACCTCGCCGGCCGCGTACAGGCCCGGCACCGGTGCGCCCCCGGCGCCGAGCACCCGGGCCTGCAGGTCGGTCTGCAGGCCACCGAGGGTCTTGCGGGTGAGCACGTGCAGCCGGACCGCGATCAGCGGCCCGCAGGCCGGATCGAGGATCCGGTGCGGCGGCGCCACCCGGATCAGCCGGTCCCCCCGGTAGCGACGAGCGCCCAGGATCGCGGTGAGCTGGGCGTCCTTGCCGAAGCCGTTGGCGAGTTCCCGATCCCGGGCCACGATCTGGCGTTCGATCACGGCCGGGTCCAGCAGTGGCCGCTCCGTCAGCAGGTTCATGCCGCGAACCAGCGTGGGCAGGTCGTCGGCGACAACGAAGTCCTCGCCGTGCCGGGTGAAGGCCTCCACCGGACCCGGCGCCCCGGGCAGCACCCGCTTGAGCAGCAGTCTGGCGTCCCGGCCGGTGAGGTCCGGGTTCTGCTCCGAGCCGGAGAGCGCGAACTCCTTCTCGATGATCTTCCGGGTCAGCACGAACCAGGAATGGTCGTAGCCGGTGGCGCGCAGGTGCGCGAGAGTGCCGAGCGTGTCGAAGCCGGGGAACAGCGGCGGTGGCAGTCGCCGCCCCAGCGCGTCGAACCACATCGACGACGGGCCGGGCAGGATCCGGATGCCGTGCTGCGGCCACACCGGGTCCCAGTCGCGGACGCCCTCGACGTAGTGCCACATCCGGTCCGCGTTGACCTGGCGGGCGCCGGCGGCAGAGCAGATCGCGAGCATCCGGCCGTCCACGTAGGCGGGCACGCCACTGAGCAGGTAATCGGGAGCCGACCCCAGCCGGTCCGGCCAGCCGGCGCGGACCAGGTCGGCGTCGGCCCCGATCCCGCCCGACGTGACCACCACCGCCTGCGCGGCGAGTTCGAAGTCGCCGACCGGGTCGCGAGACGTCGCCACGCCGCGCGGCTGGTCGGCGGGGGCGAGTACGGCGCCGCGTACCCCGGTGACCGAGCGGTCGGTGGTGACCAGCTCGTCCACCCGGTGGCGGAACAGCAGCCGTACCCGGCCCTGCGCGACCGCGTCTCGCACCCGGCGTACGAACGGCTCCAGCAACCCCGGTCCGGTGCCCCAGACGAGGTGGAACCGGGGGACCGAGTTGCCGTGCCCCCCGGCCGTGCCGTCCCCCCGCTCGGCCCAGCCCACGACCGGGAAGAAACCCACACCGCGCTCTCGCAGCCACGACCGCTTCTCGCCGGCGGCGAACTCCACGTACGCGCGGGCCCACCGACGGGCCCAGGCGTCCTCGTCGGCCCGGTCGAATCCGGCGCTGCCCTGCCAGTCCTGCCAGGCCAGATCGAAACTGTCGCGGATCCCCATCCGGCGCTGCTCGGGCGAGTCCACCAGGAACAGCCCGCCGAACGACCAGTGCGCCTGGCCGCCGAGGTTCTGCTCGGACTCCTGCTCGACCAGCAGCACCCGTCGGCCGACGTCGGCCAGCTCGCAGGTCGCCACCAGGCCGGCCAGGCCGGCACCCACCACGATCACGTCGGCGTCCATGGGCGCCCACCCTAGAACCGGGGATGGTTGACTGTCCGGCGTCGGAACCCAGGGGCGCTTGGAGGGCGGATGGAACGCGAGGACATCGACAACGTCGACGAGCGGGTCGCGGAACTGCGGGAGAAGGCACACGGCAGCAACGCAGGCCGGGCCGCCTACATGCTGCGCGGCGGCCCGAACCAGCGGCTCACCCAGACCGTGATCGCACTGCGCGCGGGCGCCAGCCTGTCCGAGCACGAGAACCCGGGCGAGGCGACCGTGCTGGTGCTCGAGGGACGGGTACGGATGGCCGGCGTCGATGGTCAGACCGTCGAGGGTGGCAAGGGCGACCTGCTCAGCGTGCCGCCGGAACGCCACGGCCTGGAGGCGCTGGCCGACTCCACCGTGCTGCTCACCGCGGCGAAGCTGCACTGACCTCCGCGGCACCCAACGCACCGATCGCACGCCGGGGTGCGAGCCGTGGCAGGGCCAGCAGCGCCACCCCGACGAGCAGCCACACCGCGAGCACGGTTAGCGGGGCACCGATCTGGGCGCCGTCGAAGAAGGCGGCGGAGCGCAGCGCGGTCCCGCCGGCACCCGGCGGCAGCAGTTGCCCGAGCGCCCCCCAGCCGGTCGGCAATAGCTCCGGCGCGCTGGTCAGTCCCGACAGCGGGTTGCCTAGCAAGAGCAGCACCGCCGCGCCGAGCACGAAGCCCGGCAGCCCGAGCACCCACTCCAGGCCGAGCAGCGCGGCCGCGATCGCGGCGAGCACCAGCGTCAGCACGGCGGTGTTGGCCAGGTAGTTGCCGGACAGCGCACCCAGCCAGCCCTGCAGTAGCCCGGTCATGAGTGCGCCGCCGAGCACCGACACGGTGACGATGCCGACGAGGCGTTGCCGACGGCTGCCGGCCAGCCGCGAGAGTGCACCGGCGGTGATGATGCCGCCGAGCACCATCGGCAGGGCGCCTGCGATCAGCCCGTGCCCGCCGGGGTCGTCGGCCGGTGTCGGCACCACGTCGGTGACGGTCGGGGGCGGGACACCCGGCTGGCCGGCCGCCAGTCCGGTGGCAGCGCGCTGGAGCAGCTGCGCGACGGCCGGGCTGGCGGCTGACGCGAGCAGCAGCTCGGGCCGACCCTGGCTCACCACGATGGCGCCGTAGACGTCCCGGTTCTCGATCAGGTCGACCGCCGCTCGCCGGTCCTGCACCGAGGTCACCGCGAACGCGTCGTCACCCGCCTGCCGCAGTCCCTGCTCGACCGCACCGGCGGCTGGTCCGGGCGCAGCGACGGCGATCGGCACCTGGTGCGGCGCGCTGTTGGTCGCGGGCCAGGCGAACGCGGTCAGCAGCACACCGAGCAGCACGCTCAGGCCGAGCGCCGCGGCCAGCACGGGCGGCCAACGGCGTGCGGCCGCCGCAGCCGGTGGGCGCCCCTCCGATGGGCGTACCCCTGCGTCGGCGGAACGCCGGGCGAAGGATCTGGTGGTCGACATGACGTCTCCTAAAACGAAAGTTCATTCTTTTTCATGGTGCCGCGGATGGGCGGAACTTGCAAGAACGAATGTTCCTTTTATGCTGGAGACATGCCGCGAGTCACCGACGAGCACCGGGCTGCCCGGCGCGAGCAGATCCTGGACGCCGCTTGGCGATGTGTCAGCCGCGAGGGCTTCCACAAGACCAGCATGAGCGACATCATCGGCGAGTCCGGGCTCTCCGCCGGTGCCGTCTACGGCTACTTCAAGAGCAAGGACGAGCTGATCATGGCGACCGCCCGGCGCACCATCGACCGGGCCGGCTCGGTGTTCCAACCGCTGCTCGCGCAGGGAGCGGTGCCGGCGCCGGACGAGGCCTTGGCGGCCCTGCTGGCCGCGATGCTCGAGGTCGCCGACCAGACCGACGGCGCCTTCTTCCAGGTGGTGCTGCAGGTGTGGGCCGAGGCGGTCCGCAGCCCCGAGATCGCCGACACGCTGGCCGGCAGCTACCAGTCGCTACGCGACCGGTTCGCCGAGGTCGTCCGCCGCAACCAGGCGGCCGGCCGCCTGCCCACGGACGCCGACCCCGACGAGGTCGCGCGAGTCATGTTCGGGCTGCTGCCGGGGTTCTTGGTCCAACATGCGATCCTCCGCGACGTCGAGCCGCAGGAGTACGTCCGCGGGCTCGGGGTCCTGCTCGCCTACACCGACGGCGACACAGACACCGACGCCGGGGTCGGCGCCCGGTCCTGAGCGCCGGCCGGGCGGATACCCGACGTGGATACGCCTCAGGCCAGCTCGCGCTTGAGGATCTTGCCGGTCGCGGTCATCGGGAGCGTGTCGCGGAACTCCACCTGGCGCGGGTACTTGTACGACGCCATCTGCTCCTTGGCCCAGCCGATCAGCTCGTCCTCGGCGATCGAGGCTCCGGAGGCCGGGATCACGTACGCCTTGATCTCCTCCCCGTGCTCGTCATCGGGCACCCCGACGACCGCGCACAGCGACACCGCCGGATGGGTGAGCAGGACCTCCTCGATCTCGCGCGGGTACACGTTGAAGCCGCCGCGGATGATCATGTCCTTGGCCCGGTCGACGATGTAGTAGAAGCCCTCCTCGTCGCGGCGGGCCAGGTCGCCGGTCCGGAACCAGCCGTCGCGCAGCACCTCGGCGGTCGCCTCCGGGCGGCCGTAGTAGCCGGTCATGATGTTGTGGCCCTTGATCGCGATCTCGCCGATCTGGTCGGCCCCCTCGATCGTCCCCCACTCCTCGTCGATCAGCTTGACGTCTACCCCCCAGATGGGGGTCCCGATGGAGCCCGGCTTCTGTGGCAGGTCGCGGTGGCTGAAGGTGGCCACCGGTGATGTCTCCGACAGGCCGTACCCCTCCAGCACCTGGACGTGGAACCGCTCCTGGAACTCACGCAGGATCTCCACCGGCAGCGCCGATCCGCCGCAGGCGGCGTTGTGCAGGGTGGCGGCGATGGCGTCCACGTCGACCGAGTCGTCCAGCGCGCCCAGCAGGCCCCAGTACATGGTCGGGACGCCGGCGAACGAGGTGACCCGCTCGGACTCCATCAGCGACAGCGCGGCGCGGGCGTCGAAGCGGGGCATCAGCACCAGCGTCGCGCCCACCGCGAAGCCGGCGTTCTGCTGCACCGTCTGACCGAAGGAGTGGAACAGCGGCAGCGCCAGCAGCACCACCTCCGGGCGGCTGGGGTGGCTGTCGAACAACCGGTGGCAGCCGAGCAGGTTCATCACCATGTTGGAGTGGGATAGCTCGGCGCCCTTGGGCTGCCCGGTGGTGCCGCTGGTGTAGAGGATCACTGCGGTGTCGTCGGGGCCGGTGCCGACCGTGTCGAAGGTCGCCGGTTGCTGGGCCATCGCCGCGCCCAGGGTCTCGGCGCCCTCGATCGGCGACGGGGCGGCCGGGTCGGCGGTGATCACGAAGAAGTGCTCACAGGCCTCGGCGTCGGTGAACCCCGCCCAGCCCTCTTTGCCCATCGGCAGCTCGTCGGTGCCCTGGAAGCAGAAGTACGCCACGGCGTCCGAGTCGGCCAGGTGGTAGGCGATCTCGCGGCCCTTGAACAGCACGTTCAGCGGCACGACCACGCACCCGGCCTTGAGCACGCCGAAGTAGACCAGCGAGAAGTACGGCAGGTTCGGGCAGCTGAGCGCCACCTTCTGCCCCGGACGTACGCCACGGGCCACGAGCAGGTTGGCGATCTGGTTGGCCGCGGCGTTCACCGTGCGGTAGTCGAGCCGGGTGTCCCCCAACACCAGCGCGTCCCGGTCCGGGACGCGCCGGGCCGAGTCCTCCAGCACCATGGCGAGGTTCATCATTGAACGACCCTATGGCAGCCGGCGCCCGCCGGACAGGTGTTAGGGGATTCGGGGCCATCAGTGGCCGCGGTGCCGGTGATCCCTGCGCAGGTCCCTGGCGGCCCGGGGGCCGGGCAGCTCTCGGGTCTCGTCCGGTAGCCGGTAGATCTCGGATCCGCCCATCAGGTTGTAGCTGTGGATGACCACCCGCGGCGCACCCGGCCGGGGCCGGCGGGTCGACCCGCGCTCGCTGCGGCCACCCATCAACGAGAACCCGCGCACCTCGAGGTCGACCGAGTCGGGCACGTAGATGTTGGTGCCTCCCATCACCGTGACCGCGGTAATGGTGAGTTCGGGCTCGTCGAACTCCGCGTTGCGCAGGTCGACGTCGCACCCGCCCATCACCGTGACCGTGTTCAGCCGGCCACCGACCCGCCAGCGCCCGGTCCGGTCGGTGCCGCCAAGCGCGGACACGATCCACCGGGTCACCTTGCGCCGACGAGCGGGTTCGGCCGCGGTCGGGGCGGGCAGGTCGGCCAGCAGCCGCTGCAGCTCGCCCCGGGTCTTGGCCCGCAGCGCGAGCGCCATCCGCTCCTCGTGCTCGGCCAGGGTCAGCCGGCCGGCGGACGCGTGCTCGCCGAGCTGCTCGACCACCAGGTCACGATCGTGGTCGGACACCCGGAGCGTGTCGTCCTCGCGCCGCTCGGGCACGTCACCCGCGGCGCCCGGTCCGTCGGGGTCGGTCGGATCGCTCACCGCTCCACCGTAGCCCGTCGGGCATGGCCTGCACCCGACCAGCAGCGAGGGAGATCAGCCGAAGGCGCGTCCGGTCAGGCGCTCGTAGGCGGCGACGTAGCGGGCGCGGGTCATCGCCACGATGTCCGGCGGCAACGGCGGCGGGGGATGGTCACCTGCACGGTCCCAGCCGCTCTCCGGCGAGGTCAGCCAGTCCCGCACGAACTGCTTGTCGTACGACCGCTGGGGGCGGCCGGGCTGCCACTCGTCGAGCGCCCAGAACCGCGAGGAGTCGGGGGTGAGCACCTCGTCGGCCAGCACGATCTCGCCGTCGGCGCGGCGGCCGAACTCCAGCTTGGTGTCGGCGACGATGATGCCGCGCTCGCGAGCCAGCGTCTCCGCCTCGCCGTAGATCGCCAGGGTCAGGTCCCGCAGTCGATGCGCCACGTCCTCCCCGACCTGGTCCACCACCGTGTGGAACGACACGTTCTCGTCGTGCGCGCCCAGTTCGGCCTTGGTCGCCGGGGTGAAGATGGGCCGCTCCAGCCGGGACCCGTCCTCCAGCCCCGCGGGCAACGGCACCCCGCACACCTCCCCGGTGCGGCGGTAGTCGACCAGCCCCGACCCGGTCAGGTAGCCACGCGCCACGCACTCGACCGGGAACATCTCCAGCCGCTCGCATCGCACCGCCCGGCCGGACAGCTCACGCAGCACCTCGCCCGGCACGCGGTCGGACAGGTCGGACAGGTCGGCATCCAGGACGTGGTTGGGCACCAGGCCGCCCAACTGGTCGAACCACCACAGCGACATCCGGGTGAGGATCTCGCCCTTGTCCGGGATCGGCGGCTCGAGCATGAAGTCGTACGCCGAGATCCGGTCGCTGGCCACCATCAGCAGGCTGCCGTCGTCCAACTCGTACAGGTCCCGGACCTTGCCCGAGTGCAGGTGGCGTGCACCGGGGATCTTCGCGCTCGCGGCTCGGGGAGGTGGCTGGCTCATCTGCCGATCCTGTCAGAACGCCGAGCCGACGCGTCGCACGGACGGCGGTCGGCGCCCCGGCGCGGGCCACGCGACGCTACAATTGATTAACGTGAGTCAACTAGTTGTGGGGTTCGACCGGGACCATCCGGCCTACAAGTGGATAGCGCTGACCAACACCACGCTCGGTGTGCTGATCGCCACCGTGAACGCCTCGATCGTGCTGATCTCGCTGCCGGCGATCTTCCGCGGCATCCACCTGGACCCGCTGGTGCCTTCGAACGTCAGCTACCTGCTGTGGATGCTGATGGGCTACCTGCTGGTGACCGCGGTGCTGGTCGTCTCGCTCGGCCGGCTGGGCGACATCTACGGACGGGTGCGGATGTACAACGCGGGCTTCGCGGTGTTCGCCGCATCGTCCGTGGCGTTGGCGCTGGTGCCGTTCACCGGGTCGACAGGAGCGCTGTGGCTGATCGGCTGGCGACTGGTGCAGGGCGTCGGCGGCGCCATGCTGATGGCGAACTCGACCGCGATCCTCACCGACGCGTTCCCGGCGGACAAGCGCGGCATGGCACTCGGCATCAACCAGGTGTCGGCGCTCGCCGGCTCGTTCATCGGGCTGGTCCTGGGTGGGCTGTTGTCGGAATGGCACTGGCGTGCCGTGTTCTGGGTGTCGGTCCCGATCGGCGTGATCGGCACCGCCTGGGCATACCACTCCCTGCACGAACTCGGCCGGCGCACCGCGGCCAAGGTCGACTGGCTCGGCAACCTGACCTTCGGGCTCGGGCTCACCGTGCTGCTGATCGGCATCACCTACGGCATCCAGCCCTACGGCGGCCGGCCGACTGGCTGGACCAACCCGACCGTGCTCGCCGAGCTGATCGCCGGGGCCGCGCTGCTGGTGCTGTTCGTGTTCGTCGAGACCCGGGTCAGCACACCCATGTTTCACCTGGCGCTGTTTCGCATCCAGGCGTTCTGGACCGGCAACTTCGCCTCGCTGCTGGCCGCCATCGCGCGCGGCGGCCTGCAGTTCATGCTGATCATCTGGTTGCAGGGGATCTGGCTGCCGCTGCATGGCTATCCATACGAGAAGACGCCGCTGTGGGCCGGGATCTACATGCTGCCGCTGACCGTGGGGTTCCTGCTTGCCGGGCCGCTGTCGGGCTATCTGTCCGACCGCTTCGGGGCGAGGTCGTTCGCCACCGGCGGACTGCTGATCTCCGGCGCGTCCTTCGTCGGGCTGATCGTGCTGCCCATCGACTTCACGTACTGGCAGTTTGCGCTGTTGATCGCGATCAACGGCATCGGGTCGGGACTGTTCTCGGCGCCCAACACCACCGCAATCATGAACTCCGTGCCCGCCGGACAGCGCGGCGCGGCGTCGGGCATGCGGGCGACGTTCACCAACGCGGGGATGCTGCTGTCGATCGGCGTGTTCTTCTCGCTGATGATCCACGGCCTGTCCCAGCGGCTGCCGCACACGCTCGCGACCGGGCTGACCGCGCAAGGGGTCCCCACCGATGTCGCGGACAAGGTGGCGGGGCTCCCCCCGGTGGGCAGCCTGTTCGCGGCGTTCCTCGGCTACAACCCGATCGCGCATCTGGTGCCACCCCAGGTGCTCGGCTCACTGCCCCCGGGCAACGCGGACCGGCTCACCGGGAAGGAGTTCTTCCCGCACCTCATCTCCGGCCCGTTCGCGTACGGTCTGACCATCGTGTTCGTGGCGGCGGTCGCGATGTGCGTGGTCGCGGCGGTGGTGTCGGCACTGCGCGGCACCCGCTATATCTATGAGGACGAGCCCGAGCCGACGACCGTCCCACCGGGCGCGACGGCATCCGAGAAGACGAGGGAGGACGGGCATGATGGGCACCCGGAACCGGCAGGAGACCGAGGCCGCGGTGGCCCGGCTGTATGCGGCGGTCGGGCGGCTGAACCGGGCCTTGCGACGGCAGAGCCTGCTGCCGATGGGGTACGGCGCGATCGCGGCGCTGTCCACCGTCGACATGGAGGGGCCGCTACGGCTGAGTGAGCTCGCCGACCGGGAGGGGGTTGCGCGCCCCTCGGTGTCGCGGATCGTCGCGGCGTTGGAGGAACGCGGCTACGTGCGCCGCGAAGTCGACCCCGAGGACCGCCGCGCCGCGCTGCTGGAGTGCACCCCCAAGGGGCGGAAGCTGCTCGCCGAACTGCGCAGCACGCGCGCGGCCGCGCTCGGCGAGCGGCTGGACCGGCTCTCGGACGACGACCGCCAGGCCCTGCTGGCGGCGCTGCCGGCGCTGGAGCAGCTGGCCGTCGAGCCGGACTGATCCGGCCCGGCGGCGTGCCGGTCAGAGCGGCGCCATCGCGGGCGGCTTGCCGATCACGACGATGCCGCTGTCGGTGACCGTGTAGCCGGCCGCCCGGTCCTGCTCGTGGTCCACGCCGATCTTCGCTCCGGCGGACACGTGCACGTTCTTGTCCAGGATGGCCCGCCGCACGACCGCTCCCTCGCCCACTGTGACACCGTTCATCAGCACCGACGACTCGACCGAGCTGCCCGGCAGCACCGACACCTGCGGGGACAAGACGCTGTGGTCGACGGCCCCGCCGGCCACGATCGTGCCCGAGCTGATCAGCGACTCGCTCGCGGTGCCGCCCTCGACGAACTTGGCGGGCGGCAGCTGCGACACCGCGGTGAAGATCGGCCACGACCTGTTGTACAGGTTGAAGACCGGGTGGATGGACACGAGGTCGAGGTGCGCCTCGTAGTAGCTGTCGATCGTCCCGACGTCGCGCCAATAGTGCCGGTCGCGGTCGGTGCTGCCGGGTACGTCGTTGTCGGCGAAGTCGTAGACCTGGGCATCGCCCCGCTCGACGAGCATCGGCACGATGTTGCCGCCCATGTCGTGCACGGAGCCCTCGTCGCCGGCGTCGGACTTGAGTGCTTCGATGAGCACGTCGGTGGAGAACACGTAGTTGCCCATCGAGGCGAACGTGCTGTCCGGGTCGTCCGGCAGCCCGGGCGGGTCCGCCGGCTTCTCCAGGAAGGCGTCGATCCGACGGCCGTCCGAGGTCTGGATGATGCCGAACCCACTCGCCTCGGATCGCGGCACCCGGATTCCGGCGACCGTCACACCGGCCCCGGAAGCGATGTGCCGCTCCACCATCTGGCGCGCGTCCATCCGGTAGACGTGGTCGGCGCCGAACACCACGATGTAGTCGGGCCGGTCGTCGTACACCAGGTTCAGCGACTGGAAGATCGCGTCCGCACTCCCTTGGAACCAGCGTGGGCCGAGCCGCTGCTGGGCCGGTACCGGCGTCACGTAGTTGCCGAGCATCGCCGACAGGCGCCAGGCCGTGGTGATGTGCCGGTCCAGGGAGTGCGACTTGTACTGCGTGAGCACGCAGATCCGTAGATAACCGGCGTTCACCAGGTTCGACAGCACGAAGTCGACCAAGCGGTACTTACCCCCGAACGGAACCGCGGGCTTGGCCCGATCGCGGGTCAACGGCATCAGCCGCTTTCCCTCGCCTCCGGCCAGAACGATCCCGAGCACGCGTCGCTCATCCGCCATGTCCAGACCATAGTGTGTTCCCATGCGAGTGGCGATGCTGACGAGAGAGTTTCCTCCCGACGTGTACGGCGGGGCGGGCGTGCACGTCGACTTCCTGTCCCGCGGCCTGCGTCAGCTGGTCGATCTCGACGTGCACTGCTGGGGCGCGGCACGACCGGACGCCAGCGCCCACGGCGCCGACCCGGAGCTGAGCCAGGCCAACGCCGCGCTGGCCGCCCTGTCCATCGACCTGCGGATGACCGCCGCGGTGCAGGGGTGCCAGCTCGTCCATTCGCACACCTGGTACGCCAACCTCGGCGGGCACCTGACCAAGCTGCTCTACGACGTGCCGCACGTGGTGACCGCCCACTCGCTGGAGCCGCTGCGACCCTGGAAGGCCGAGCAGTTGGGCGGCGGCTACGCGTTGTCCGGTTGGGCGGAGCGAACCGCCTACGAGGCCGCCGACGCGGTCATCGCGGTGAGCGCCGGGATGCGCCGCGACATCCTGTCCAGCTACCCCGCGATCCCGCACGACCGGGTGCACGTTGTCTACAACGGCATCGACACCGAGCTCTACCGGCCGGTCGAGGGCACCGACGTGGTCCGCCGGCTCGGCATCGACCCCGACCGGCCGTACGCGATCTTCGTCGGCCGGATCACCCACCAGAAGGGCGTCGAGCACCTGGTAGCGGCCGCCCACGAGTTTGACCCCGGGATCCAGCTGCTGTTGTGCGCGGGCGCGCCGGACACCCAGCAGATCGGGGACTCGGTGGCCGCCGGCGTACGCGACCTGCAGCAGGTCCGCGAAGGAGTGGTCTGGGTGCAGGAGATGCTGCCCCGCGAGGATGTCGTCCAGCTGCTGAGCCACGCGACCGTGTTCGTGTGCCCGTCGGTGTACGAACCGCTCGGCATCGTCAACCTGGAGGCCATGGCCTGCGGCACCGCCGTGGTGGCCAGCGCGGTCGGCGGGATCCCCGAGGTGGTCGCGGACGGGGTCACCGGCCACCTGGTGCCGTTCGCGGACTCGGCCATCGACCGGTTCCGGCACGGCCTGGCTGCCCGGGTCAACGAACTGGCAACGGACCCCGTGCGGGCCCGACGGATGGGCGAGGCCGGCCGGGAGCGTGCCATCGCCGAGTTCAGCTGGAGCGCGATCGCCGAGCAGACGGTCGCGCTCTACCAATCCGTGCTGTGACGGAAGGGCAGCCGGACGGCAACCACTCGCCGCCCGCCGCGGCCCGGCCGGGGAAATCAGTGGGTCGGGGTCGTGTCAGCGGGTACAACGAAGATGTGTCCGCTGTCAGTGAGCTCGTCGACGACGAGACTCCCCCAGGCCCCGGATCGGGGAGTGGTCGTCCGCACCGGATCCTGACCGTGTCCGCCGATATGGGCGCGGGTCACAACGCCACCGCGACGGCCCTGGAGGAGCTCGCGTCGCGGCTGTGGCCGGGCAGCGAGATCCGTCGGGTCGACGCGCTGGACGTGATGGGTCCAGGTGTGGGACGACTGTTCCGGGCCATCTACGTGGCCAACGTGGAGTCCACGCCGTGGCTGTATGAGTTCTTCTACTCCTCATTGTGGCGGCAGCGCTGGTTTGCCTCGGCCAGCAAGCGGTTCACCGGTTCCTGGTGCGGCCGGCGCCTGGCCCGCGAGATCGACCGCTTCGACCCAAGCCTGGTGCTGTCCACCTATCCGCTGGGCAGTTCCGGCCTGGCCTGGCTGCGCCGCCATCGCGGGCTGTCGGTGCCCGCCGGCGCCTGGGTGTCGGACTTCTCCCCGCACCCGTTCTGGGTGTACGACGATCTGGACGTCAACGTGGTGATGCACGAGGCCGCCGCGGCGGTCGCTCGGGCCGCGGCGCCCGGTGCGGCTGTGCAGGTCTCGGCGCCGCCGGTGCCCGGACGGTTCCGGCCGGGCGACCGGGACGCGGCCCGGGGACGGCTCGGGCTGCGGCCGGACGGATTCGTGGTGCTGGTCTCCTGCGGGGCGTACGCCTTCGGTGAGGTGGACCGCACGGTGCGCGCGGCGGTGGACGCCTCCGACCAGGTCCAGGTGGTCGCGGTCTGCGGCCGCGACGAACTGGTGCACCGCCGGCTCCGCGACTGGGGTCTGCCGCAGGAACGGCTGCTCCCGCTGGGGTGGACCGACGAGATGCCGACCCTGCTGCAGGCGGCCGACCTGGTGCTCACCAACGCCGGCGGGGCCACCGTGCTGGAGGCCCTGGCCTGCGCCTGTCCGGTGCTGATGTACCGGCCGATCGCGGCCCACGGCCAGGCCAACGCCGACCTGATGGCGATGAGCGGCCTGGCCGAGCTGTGCACGGACGAGGCCGAGCTCGGCAACCGGCTGCGCTCGCTGATCCGCGACCCCGGTCAGCTGGACGAGCTGCGCCGCAACGCCCGCGCGCACGTCGCGGCACACGAGCTGTCCGGCGGCCTGCGCGCGCTCGCCGACCCACCGGACCCGCCCGCGGCGACTCGTACCCAGCCCGCAGGGGCGGGTGGCTGGCCGATGCGCCCCGCGGACGCGTTCTTCGCCCACGTGCAGACCGACGCCGGCACCCGGCAGGAGATGGGTGCGGTGCTGGAGCTCGCCGACCCGGCCGGTGCCCCGCCGCTCACGCTGGAGCGGATGCGCCGGGGGCTGGCCGATCGGGCCGCCGGCCTGCCACCGGTGCTGCGTCGCTCCGCGGGGGTACGGCGGCCGTCCTGGCGGCTCACCGCGGCGCCGGACGCGCTGTCGTGGGTGACCACGTGCACCGACGAGGAAGTCGTGGACGGGCCCGGCATGGGTCCGCTGTACGACGCCATCGACCGGTTCTGGTCCGAGACCATGCCTGCCCCGGGCCAGACCTGGCAGTTCCGGCTGGTCCGGAGCCGGAACGGCGACCGGTGCCTGATCGGCGTCAAGCTGCACCACACCCAGGGCGACGGCATCTCCGCGCTAGGGCTGCTGGACCGGCTGCTGGACGCCGACCCGGACGACCCGCTGATCGAGCGCGGACGCACGTCGGGCACGGCTGGGCCAGCGGCGCGGAGCGGCCGACCGGCATCTCCACGGGCGACCCGGTTGGCCCCGCTGATCGGACGCGGGCTGGTCAGCCTGGCCACCCGCGGACGGCCGCCGCGGCACCGGCTGAACACCGTGCCCCAGGGCGCGGAGCGCCGGTTCGCCGGGGTGCCACTGCCCTTCGACCGGCTGCGGACCGCAGCCCGGGCGCTGGACGCGCACCCGCACGAGCTGGCGCTGGCCGTGGTCGCCGACGCGCTCGGCCGATTGCTGGTCCCGGCCGGGCTGGCCGACTCCGGACGCCCGATGCGGGCGATGATCCCGGTCGCGATGCGGGCCCCGCGAATGGACCGGATCTTCGGCAACTGGACCGGCTCGGTCGCCCTGGACCTGCCGATCGATCCAGCCCTGAGTCCCCGGCAGCGGATCGACCGGGTGAAGTCGCAGCTGCGCCTCCGGGCGGCCCGCGGGGAGCCGCACGCCGCCCAGGCCGTCCTCCAGACCGCTGGCCTCCTGCCGGTCGGACTGCATCGGGCCTTCGCCCGACTGGTCTACTCGCGGCGGTTCTTCTCGACGATCGTGTCCTACATGCCGGGGGCGCGGCACGCTCGCTGGTTCCAGGGGCGGCGGGTGCGCGCGGTGTACCCCGTACTCCCGGTGGCGGCTGGGGTGCCGCTGACCGTTGGGCTGGTGATCGCCGACGGTACGGCCGGGTTCGGCGTGTTCTGGGACCCGGTGCTCGGGCTGGAGCGCCCGGCGGTCTCGGCAGCGCTGACCGCGGCGTTCGAGCAGCTGACGGCGGCCCCGGGAGACGTCGCCGGGGCGCAGCCATGACCGACGTGGCGACCATGGCGATGGCCGTGGTGGTCGCCATCTTGGCCGCCGCGTCGTTCGGCACCGCCGGGGTACTGCAACACCAGGCCACACAGCAGGCCCCGGAGCGGGCGCCACTGGAACCCCAGCTGCTGTGGGACCTGATCCGGATCCGCTCGTTCCGCTGGGGCGTGGTGCTCGGGGCGCTCGGGTTCGCGCTGCAGGTGGTCGCGCTGCGACTGGCCCCGCTCACGCTGATCCAACCGCTGCTGGTCACCGGCGTGCTGTTCTACCTGCTGGCCGGGGCCCTGCTGGTGCGTCGCCCGCCCGACCGCGTCCTGCTCGGTGGGGCGTTGCTGGCGCTGGCCGGGCTCAGCACGTTCCTGGTGATCGCCCGGCCCAGTGGGGGTGACGAGCACTTCTCCGGCAGCGCCGCACTGCCGCTGGGTATCGCCCTGATCGGCATCGTCGGCGGCTGCCTGGCGCTGAGCCGCAAGATGTCCGAGGACGTGAAGGCGCTGCCGATCGCCGTTGCCACAGCGGTCTGCTACGGCGTCACTGCGGGGCTCGTACGGAGCCTGGTGGTGCAGGGCGGCGTCGGCGAGCTGTTCAGCCAATGGCAGCTGTACGCGATCATCGTGGTCGGCCCGGCCGGGTTCCTGCTCAACCAGAACGCCTTCCAGGAGGGCACCGTGGGCAGCCTGGCGGTGGCCACCATCACGGTGGGCGACCCGGTGGCCTCGATCGCGGTCGGGGTCGCCTGGCTGGGCGAGACCATCCACGGCGGCGCCTGGCAGACCCCCGTCCAGGTGGTCGCGCTGGCGGTGATGGCGGGCGGCGTCGTGGTGCTGGCCAACCGCGCCCAGCAGATCGGCGAGTACATCCGGGCCGGCGGCGGGCGCGCGGGGGCGGGCTGATGCGGCTGAACGGAATCCGCGCCCTGGTCACCGGCGCGTCGTCGGGTATCGGCCGGGCCACCGCGCTGGAGCTGGCGCGCGCCGGCTGCGAGCTGATGGTCACCGGCCGGGACGCGGCCCGGCTGGACGACCTGGCTCGTCGCACCGGAGGCCGCCCGGTGCCCGCCGACCTGTCGACCGACACCGGGATCGACCGGCTGCTGGACGCGGCGGCGGGCGCTGCGCCAGGCCTGGTGGTGCACTGCGCGGGCGTGGGCCTGTTCGGCGGGCTGACGGACGCGACCGACGCCGACGTGGACCGGCTGGTCGCGGTGAACGTGACCGCGCCGATCCGGCTCACCCGGGCGCTGGCCCCGGTGCTGGCCGGCGCGGGCGGCGGGCACTTCGTGTTCGTCACCTCGATCGCCGGGCGCCTGGGCGTGCCCCAGGAGGCGGTCTACGCCGCGACGAAGGCCGCCCTGCACGCCTACGCGGACAGCATCCGCGGCGAGCTCGCCGTCGACCGGATCGGAGTCACCACGGTGGTCCCCGGCGTGGTCGCGACGCCGTTCTTCGACCGGCGCGGGGTGCCGTACCAGCGCCGGTGGCCACGGCCGATCCCGGCCTCGCGGGTGGCCCGGGCAACGGTTCGAGCGGTACAGCGGGACCGGCCGACCGTGGTCGTCCCCGGCTGGCTGCGGGTGCCGATCGCCCTGCACGCCACGCTGCCCCGGGTCTACGCCCACCTGTCCCCCTGATCCTCCCGATTCGTCTGCGATAACGCGGGCGTGTCGCGGAAGGCGACCACAGACGAATCGGGAGGGGGGCGGGTCAGCTGCCGGTGGCGGCGCGGATGGTCTCCTTCAGCGACGACATGGTGGCCATCACCGCGGTCGGCTCGTAGCCGCAGTGCGCCATGCAGTTCGCGCACCGCGGGTCGCGGCCGCGGCCGTACTTCTCCCAGTCGGTCTCCTCGATCAGCTCGCGGTACGTCTTCGCGTACCCGTCGGCCATCAGGTAGCAGGGCTTCTGCCAGCCGAACAGCGAGTAGCTGGGGATCCCCCACGCGGTGCACTGGAAGTCCTGCTTGCCCTCCAGGAAGTCCAGGAACAGCGGCGTGTGGTTGAGCCGCCAGCGCTTGCGGTTGCCGCCGGCGAAGGCCTTGCGGAACAGCTCACGGGTCTCCTCGACGCCGAGGAAGTGGTCCTGGTCCGGCGCCTTCTCGTAGGCGTAGGCCGGCGACACCATCATCTGGTCGACCTTGAGGTCGTCGTTCAGGTAGTTCATCACGTCGATCACCGACTGGGGGGTGTCGTTGCTGAACACCGTGGTGTTGGTGGTGACGCGGAAGCCCTTCTCCTGCAGGAACTTCACCGCTTCGACGACCTCGTCGAAGACGCCCTCCTGGCACACCGACTCGTCGTGGCGGTCGCGCAGCCCGTCGACATGGATGGTGAACGCGAAGTACGGCGACGGCTTGAAGTCGAACTTGTGCCACCACTTGCGGATCAGCAGTGCGTTCGTGCACAGGTAGACGAACTTCTTGCGAGCGACCAACTCGTTGACCATGCGGTCGATCTCGGGGTGCATCAGCGGCTCGCCGCCGGCGATGGACACCATCGGGGCGCCGCACTCCTCCATCGCGCTGATCGCCTGTTCGACCGGCATCCGCTTGCGCAGCTCGTCCGCGGGGTGCTGGATCTTGCCGCATCCGGCGCATCCGAGATTGCAGGCGAACAGTGGCTCGAGCTCCACCAGCAATGGGAACTTCTTGTTGCCCTTGAGTTTCTGTTGGGCCAGATAGGCCGCCATCCGCAGGTTCTGTCGCAGGGGCACAGTCATCGGTCTCGCACCTCCTTGGGTAGCGTGAAGTAGACGTCCTCGGTCGTGGTCTCACGCTCGGCCACGTCCACCGGTCCCAGGCCGCGCAGTGCCGCGACGACCTGCTGTACAAGGTCCTCCGGGGCGGATGCCCCGGCGGTGAGGGCCACGGTCGTGGCACCGGCCAGCCATTCCAGTCGGATGTCCGTGGCGTCGTCGATCAGATACGCGGGCGTGCCGTCCCGCTGGGACACCTCGACCAGCCGCTGCGAGTTGGACGAGTTCGTGGAACCGATCACCAGCGCCAGGTCGGCCTCCGCGGCCAGCGAGCGCAGTGCCTGCTGCCGGTTCGTGGTGGCGTAGCAGATGTCGTCGGACTGCGGCTGGCGCAGGTCGGGGAACCGGGCCCGCAGGATGTCCAGGATGCCCTCGACCTCGTCCGCGGCCAGGGTGGTCTGCAGCAGCACCGACACCTGGTCGGGGTCGGGCACCGCGACGGTGCGCGCGTCCGCTTCGGACTCGACGAGCAGCGTCCGGCCGGGCCGCTCGCCCATCGTCCCCTCGGCCTCCTCGTGCCCCGCGTGTCCGACGAAGATGACGGTGTCACCGGAGTCGGCGAAGCGCCGCACCTCCGCATGCACCTTGCTGACCAGCGGACAGGTCGCGTCGATCACGTCCAGCCGCCGTTGCTCGGCCTGGTCGCGTACGGCCGGGGAGACCCCGTGGGCGGAGAACACGACCGTCGAGCCCGGCGGGACCTCGTCGAGTTCGTCCACGAACACCGCGCCGCGCCGGCTGAGGTCCTCGACCACGTGCCGGTTGTGCACGATCTGCTTGCGCACGTACACCGGGGCGCCGCGGACCTGCAGTGCGCGTTCGACCACGTCGATGGCACGGACCACCCCGGCGCAGAACGACCGCGGCCCGGCGAGCAGCACGCGGCGCGCGCCGGTGGCGGCGCCCCAGGCCTCCAGCGCCGGGCCGATCCGGCCGAGGGTGCGCAGCGCGGTCAGCATCCGTCCCGCGTTGACCGGGCGGAACAGCCGGCCGTCGGCGGCGTCGGCCACCACCCGAACCACCGCCAGCGGCCCGTCCGGCAGGTCCCGTAGCAGCGCCGCCGACTCCATGTCGACGACCAGCGCGCCCGCCGCGGCCAAGCGGCCGCGCTCCGGCTCGTCGACCACGTGGTCCACGCTGAGCACCGGCCCGCAGCGCACGGTGAGGCCGTCCCGGCGGAGCCGGGCGGCCAGCAGCGACGATCCGGGCAGCAGCCGGGTGCCGTCGGGTCCGCGCACCTCGTCCGCGACGACCACATCGCCGGGGCGCAGATCCGGGGCCAGCGCCCCGGCGATACCGGCCACGGCGACCGGGGCCGCGCCGTCCCGGCGCGGGGCCCGGGTGCGGCCGCCGACGCCGACCCGCTCGACCTCGCCGCGGTAGGCTCCGCGGCCCAGGCCACGGCGCACCGCAGCGGCCTCGGGTCGCGAGGGCGTCCAGACCGCGACGGCCGCGGTCATGGGTTCCTCCCCAGGCAACGACCCAGCGCGCTGATCGGGAACACCAGCCGGTACAGGTGGTAGTTGATGTAGAAGTCACCGGGGAACCCGGTGCCGGTGAACTGCGGCTCGGACCACCCGCCGTCCTCGTGCTGCGTGGCCACCAGCCAGTCGATGCCGCGGCGGGCCGCGGCCGAGTCGGCGGCGTCGGCGGCGTGCAACGCCAGCAGCGCCCACGCCGTCTGCGACGCGGTCGAGTCGCCGCGGCCGATCCACTCCGGCGCGTCGTAGGACCGCAGGTCCTCGCCCCAGCCGCCGTCGTCGTTCTGGTAGGCCTCGAGCCACGCCACCGCGCGGCGGATCACCGGGTCGTCCGGGGAGAGGCCGGCTGCCACCAGCGCGGGTACGGCCGCGCCGGTCCCGTAGACGTGGTTGGCGCCCCAGCGGCCGAACCAGGAGCCGTCCGGGCGCTGCCGGTCGAGCAGCCAGCGCACCGCCCGGTCCCGGGCCCGCCGGTCGCCGCCCCCGGCGAGCATCTCGACCACATGGCCGGTGACGTCCGAGCTCGGTGGGTCAATCATCGCGCCGAAGTCGCTGAACGGGATCTCGTAGGCCAGCTCGCGGGTGTTGTCGGCGTCGAACGCGGCGAACCCCCCGTCGGCACACTGCATGCCGGCGGCCCAACGGGTGCCGCGGTCGATGGCGGCCAGCCGGGCCGGGGTCGGCCGGGCACGGCGCAGCGCCATGATCACCTCGGCGGTGTCGTCGACGTCGGGATAGAGGTCGTTGTCGAACTCGAACGCCCAGCCGGACGGCGCCAGGTCCGGCCGCCGCACCGCCCAGTCGCCGCGCACCCGGATCTCCTCGGCGCACAGCCAGTCCGCTGCCCGCTCCAGCGCGGGGTGCTCGGCGTCCACGCCGGCATCGGACAGCGCGATCATCGACAGCGCCGTGTCCCAGACCGGGGACTGGCAGGCCTCGATCCGGCGCACGGGCCCGTCCGGGGTCTCCTCGACGATCGTGAACCGCTCCCAGCCCGCCAGGCCCGCGGCGATCACCGGATGGTCGACGGCGTACCCCAGCGCGTTCAACGCCATCAGCGAGTAGACCCAGGGCGGCTGGATGCCGCCCCAGGAGCCGTCCGCCTCCTGCCGAGCGACGATCCACTCGGCCATCCGGCGCAACGCCAGGCCGCGCAGCGGCTTGCGCGGCAGCCGGTCGTACCGGTGCAGCAGCGCGTCCATCCGCTCGAAGCCGCGCCCCCAGCGGCTCACCGCACCGCCGGTCCGCGGCCGACCGCTGCGCAGCTCCGCGACGGTGCAGCCCAGCTCGCGCCGGGGCCGGAGCGAGCCGATGATGGTCAGCGGTGCGATGGTCTGCCGGGCCCAGCAGGCGAAGTCGTACAGGTTCAGTGGCATCCGGCCCGGAGCGAACACCAGCTCGGGCGGCAGCACGGGAATGTCGGCCCAGTCCCACTCGCCGAACAGCGCCAGCCACATCCTGGTGAAGACTCGGCTGTTCTCCAGCCCGCCGAGGCTCAGCACCACCTCGCGGGCCCGGCGCAGGTGCGGCTCGTCGGGATCGTCGCCGGCGAGCTTCAGCGCGACGTAGGCCTCGGCGGTCGTGGACAGGTCCGGCGGGCCGCCGTAGAAGTTGGCCCAGGACCCGTCGTCGCGTTGCCGGCTGCGGATCCACCGCGCGGACGCGGCGGTCTGCTCGTCGGTCCGCACGCCGAGGAACTGGCGCATCATCAGGTCCTCGGCGTCCATGGTCACGTTGGTCTCCAGCTCGCCCTGCCACCAGCCGCCGCCCTCCTGCAGGGACAGCAGTCGGTGCACCGCCCGGTCGAGGGCCTCCTCGGCGGACGTCTGCGTGGCGGGGATCGCCTCCAGCATGGCCATCTGGTGTTGAGCTCCCTTCCCGTCGGTTTGCTCACGTCCGGTCCGCGTTCGCGGCGGGCCGTGGGGTCAGTGGTCTCGGTGCGCCAACCCCCTTGCCAGGGTCGCGAACTCGTCGGCCACGTCGGCCGGCATCGGCAGCACCCGCAGCAGCTCCAGGCCGGCCTGTAGCTCCTCGTCCGCCCGCCGCTCGGTCCAGGCGCGGCCGCCGGCCCGCTCCACCAGCTCCGCGGCGTCCGCCAGCTGCTGCTCGGACAGCTCGTCGGGCTGCGCGTACAGCCGGCGCAGCAACTGCCCGGGCGCGGTCGAGGAGGACAGCGCGGCCACCACCGGGACGGACTTCTTGCGCGAGCGCAGATCCGACAGCACCGGCTTGCCGGTCTGCGCCGGCTCGCCCCAGATGCCGAGCAGGTCGTCGACCAGTTGGAACGCGAGACCCAGGTGGGCACCGAACTCACCCAGGCCGAGAGCCAACTCGGCCGGGCCGTCGACCAGCACGGTGCCGAGCGAGGCCGAGCAGGCGAGCAGCGCGCCGGTCTTGTCCCCGGCCATCCGCAGGCACTCCTCCAGCCCGACGTCGTCGCGGCGCTCGAAGGACAGGTCGGCGACCTGCCCGGCGATCAGCCGACGGACCGCGGCGGACAGGCAGCGCACCGCCCACGACAGGTTCGGGGTACGTGCCTCGGCGAGTACCTCGACGGCCAGCGACTGCAGCGCGTCGCCGGCCAGGATCGCCGGGGATGACCCGAACACGGTCCAGGCGGTGGCCCGATGCCGGCGCTGGGTGTCGCCGTCCATTACGTCGTCGTGCAGCAGTGAGAAGTTGTGGATCAGCTCGACGGCGACGGCGGCCGGCACCCCCTGCTCGGCGGTGCCGCCCGCGGCCCGGGCGGACAGCAGCGCGAGCGCGGCCCGGACCCCCTTTCCGACCGCGTCGGCCGGACTCCCCTCCGCGTCCCAGAAGCCGACGTGGTAACCGCTCACGTGTCGCATGTCGGCGTCCAGCCGGTCCAGCGCTGCGGCCATCGACTGCCGGACCAGTCCGGACCCGTCGACGTGCAGTCTCGCGGTCACGCTCACGCGATCATCTCCTTCTCCGGGTCGTCCGCCGAATCGGGCCGTCGGCCACGTGTCTGGGCGCGCGAGGTACGCCCGAGCAGCGAATCCGCGGCCCGGTTGCCGCTGCGCACGGCGCCCTCCATCGTGTCCGGCAGCCCGGTGGCGGTCCACGCGCCGGCCAACACCAGGCCGGGCCAGCGGGTGGCGGGATGCGGCCGCAGCGCCGCGGTGCCGGCCTGCTGCCGGAACGTGGCGTGTGGCTCGCGGGTCACGAACCCGTCCAGCAGCCGGGCGCCGGCGGTGCGGGGCAGCACCCGGCGCAGCGCGGCCAGCTGGGCGTCGCGCAGCCGGCCGGCCGGGGTGCGTACCCAGCGGTCGGCACCCGACAGCGACGAGACGAGGTATTGGCCGCGGTCGGCACCGGCTCCGGTGGTCCGGTCGAACAGCCACTGCAGTTCGGGGTCGAGGACCGCGGCGAACCCGGAGTCGAGCACCGGCCGGTCGAACCAGAGATGGACGTTCACGATCGGAGCGGACCCCAGGCCCGCCCACCGCTCGCGGCCCGGGACGGCAGGCTCGGGAACCAGCACGGCGGCGCTGCGGTGCGGCACCGCCACCACCACGCCGCTCGCGGCCAGCTCCCCGGTGTCGGTGCGGACGGTGAGCCGATCCGGACCCGCGACCTCGTCGGCCTCGATCGCCCGGACCCGCTGACCGGTGTGCACCTCAACGCCGAGGCGGCCGAGCAGCCGGACGGCCGCCGCACCGTGCAGGCGCTCCAAAGTCGCGCGGGGCACGCCGATGTCGCCGGCCCCCACCGCGTCCAGCAGGGCGGTGCGGAACACCCGGGCAGCCAGGGCCAGCGAGGCGTGCTCGGGATCGAGGTTCAGCGCGGCCACGGTCAGCAGCCGCCAGACCGCGCGGTCGGCGGCGGCGCCCTGGCCGTGCCGGGCCAGCCAGTCACCGAAGGTCTGCTGGTCGGTGCGCGGGTCGTCGGGGTCGACCCGCCGCAGGGCCGCGCCGGCGCGCAGCACCGACAGCCGGGCACCCAGCGGCAACGCCCGGTAGCCCGCCAGCGCCGGCACCAGGTGCAGCGGCGCGGGACCGTGCCGGCCCCGCCGCAGCCGGGCCCGTCCGCCCCCGGGCAGCAGCACCGGCACGTCCAGCCGGTCCTGTACCGGAGCCTGGCCGGCGGTGCCGATCCGCTCCAACAGCCGGCGGTAGTCGCGATAGCAGCGCAGGAACACGTGCTGGCCGGTGTCGACCGCCAGCCCGTCGCGGTCGAAGGAGTACGTGGCGCCGCCCAGCCGGGGCCGGGCCTCCAGCAGCGCCACCCGGCGGCCCGCGTCCGCCAGCCGGACCGCGGCGCTGATCCCGGCCAGCCCGCCGCCGATCACCACGACACCGGCCGGGTCTGGCGCCGCGCCGGTCACGGGGTCCCCCCGGTGAGCGCCCGGGCGGCCACCACGACCTTGGCGCCGGTGGACAGCGACAACCGCCGACGGCGGATCGGATCGGGGTCGGCGGCCATCCGCTGCAGCAGCCGCCGGTAGATGCCCGCCATCGCCGCGGTGCAGGCGGCACTGCGCCGGTCCAGCAGGGGCAACAGGGTGAGCCCGCGGTCGTACCAGAGCTGCGCCCGGCCGGCCTGGAACCGGATCAGCTCGGCGAACCGGTCCGGTGGGTCGGCGATCCGCTGCTGGGCGTCTAGGTCCAGGCGGCAGCCGAACCGGCGGAGGTCCTCGGCCGGCAGGTAGATCCGGCCGGTCACCCGGTCCTCGCAGATGTCGCGGACGACGTTGGTCAGCTGCAGCGCCACGCCCAGGTCGTCGGCCAGCGGCCGGGCGGCCTCGAGCTGGCTGGGGGCGTAGACGCCGACCGACAGCCGGCCGATCGAGCCGGCGACGCGGCGGCAGTACTCCACCAGCTCGTCGAAGGTCGCGTACCGGCGCCCGTTGACGTCGTCCTCGCACCCGGCGATCAGGTCGTCGAAGGCGTCCAGCGGGATCGGCAACCGGGCGGCGGCGTCCCCGAGGGCGCGCAGCACCGGGTCCCCGTCGTCCGCTGAGCCGCCGGCGAGCCGGTGCAGCGCGTCGCGGGTCGCCGCGAGCCGCCGCAGCTTCTCCGCGCCGGGCAGCCCCCCGTCGCCGATGTCGTCGATCCGGCGGGCCATCGCGTAGACGGCCGACATGGCCTGCCGCTTGGGCGGCGGCAGCAGGCGAATGCCGTAGGAGAAGTTGCGCGCCTCCCGCCGGGTGATGTCCGCACACGTCTGGTAGGCGTCGGCGATGCTCATGGTCAGCCCGGCCACCGCAGCCTCCCCTCGAGCCAGCTGCGGGCCATCATCGACCTGGTCGGCTTGGGCACCCGGGTGATCGGGTCGTACCCGCTGTCGCGCAGGGCGCGCGCCGCGGCCCGCCCGCCGGCGACGTACGCCGAGACCGCGAGCCGGGCCCAGCCGGTCAGCGTCGACACCAGGAAGGCCCCCGACCCGAGCCAGGCCATGGCCCGGTCGGTCTGGAAGGCCAGCAGGGCCCGCAGCTGCGGGCTGGCCGGGGCCCGGTCCAGGTCCTCCTCGGCCACGCCGAACCGGCGCAGGTCGACCAGCGGGAGGTAGATCCGCCCGTTCCGGTAGTCCTCCCGCACGTCCTGCCAGTGCTCCAGCAACTGCAGCGCGGTGCACACCCGGTCGGACAGCTGCACCCGGTCCGGGGTCGCGCGGCCGAACACGTGCAGCACGATCTCGCCGACCGGGTCGGCGGACAACCGGCAGTAGCCCCGCAGCTCTTCGAACGTCTCGTAGCGCGTGACCTGCTGGTCGACCTGGTTGGCGCGCACCAGCCGCAGGAACGGGTCGGCCGGGATCCTGCGGCGCCGGACCACGTCGGCCAGCCCGGCCACCGCCGGGTCGTCGCAGCGGTCGCCGGCGTACAGCTTCTGGAGGTCGCCGGTCACCTGATCGAGCCGCCGGCTCCGGGCGCTCGGGTCGTCGGTCCCCTCGTCGCCCACGTCGTCGACGTGCCGGGCGAAGCGGTAGACCGCGGTGAGGTCGCGGCGCAGCGGTGCGGGCAGGACGCCCAGTGCGACGGGGAAGTTCTCCGTCCGGATCGGGTCCACGGACGGCTCGGCGACCCCGGTCCTGAGCAGCACGGGGGCTCGCATCGTCACCCCGTTCTCACCCGCAGCGTGGTGATCTCGTCCAGCAATGGAGCGGGTACGGCCGTGTGGTCGTCCAGCGCGGCCAGCACCCGGTCGGCGACCCCCGATGCGTCCAGCCCGTACCGGGCCAGCAGCTCGGCCCGGCTGGCATGGGGCGCGAAGTCGTTCGGCAGCCCGAGTTCGGTGACCGGTGTCCGCACCCCGGTCTCGGCGAGCAACTGGGCGACCCGGCTGCCGACACCACCGGCCAGCACACCCTCCTCGACCGTGACCACGTGGGAGTGCGCGGAGGCGAGCGGGCCCAGCCCGCGGTCGACCGGCAGCACCCACCGGGGGTCGACGACGGTGCAGCCGACTCCCGCGGCGGCCAACCGGCCGGCGGCCTCCACCGCCGCGGTGCCGCGGGCGCCGACCGCGACCAGCAGCACGTCGGTGGGTCGGTCCGGGTCCGGGTCCACCGGCTCGGCCAGCACGTCCAGGCCTCCGATCCGGCGCAGCGCCGGCACCGCGGGACCGGCGGTGCCCTTGGGGAACCGGATCGCGGTGGGCCCACCGGTGTGGGCGACCGCCTCCCGCAGCTCGTCGGACAAGGTCTGCGAGTCGCGCGGGGCCGCGACCCGCATGCCGGGCACGGTGCCGAGCATGGACAGATCCCAGATGCCGTGATGACTGGCGCCGTCGGGTCCGGTGATCCCGGCCCGGTCGAGCACGAACGTGACCGGCAGCCGGTGCAGCGCCACGTCCATCAGGATCTGGTCGAAGGCGCGGTTGGCGAACGTGGCGTAGATGGCGACCACCGGATGGGCGCCCGACATCGCCAGCCCGGCGGCCGACGTCACGGCCTGCTGCTCGGCGATCCCCACGTCGAAGCAGCGTTCGGGATAGCGGTCCAGCAGCCGCTGCAGGCCGGTGGGACCGAGCATGGCCGCGCTGACCCCCACCAGGTCTGGCCGATCGCCGGCCAGCTCCACCAGGGTGTCGGCGAACACGTCGGTCCAGGACCGCTTCGGGCTCGCGACCGGCTGGGACTGCTGGGAGAGGGGCCGCGGGGCGGTGCCGGTTGCCGGATCGATCACCCCGACGGTGTGCATGTGGTCGGCCTGATCGAGCTCGGCCGGCCGGTAGCCACGGCCCTTTTCGGTCAGCACGTGCACCACGACCGGCCGGCGCAGCCCGGCGGCGTGGGTGAGCGCCGCCTCCAGCGCGGCGATGTCGTGGCCGTCGAGCGGCCCGAGGTAGCCGAACCCGAGTTCGTCGAACACGCTGCTCGCCAGCACCGGCGGCACGTCGGAGGAGGTTCCGCCGAGCAGGTCGACCAGCGAGTCGTAGCCGGGCCGGTCACGCAGCCGGCGCAGGTGGTGCGACAGGCCGCCGATCGTCGGGGAGTACGACCGGCCGTTGTCGTTGAGCACCACCACGACCGGCCGACCGGCCGTGCCCAGATTGTTCAGCGCCTCCCAGGCCAGCCCGCCGGTCAGCGCTCCGTCGCCGATCACCGCCACAACCGGCCGCTGCTCACCCAGCAGCTGGCGGCCCTTGCTGAGCCCGTCGGCATACGCGAGCGCGGTCGAGGCGTGCGAGTTCTCCACCAGGTCGTGCTCGGACTCGGCCCGGCTCGGGTAGCCGGACAATCCACCCTGCTGGCGCAGCCGTGCGAAGCCCTCGGCGCGGCCGGTGAGCAGCTTGTGCACGTACGCCTGGTGCCCGGTGTCGAAGACGATCGGGGTGTGCGGGGAGTCGAACACCCTGTGCAAGGCGATGGTCAACTCGACCACGCCGAGGTTCGGCCCCAGATGTCCACCGGTACGGCAGACCGAGCTGATCAGGAACTCGCGGATCTCGGCGGCCAGACACTTCAACTGTGCTTCGTCGAGGCCGCTCAGCTGTGCCGGCTCTCGCACGTCGCTCAGAACGCCCATAACGCGCCTCCCTCACGCGGAACGAGGGACACCCCGATTGTATCGGCTCCCGTCATTTCTGGTAACCGAGAATCTCGGGGACTAAACCCCGATCGGGGGCGCCGGCGGAGGTGCGGTCAGACGTGTTCGGGAGGAACCCGCATAAACTGCTCGGACAGCCGCTGGAGGAAAGGCTCGCTGATCTGCAACATCGAGGCAGCCCGCTGCAACTGGGCCATGTGCGAGGCCGTGAGCTGGGCCAGGATGTCCTCTCCCTGGGGGGTGAGTTGCAGCCGGACGACCCGTCGGTCGTTGGGGTCGGACTCGCGGACCAACAGGCCCATCGACTCGATCCGGCGGACCAACTCGGCGGCACTGTGGTGCCGGGTCATCAGGTAGTTGGCGATGTCGCCGATACTGGGCGGTTCCGGCGCGGGGTGCGCACGAATCGCGAGCAACACCTGGTGCTGCTGCGAGGTGAGGCCGACGCGCGCCGACTCGTCCTCGCTCCAACGTAGGAACTGCCGCAGGGCCAGCCGGAAGGTGTAGAGGACGTCGTACTGCTCGTTGCTGAGGGTCTGCGCCATCTGCTCACCGACCTGCGCTCATGGCCTCGATCCGGTCGCGACCTGACTGTCCTCGGGCTGTCCATATTAGTCCCGGCCACCTGCCCGGGAGCGTGCAGATGACGCCGAAACCTGGCGAATTGTCTGTCCGAGGGGGTGCCCTCGGGCACCCGATGTCCACTAGGGTGAGCGCACCCCCGTCATCGACTCGCGCCCTTCGGAGTCCGTGTGGTCCACCTGCCGCACCACATGACCACGCACGTCGTGCTGCCCGCGCCGGGCGAACTGGTTCGCAACGTCGGCGTCCAGCTCGGCGAGTCCGTGATCGGTCCGCTGGTGGTGTTCTACGTCGTGCTGCTCGCCGCCGGGTTGCACGGCGCGCTGCTGGCCGCCGTCGGGTGGGCGCTGGCCGCGATCACGGTACGGCTGCTCACCGGTGGCCGCCCCTCGATGATGCTGCTGCTGGCCACCGCGATGGCGCTGCTGCGGGTCGGCATCACGGCACTGTCCTCCTCCGCCGTGGTGTACTTCTTGCAGCCGACGCTGGCCACGTACCTGTTCGGTCTCGCGCTGCTGGTGACGGTGCCGCTGGACCGGCCGCTGATCCGGCGGCTCGCCGACGACTTCTGCCCGCTGCCCCCGACGGTGGCGAGGTCGCGGCACCTGCGGCGGTTCTTCCAGCGGCTCTCGCTGCTGTGGGCCGGCGTGCTGGTCGTGAACGCCAGCGTGACGCTGGTGCTGCTGCTGACCGCCCCGGTGACCAGTTCGGTGCCGATCGCCAGCTTCGCGTCGATCCCGCTGTTCGTGCTGGGTCTGGCGTTGTCGTGGCTGTTCTTCCGGCGCTCGATCCGCGCGGGTGGCTTCGTGCTGCGCTGGGGTAGCCCCGGCGGTCAGCCGGAGACGGCGGCTGCGGCCGAGTAGCGGACCGTCCTAGGGGGTGGACTAGAGGATCGGGTCGGGCGTGTAGCCGGCCGCCTCGGGGTGC
>CAZNCE010000013.1:25373-35034 GCA_964571285.1 uncultured Nocardioidaceae bacterium | reverse complement strand
CAGCGACGCGGGGTAGTCGCCGGAGTCGTAGGTGAGCGGCCGGCCGTCCTGGAACACCAGCCCGTGGTCGTACGGGAACTCGTCGGGCTGGATGAAGTTGACGGCGCGCACGTCCGCCCGGTCCTTGCCGAGATAGCCGGCGATCGCGTCCATCGTCCGCTCCATCGCGAACACGCCCTGCGGCCGGCCGGCGCCGCGGTACGGCGTCACGATCACCGTGTTGGTGTAGAGACTCTCGAACACCACCTCGTAGGTCCCCGGCTTGTACGGACCGAGCAGCTGGGTGGAGGTGATGATCGGCACGATCAGCCCGTACGGCGTGTAGGCGCCGTTGTCGTGCCAGAACCGCACCGAGAGGCCGAGCAGCCGGCCGTCGTCGTCGAACCCGACCTCGATGTGCTGCTGCTGGGCGCGCTCGTGGGCGGCGGACACGAAGTGCTCGCGGCGGTCCTCGGTGAACTTCACCGGGTGGCCGAGCGCCCGGGCCGCCATCGGGACCAGCAGCTCCTCCGGCCACGGGTGCATGATCTTGACGCCGAACCCGCCGCCGACGTCCGGCGTGATCACGTCCACCTGGACCAGGTCCAGGCCCAGCTTGGCCGCGACCGCGGCTCGCAGTCCGGTGGAGGTCTGGGTGGCGCTCCACACCTGCAGCCGCGCGGTGTCGGCATCCCAGCGGGCCACCGTGCCGCGGCCCTCCAGCGGGGTCGACGCGCTGCGCTCCACGTCGAGGTCGAGGGTGAGCCGGTGCGGCGCCGCCGCGATCGCCGCCTCCGCGTCGCCGACCCGCTGCTCCATCCTCGCCGCGACGTTGCCGGGCACGTCCTCGTGCACGAGGTGCTCCGCGGCGCGGGCGGCGGGCAGCCCGACGACCGGCGGCAGCAGGTCGTAGGTCACCCGGATCCGGTCGACCGCGTCCTCGGCGATGTAGCGGTTGTCCGCGACCACCATCGCGATCGCCTCGCCGACGTAGTTGACCTCGCCGTTGGCGAGCGTGTACTGGGTCCGGCCGTGGGTGAGCTCGGGATGCGGGATCAGCAACGGCAGCGGCTCGGCCATCGGGCCGGACAGATCGTCGTAGGTGTAGACCGCGTGCACGCCCTCGAGATCGAGCACCGGGTCGACGTCGATGTCCAGGATCCGGGCGTGCGCGTGCGGGCTGCGCAACACCGCCGCCTCCAGCGCATCCGGCACCAGGTCGTCCACGTAGGCGCCGTGCCCGCGCACCATCCGGTCGTCCTCGACCCGGGGCACCCGCTCGCCGAACAGCTTGGTGGTCACGGCGTCCGTCCCGAACCGTCCCCGCGCCGGCGGCGCAGCTCGGCGGCGCGATGCACCGCCTTGGCGATGTTCTGGTAGCCGGTACACCGGCACAAGTTGCCGGCCACCATCTCGACCGCCTCGTCCTCGCTGGGGTCCGGCGTGCGCTCCAGCCCGGCGGTGATCGTGGTGAGGAAGCCGGGCGTGCAGAACCCGCACTGCAGCGCGTGGCAGTCGGCGAACGCCTGCTGCACCGGTCCCAGCGAGCCGTCGGGTTCGGTCAGTCCTTCCACGGTGGTGATGTCGTGGCCCTCCACCGACACCGCGAGCAGCAGACACGATCGCACTGGCCGTCCGTCCAGCAGCACCGTGCACGCCCCGCACACCCCGTGCTCGCACCCCACGTGGGTGCCGGTCAGCCGCAGGTCGTGGCGCAGCGCGTCACTCAACAGCCGGCGGGCCGGCACCCGGACGACGTGCTCGTCACCGTTCACCCGCAGCCGCACGGCCAGCAGGTCGTCGGCGCCGGTGACTTCCGCGGGCACCGTCATCGGGCTCCTTCCCGCCGGGCCACCCGGTGCACGGCGTCGGCGTGGGCGGCGCGCAGCACCCGGCGGGTCAGCACCCGGGCGAGGTGCGCGCGGTAGTCCGCGGTGGCATGGATGTCATCGCCCGGGTCGAGCCGGGACAGCGCCAGCTCCGCGGCGTCGTGCAGGGCTTCGTCGTCGAGCCGGCCGGCGGCGAAGACCTCCGAGACGTCGACGGCGACCGGCACGTCGGCCATCGACCAGAAGCCGACCGCCGCCGAAGTGATCCGGTCGTCGGCCCCCAACGAAACCACCGCGGCGGCTCCACACAGGGCATAGTCGCCGTGCCGCCTGGACACCTCGTCGCAGGCCACGCCGCTGCCACCGGGCAGCGCCGGAAAGCTCGCCGAGACCGCCAACTCGTCGTGCCGCAGCGCGGACTCCAGCGGGCCGACGTACAGATCGCCCGCGTTGATCGTGCGCTCTCCCGCCACGGAGCGCGCGGTGAGGCTGCCGCCGAGCAGCACCAGCACCGCCGGCAGTTCGGCCGCCGCGTCCGCATGCACCAGCGAGCCCACCACCGTGCCGCGGTTGCGGATGGTGTCGTGGGCGACCAGCGACAGCGTCCGCGGCAGCAACGGCTGGACCGCGGCCACGGCTGCGTCCGCCTTCACCTCCGACTGCCGCGCCAGCGCCCCGACGCGTACCCCGTCCGAACCCCCCGTGACCGCGGCCAGCTCCGCTAGGCCGTTGATGTCGACCACCAGGCTCGGCTCCAGCAGCCGCATCGACAGCAGCGGGAGCAGGCTCTGCCCCCCGGCCAGCACCTTCGCGTCGGGGTCGGAGGCCAGCGCAGCCAACGCCTCGTCGACCGTGTCCGGCCGGACGTAGGAGAAGGGCGCCGGTTTCATAGGGCCTTGGTTACCTCGTCGGCGCCGAGCTGCTGCGACCGTCCCTTCACCAAGTGGTAGTAGACGATGACCATGATCGTGCCGAGGGCGATGCCGCCGAGCTCGAAGTCGTCGGTGATGTGCAAGGTGACGCCGCCGACCCCGGCGATCACGCCACCAGCCAGTCCCACCATGTTGACCGGGTTGCCGAAGTCGACCTTGTTCTCCACCCAGATCTTCGCGCCCACCAGTCCGATCATGCCGTACAGCACCACCGTGATACCGCCGAGTACGCCGCCGGGGATGGCGTTGACGATCGCCCCGAACTTCGGGCACAGGCCGAGCAGGATGGCCACGATCGCCGCCACGTAGTAGGCGGCGGTGGAGTAGACCCGCGTCGCGCTCATCACGCCGATGTTCTCGGCGTAGGTGGTGGTCGGCGACCCGCCGAAGGCGCTGGCCAGCGCGGTCGCCAGACCGTCCGCGCCGAGGGCCCGGCCCATGTACGGGTCGAGGTTGTCCCCGGTCATCTCGGCGACCGCCTTGACGTGGCCGGTGTTCTCCGCGATCAGCGCGATCACGCCCGGGAGCACCAGCAGGATGAACGTCAGCGAGAAGCTCGGGCCGTGCACGACGCTGACCCCGTCGGCGAGGGTGCCGCCGGGGAAGCCGATCCAGTCGGCCTGGCCGACGTTGCCCCAGGCCCAGATCCGGTCGTGCTCGAACGGCTGCGCCACACCCGCGTCGTCGAGGTTCTGGCCGGGCAGCATCGAGTTGATCGGGCCCAGCCACAGGTCGGCCAGCGCCGACAGGACGTACCCGAAGACCAGCGCGAGGAAGACCGCGATGCGCGACCAGAAGCCGGGCAGCAACACCGCGAACAGCACCAGTGCGGTCGCGGTGAGTAGCGCGATCCACTGGTCCTGGGGCCAGTACGTGCCGGCCACCACCGGCGCCAGGTTGAAGCCGATCAGCATCACCACGGCGCCGGTGACCGCCGGCGGCAGCAGCGTGTGGATCAGTCCGGGCCCGGCGATGTGCACCAGCACGCCGAACACCGCGAGGACCAGTCCGGCGATCAGGATGGCGCCGGTGACATCGGCGGAGTCGCCGCCGAGCGCGCGGATCGCCGCCACCGAGGCGACGAACGAGGCGCTGGTGCCCAGGTAGCTCGGCACCTTGTTGTTCACGATCAGCAGGAACAGGATCGTGCAGATCCCGGAGAACATGATCGCCAGGTTGGGGTCGAGACCCATCACGATCGGGAACACGAACGTGGCGCCGAACATGGCCACCACGTGCTGGGCGCCGAGCCCGATCGTCCGTGGCCAGCTCAGCCGCTGCTGCGGGCCGACTGCCTCTCCGGGCGGAGGCGTCCGCCCGCCGTGCACGACTTCCCACTTGAACATGGACATGGGTCCTCCTCGAGCCAGCCGGACGCCGCCGGTCTGCCCATGACGCTAGTGAGGCCGATCAGAGCCCAGCATTGGCGACTTCTGCCGAACATCGCCCACCATCTCCAGCACCTGCAGCGCCACCGCGATGTTCAGCCGCAGATGCGGGTTGTGCGAGAACGGTCCGAGCATCCGCTCCAGCTTGCTGACCCGATAACGCATCGTGTTGTAGTGGAAGAACTGCAGCCGCGCCGCCTCGGCCACGTTGAGGTTGGTGTCCAGCAGATGCTGCAGGGTGGCGCGCAGGTCCGCCGCCTCCTCGGTGTCCCGCGCCAGTTCGCCGAGCACGTCCTGGGCGAACTCGACCAGCTCCTGCTCGTCCGGCACCAGCGCCAGCAGGCGGTGCAGCCCGAGGTCGTCGAACCAGGTCGTGCTCCGACCGCCGGCGATCCGGCGACCCACCTCCGCTGCCCGTCGCGCCTGTCCGTATGCGGCGGGCAGCTCGGCCAGCGTCGTGACCACGCGGCTGACCCCGGAGGAGAACGGCCGGCGGCCGCCGCCCCGGTCCCCGGCCACCGCCGCGACCAGCTCGGCCACCACGTCGCGTACGCCGTGCTCGTCGGGAGCGCCGTCGCCGGTCAGCGGTGTGGGGCACAGCACGACCACCTCGGTGGAGAAGTCGACCGCCGGGATGGACGGGTCGCGCGCCCGGCAGACCTGACTCCAGGCGGCCGAGAACCGCTGCTGCCAGCCCCGGGTCACGCTGCCGCTGACCGGCTCACCGGGTGGGTCGATCTGCGCGGAGATCACCACCATCGGCCGCTGCAGATCCCACTCGAAGCCGGACGCATGCTCGAGCACGAACTCCGCGCTCCCGGCCCGGCCCAGAAAGATGTCGCGCAGGAAGTCGCCGCGGTACTTGTTCTCCACCGCCGACACGGCCTGCTCGCGGGTGATCAGCAGCGCGGCCACCGTGGCACTACGCTCCAGCGCCTGCACGTCATCGGAGCCGAGCACATGGTCTGGGCTGACACAGACCAGGCGGGCCAGGTCGCTGCCACCGGCCGCGATCCGCGCGCTGCGCACCTCGCCGCCCCCCGGCAGCGCCACCCTGCGGTCGACCAGGCGCTCCACCCGGAAGCGGCCGGTGTGGTCCAGCAGCCCCGCCTGGTCCAGCAGCCGGCGGTGCTGCGGGGTCAGCGCCGCTGCTCGCTCCCGGCCGTCGGTCGAGCAGACCATGGTGCCGACGTCGAGGACCTGGGCGACCCGCTCCGCGATCCGGTCCAGGTCGCCGCCGGCCAGCACCAGCTGCGACAGCGCCTGGTGCAGCGCGTCGATCCGCTCCAGCACCACGGTCTGGTGGGCGTTGAGCTCGCCGTAGACGTGCTGCGCCAGGTCGTCGTAGGTGAGCGTGCCAGGCAGCTCGATCACCGGCAGCCCCCGCTCCTCGGCGAGGGCGCGCAGCCGGTCCAGGTGGTCCTCCACCCCGGGGCCGACCCGCAGCGCGATCCCGGCCGGGTCGTGGGGCAGGACCCGGCCGAGCAACCGGTCCAGCAGCCGGTCGAGCAGCATCGGGTCGGCCACCACCAGCAACTCCCGGGCCCGGATCCGGTCCAGTGCCTCCGGCACATCGATGGCGCGCACCCCGACGGTCGGCTGGGCCAGACCGGCCTCGCCGGCGAGCACGCGCATCGGCTCCCGCCCAGGCCCGTCCAGCAGCCGATGCAGCGGGATACCGTGCACGGGAGTTATCAACTCTTGCGGCTCACCGCGTGGAGTGTTGGCAACGCTGACCATTAAGAGCACGGTAGCGAACGGCTAGCGTCGCGAGCGTGGAAGTGCTCGACGCAACCCGGGTTCGCGACCTCGGGGGGGCCGCACCGGGTTGGGTCCGACGAGTGCTCATGGGACCGCCCTCCAGTGGGCGGGTGCTGCACGCCGGCCCCCACGCCTGGTACGTCCGGCTGGACGACCCAAGCGTCGTGCTGGGCGTGCTGACCCGGTCGGCGGTGCGGGTCCCCTGCGGCATTTCGACCGCGCTTGCACAGTTGCCCGGCGGACGGGCCCACGGGCCGGCCGCGGTGGGGGGCGGCCGGCTGCTCGTCCGCGACCTCCGCGTCCGCGTCACCCGGCTGGTCGACCACCGGGTGCCGCGGCTGCGGTTGTCCCCGGTCGAGCGGGTCCGGGTCGCTGGGCGGTTGCGGGGGCTGCTGCGCCGCCCGTACGCCGACGTCGCCGCCGAGTTGGGCACCCGGTCGCTGGATGCGCTCCGGGACGGCGAACCGGCCGCCGTGGACCGCTTGCTGGGGCGCGGCAGCGGGCTCACCCCGCTGGGCGACGACGTGCTGGCCGGCTGGCTGGCCACCGCGTTCGCCACCGAGCGCCACGACCGGGCGGCGGTCGCCGATCGCGTCGGGGCGGCGGGGGCCACGACCGCCTTCTCCGCCACGCTGCTGGACCGCGCCGCCCACGGCGAGGTGGTTCCCCAGTTCCGCCGCCTGGGGTCGGCGCTCGCCAACGGGCCGGCCGACGCGGTGCCGGAGCGGGTGGCCGAACTGCTGCGCATCGGGCACACGTCCGGCGCCGGGCTCGCCGTCGGCAGCCTGCTCGCGCTGGAAGGGATGCCGGTTCGATGACCACCACCCACGTGGACCTGCGCACCGGGGCGTACGCCGACTCGGTGACCCTGCTCCAGGTCAGCCGGGATGTGGCGGCCACGCCGGGGGTGCTGGCAGCGCAGGTCGCGATGGCCACCGCGCTGAACCTCGAGGTGCTGGCCGAGATGGGCTTCGACATCCCGGCCGCCACCCCCAACGACATGGTGGTCGCGCTGAGACTGGCTTCCGCGGAGGACCTGAAGGCGGCGCTGGCGGCGGTGGACGCCGCGCTCACCGCGACCACGCCCTCGTCCGCGGACGAGCGCCGCGAGCAACCGCCGCGCACGGTCGGGACCGCGCTGCGGCGCGCGAAGCAGGCGCTCGCCCTGGTCTCCGTACCCGGCGAGCACGCGTTCGTGGAGGCGATGGACGCGCTGGACGCGGGCAGCGACGTGCTGGTGTTCAGCGACAACGTGCCGCTGGAGCAGGAACTCGTGCTGAAGCGCACCGCCGAGCAGCGCGGGCTAGTGGTGATGGGGCCCGACTGCGGCACCGCGGTGGTCGGCGGCGTCGGGCTCGGATTCGCCAACGTCGTCGAACCCGGCCGGGTCGGGCTGGTGGCCGCCTCCGGCACCGGCTGCCAGCAGCTGATCTGCCTGCTCGACCACGCCGGTGTCGGCGTCGGTGCCGCGCTCGGTGTGGGCGGTCGGGACCTCAGCGCCGAGGTGGGGGCGCTGTCGACCCGGGCGGCCCTGCAGCGGCTGGACACCGACCCGTCGGTGGAGCACATCGTGCTGGTGTCGAAGCCGCCCGCCGAGCAGGTGGCCGAGCAGCTGCGGGCGTACGTGGCCGGGCTGTCCACGCCGGTGACGTTCGCGCTGCTGTCGGCCGAGACGCCGTCGCTCACCGCGGCGGCCGAGCAGCTGCTGGCCACGCTGGGCGAGCCCGTCCCGGACTGGCCCGTCTGGGGCACCGCGGCCGCCGGCCGGGAAGGGTGGCTGCGCGGACTGTTCGTCGGCGGCACCCTGTGCGACGAGGCGATGCTGGTCGCGGGCCGGACGCTGGGACCGATCCGCAGCAACATCCCGCTGCGGCCGGACCTGGCGCTGGACTCGGCCGGAGCCACCTCGACGGCGTTGGCGGCGGACGCCCACCTGATGGTCGACTTCGGCGACGACGCGCTGACCCGTGGGCGGGCCCACCCGATGATCGATCCCACGTTGCGGCTGGAGCGGCTGGCCGATGCCGCCGCCGACCCCGGAACCGCGGCGGTGCTGCTCGACGTGGTCCTGGGGCACGGCGCCGAACCCGACCCGGCCGCAGCGCTGGCCCCCGCCATCGCCGACGCACGCGCCGCGCGGGAGCTGCCGATCGTGGTGTCGTGCATCGGCACCGAGGCCGACCCGCAGGGGCTGTCCCGGCAGGCGGCCGCCCTGGCCGAGGCGGGCGCCGAGGTGTACCTGTCCAACGCCGCCGCCACCGCTCGGGCCGCCGCGCTGGTCTCCGGAGGTGCCCGATGACCCACACCCTGCCCACTGAACCGCCGGCCGCGGTGGTGTCGGCCGGCGCGGGCCTGTTCGGGTCCACCGTGGCCGCGCAGGCCGTACCAGTGACCGAGGTGGACTGGCAACCGCCGATGGCGGGCACCGTCGACGACCTGGCCACCGTGGCCGCCGACCCGCTCCGCGTCGACGCGAACCGCCGCGCGGTCGAGGCGATGCTGGCCGTGCAGGCGCGGCTGGTCGACGTCGCGCCGGCGTCGGAACTGCTCGGTCTGCAGCCGGGTCAGTTCCTGCACGCCGGCCCGCCGCTGACCTGGGCGGCGGCCTCCGGGCCGATGCGCGGTGCGCTGCAGGGCGCGGCCGCGTTCGAGGGGCTGGTGGCCGACCCCGAGGACGCCGCGGCCCTGTTCGAGTCGGGCACCTCGGTGTCGTTCGAGCCCTGCCACCATCGCGGCGCGGTCGG
Organism: uncultured Nocardioidaceae bacterium; assembly: GCA_964571285.1. Lineage (GTDB taxonomy): Bacteria > Actinomycetota > Actinomycetes > Propionibacteriales > Nocardioidaceae > CAZNCE01. The sequence goes on along the minus strand of CAZNCE010000013.1, from coordinate 26,401 downwards.
CCCGATGGCCGGGGTCGTGTCGCCGTCGATGTGGATGTGGGTGCTGGAGGACCCCGACACCGGCCGCCGGGCGTACTGCTCGCTGAACGAAGGGCTCGGCAAGGTGCTGCGCTACGGCGCGTACGCCCCCGAGGTGCTCCAGCGGCTGCGCTGGATGAGCGACGTGCTGGGGCCGCTGCTGAAGGACGCGGTGCGGGCCGGCGAGCCGGTCGACGTCACCGGCATCCTCACCCAGATGCTGCAGATGGGCGACGAGGCGCACAACCGCAACCGGGCCGGCACGCTGATGCTGCTGCGCGACCTGGCGCCGGCCATGGCCACGTCCGGGCACGGCGCTGCGCAGGTGGCGGAGGCCGTGCGGTTCATCGGCGGCAACGACCACTTCTTCCTCAACCTGGCGATGCCCGCCTGCAAGCTGGCCCTGGACGCGGCCCGCGGCATCGACGGCTCCACCATGGTGGTGGCGATGGCCCGCAACGGCACCGACTTCGGGATCCAGGTGGCCGGAACCGGCGACCAGTGGTTCACCGGACCGGCACAGGTGGCCGACGGCCTGTTCCTGGGCTCCTACGGGCCGAGCGACGCGAACCCCGACATCGGCGACTCGGCGATCACCGAGACCGCGGGCATCGGCGGCTTCTCGATGGCGACCGCGCCGGCGATCGTGCGGTTCGTCGGCGGCAGCGTGCCGGACGCACTGGCCACCACCCGGCGGATGTACGAGATCACGCTGGCCGAGAACCCTCGCTGGTCCATCCCGGTGCTGGAGTTCCGTGGCGCGCCGACCGGCATCGACGTGTCGCTGGTGTGCCGCACCTCCGTGCTGCCTCAGATCAACACCGGCATGGCCGGCAAGCGGGCCGGGGTCGGGCAGGTGGGCGCCGGGCTGGTGAACCCGCCCGCGGAGATCTTCCCGGCCGCGTTGGCCGCGCTCGCCGAGCGGGTGCGGGCCCGCTCGGCTCGCCCACCCGGCTGACTCCCCTTTCGGTGAGAAGCCAAAACTTCCCCGCGAGAAGCCAAAACTTCCC
>CAZNCE010000013.1:0-25273 GCA_964571285.1 uncultured Nocardioidaceae bacterium | reverse complement strand
TGACTCCCCTTTCGGTGAGAAGCCAAAACTTCCCCGCGAGAAGCCAAAACTTCCCGATGCCCGAACGGGCACGGCCAGCCCGGCCGGGTCCGCGGACGAGACACCCCCGAAAACGCGCAGACTTTCACTAATCGGCTGCTTCCGCGATGATGGCATCAGCGCGACGTACGACAGGCGTACCCGCGCGGTGTGGAGGAAGCGACAGCCGGTAACGGAAACCGAGAGCGGCGCGGAGGCTCAATGTCGACACTGGTCGGCCACGTGCCTACGCTCCAATGGTGGGGCGGTGACCGCGCGTGAATTGGCTCTCGAGTTTCTGGACCTACCTCCAGTTCGCCTGGGAGCACCTGCTGGAGCTCTCCCTCGAGCACGTGATCATCGTCGTTGAGGCGATGGTTATCGCCACTGTGATTGGCATCGCGCTGGGCGTCGCCACATACCGCACCCAGCGACCGCGCGAACTCACCCTGGCGGTGACAGGCGCGTTCCTCACCATCCCATCCCTGGCGCTGTTCCCGCTGTTCATCCCGGTGTTCGGGCTGGGTACGACCTCGGTGCTGGTCGGGCTGGTGATGTACGCGCTGCTGCCGATCGTCCGCAACACCGTCGTGGGCCTACGCGAGGTCGACCCGGCGGTGGTCGAGGCAGCACGCGGCATGGGGATGGGACGGACCCAGGTGCTGCTGCGGATCGAGCTGCCGCTGGCCTGGCCCGTGGTGCTGACCGGGATGCGGGTATCGACCATCGTCCTGGTCGGGATCGCCGCGATCGGTGCGTACGTGAACGGGCCCGGGTTGGGCAACGACATCTTCGCCGGCATCAGCAGATTCGGCAGCGCCAGCGCCCTCAACCTGGTGCTCGGGGGAACCCTCGGCATCGTGGTCCTGGCGATCCTGTTCGACGTGGCCTATGCCGTGCTTTTCCGACTGACTACCGCACGGGGGATCCGATGACCGCAGCGCACGAGAACGGCCAGGCCTCCGGTGGCCGGATCAAGATTCGGCTGGAGGAGCTCACCAAGAGATTCCCCGGGCAGGACCGGCCCGCCGTGGACCACCTGTCCCTGGAGATCCCCGAGGGCGAGATCGTGATCCTCGTCGGGCCGTCCGGCTGCGGCAAGACCACCACCATGAAGATGGTCAACCGACTGATCGAACCCACGTCCGGTCGCATCTTCCTCGACGACGAGGACGTGACCGGGGTGAACGCGGACCGACTGCGCCGCCGGATCGGCTACGTGATCCAGCAGATCGGACTGTTCCCCCACCACACCATCGCGGAGAACATCGGCACCGTCCCGCGGCTGCTGGGCTGGGACAAGCGCCGGATCACGGACCGGGTGGACGAGCTGCTGGAGACGGTCGGGATGGATCCGGGCGCCTACCGCAACCGCTACCCCAAGGAGCTGTCCGGAGGCCAGCGCCAGCGGGTCGGCGTTGCCCGCGCGATGAGCGCCGACCCGGACGTGATGCTGATGGACGAGCCGTTCGGGGCGATCGACCCGATCACCCGCGACCGGCTGCAGAACGAGTTCCTGCGCATCCAGGAGGACGTGAAGAAGACCATCGTGTTCGTCACCCATGACATCGACGAGGCGATCAAGATGGGTGACCGGATCGCGATCCTGCGGGTCGGCTCGCAGATCGCCCAGTACGACACGCCGGAGCGGATCCTGGTCGACCCCGCGGACGACTTCGTCGCCGACTTCATCGGCCGCGGGGCGTCGCTGAAGCGGATCGGGCTGAGCCGAGTCCGCGACATCGAGCTGCAGCAGTGGCCCACGGTCGGCGAACAGGCCTCCGGCGACGAGGCCCGCCGGGCGCTGGCCGACAGCGACCGCAGTGCCGTGCTCGTGCTCGACGCCGAGCAGCGGCCACGGCGCTGGGTGAACAACGACCATCTGCGGCGCGCCGACGGTCGGTCACTGGCCGAGATCGGGCTGCCGCCCGACGCGGTGGTGCAGCCCAACGCGACGCTCAGCGACACGCTGAACGAGATGCTCACCGCCCGCTACAGCGTCGCCATCGTGGTCGACTCCGCCCACCGGTATCAGGGGGTCGTCGACATCGACACGATCAACGAGGCGCTGCGGACGATGCGCCAAGCGGAGCGGGGACGGCTCCGGCCGGCGGCCGAGCCGGACGAGCAGGCGGTCCCGCCGTCATGAGCGCGACCGTCACCGAACCGGCGGCGGGTCCACCCACGCCGACCGAGAGGGTCAGCGACCGCACCAGCGGCCGCAGATCGGTCGCCGGCTACCTGTTCATGCCGGTGCTGCTCGGTCTGATCCTGCTGGCGCTGTGGTGGTGGCTGCGCAGCCATGACCTCAGCACCACCGCACGGCAGCGCGTGCACCTGGACTTCATCCTGTCCGCCACCGGAGAGCACCTGGTGCTCACGGCGGTGTCCACTGCGCTGGTGCTGCTGATCGCGGTCCCGCTCGGCGTCTTCTTCACCCGGCCGTTCGCGCGGCGGATCACCCCCGCGGCGATCGCGGTGTTCAACGTCGGGCAGGGCATTCCGTCGATCGGGCTGCTGGCGCTGTTCGCGCTGGCCTGGGCGATCGGATTCTGGCCCGTGGTGGTCGGGCTGGTCGTCTATACGGTGCTGCCGGTTCTGCGCAACACGATGGTCGGGCTGCAGCAGGTGGATGAGTCGGTGATCGAGTCCGCCCGCGGCATGGGGATGACCAGGTTCGGCGTGCTGGTTGGGATCGAGTTGCCGCTGGCCGTACCGGTGATGATGGCCGGGGTACGGACCGCGCTGGTGATCAACGTCGGCACTGCGACGCTCGGCACGTTCTTCGCGGCCGGCGGGCTGGGCGAGATCATCAACACCGGCATCACCCGTTCCGACGAGTTGATCACGGTCACCGGCAGCGTGCTGGTGGCTGTGCTGGCGCTGCTGATCGACTACCTCGGTGGGATCGCCGAGGATCTGCTCCGCCCTCGGGGCATGTGATCGGCGCATGTGATGAGCACACGACGAATCCACCAGGAAGGCGACGGTCATGCGTAGTGCGAAGAGAAGGATTGCCCTGCTGGCCACGGTGCTGGCCGTGCTGGCGGTGTCCGCGTGCGGCGGAGATGACGGGGGTGGCTCCGGGAGCGGCGAGCTGTCCGGCGCCACGTTCACCGTCGGCTCCAAGGAGTTCACCGAGCAGCTGATCCTCGGCCAGATGGCCATCCAGGTGCTGGAGAACGCCGGCGCCACGGTGAAGGACGAGACCGGGATCACAGGCACCGACACGGTCCGGTCCGCCCTTACCTCGGGGGAGATCGACCTGTACTGGGAATACACCGGGACCGGGTGGACCAGTCACCTCGGCCACGAGGCGGAAACCGCACCCGACGACACCAAGAAGCTGTTCGACGAGGTGGCGAAGCAGGACCTGGAGAAGAACCAGATCAAGTGGTTCGCGCTGTCGCCGGTGAACAACACGTACGCGATCGCCACCACCTCGGACCGTGCCGATGAACTCGGCGTCGCGACCATGTCCGACTACGCCAACCTGGCCAACACGACCCCGCAGGATGCCTCCCTGTGTGCGGCCACGGAGTTCCTCACCCGGGCCGACGGCTGGCCCGGCGTCGAGAAGGAGTACGGCTTCACGCTGCCCAAGCAGTACATCGCCGAGGTGGACCTCGGCATCGTCTTCACCCAGGTGCCGTCCGGTGATCGCTGCAAGTTCGGCGAGGTGTTCAGCACCGACGGCCGGATCGCGGCCAACGACATGACGGTGCTGGACGACGACAAGGACTTCTTCGTGAAATACAACCTGGCGATGACCACGCGCGAGGATGTGTTCAAGAAGTACCCGCAACTGGAGGACATCTTCACCCCGCTGGCCGAGAAGCTGACCACCGAGACCATGCAGAGCCTGAACGCCCAGGTGGACGCCGATGGCCTGCCGCCGGAGCAGGTCGCGCAGAAGTGGCTGGAGGACAACGGGTTCCTCGACTGAACCCCGCACCGCGACACACCCGCTGACCGGGCCGAGCGACATGGCGTTCGGCCCGGTGGGCCGGGACGTTCGCCCCTGATCGCCTCCCGCACCTCGCCCGAGCATGGGAGCAGGACGGCGTAGAGGGGCGATGGTCATGAGCACGTCGATCTATCCCGTGCATGTCGATGCGCAGCTGGATCCCGAGGTGAGTCGCGGGCTGTGGCTGGTCAAGTGGCTCCTCGTACTCCCGCACTACGTCGTGCTGGCATTCCTGTGGGCCGGGTTCCTGGTGTTGAGCGTGGTCGCGTTCTTCGCGATCCTGCTGTCCGGGCGCTATCCGCGCGCCATCTTCGAGTTCAACGTCGGCGTGCTCCGCTGGAGCTGGCGGGTGGCCTACTACGCGTACGGTGCGCTGGCCACCGACCGGTATCCCCCGTTCTCGCTGGGAGCATGCCCGGACTACCCCGCACACCTGGAGATCGAATATCCGGGCCGGCTGTCCCGTGGGCTGGTGCTGGTGAAGTGGTGGCTGCTGGCGATTCCGCACTACCTGATCGTGGCGTTCTTCGTGGGCGGCGGGCTCTACTTCACCTACCGCGTCGACGGGTACGACGGCTCTCCCTGGGTGTGGAGCGCCGGCCTGATCGGCCTGCTGGCGCTGCTGTCCGCGGTCGCGCTGCTGTTCACCGGACGCTATCCGCAGCAGCTGTTCGACCTGATCCTCGGCCTGAACCGCTGGGTGTTGCGGGTGGCCGGCTACGCCGCGCTGATGACCGACACCTACCCGCCGTTCCGCCTGGACCAGGGCGGGCCGGACCCCGATCGCGCGACGCTGGCGGTGGACACCCCGCCGGCCCCGCCGGCCGCCGCGAACCCGGAGGCACCACCGTCGAGCGGCGGCCCGGTCTGGTCCGTCGGCCGGGTGGTCGCGCTGGCCGTCGGTTCGGTCATCGTGCTCGGCTCGATCGGCGTCGGGGTCGGCGGTGGTGCGCTGGCGTTCGTGAACTCGACCATGCGTGACCGTGACGGCTTCGTGATGAGCGACACCCACACCCTGTCGTCCGACGCGTACGCGATCACCTCAGACAGGATCGAGCTGGATCTGTCCGGCGTGCCCGACGGCGCGGTGCCGCGGTCGGTCCTGGGCGACGCCAAGGTGACCGCGGCGGCGCCGGACGGCTCGGCGGTGTTCGTCGGAATCGCCCCGAGCGCCGATGCGGCCGCCTACCTACGCGGCGTGCCGCACCACGTCGTGACCAGCCTGCGCCACGAGCCGGACCACCGGCTGAGCGGGGGTACGGCGACGCCAGCCGCTCCGACACAGACCGACATCTGGGTCGCCCAGAGCAGCGGAACCGGCACTCAGACCGTGGTCTGGCCCGTCGAGAGCGGCGACTGGACCCTCGTGCTGATGCGCCCCGACGCCGCTGCCGGCGTCAGCGTCGACACCGCCATCGGGGTCACCGCTCCCAACCTGGATTGGGTGATCGGCATCGTGTTCACGATCGCGGGCATCGGCCTCATCATCGGCATCGCGCTGGTCGCCGGCGCGCTCGGGTCGGCACACCGCGCCGCGGAACGTACGGCGTCCGCCGAGCCTCGCTGACCGGATCAAGCGGCTACAGCCGGGCCGCCCGCCGCCGCAGATCGGCGTGCAAGCCGGAGAATGCCACCGCATCGCCGAGCATCGCCTTCGGGACCTTGCACACGACCGTGTACACGGTGTCGCAGACGTTCGCCACCGGTGTGAGCGCGGTCTGCGACACCAGCTGATAGGAGTCCATCAGCGAGATCCCCAGCAGTTCGGCCAGCCAGCGGATCATCTCGGTGTGTGCGATGCGGAAGGCGTCCTCCAGCGGTTTCGTCGAACCCGTGGTCATCAAGAAGTCATCGGACTCCAACCGCGGCCATTCCGCGTAGTAGCCCTTGATCAGCTCGACCACGATCGTGGTGTCCATCGCGCACTCGACGGCCACCCCGCAGCTCTCCCCTTCCGCCTGGCGGGCGTGCCCGTCGCCGAAGCTCAACTGCCCTCCCGCCACGTTCACCCCGAGATAGCAGGTCGCACCGGCCCGCATCTCCGGCGTGTCCATGTTGCCGCCCCACGACCCCGGGGTGAGCGACGAGCGCACCTCACCCAGCGGCGGAGCAACACCCACGGTTCCGTGCATGGGGTCCATCGGCAGCGGCAGCTCCAGGTCGCTGTCCAGCGCCCGGTAGTGCACCAGGCGTGCGTCGTTGTCCAGCTCGTAGTGCCAGGTCATCTCCGGCAGGGCCGGGTGCAGCAGCGCCGTGTCCCTGCTGGCGGTGAGGGCTCCGAAGAACGGGATCGTGGTGCTGATACCGAAGCCGTGCCGCGGTTCGATGGAGACGAAGTGCACCGCGAGGGTGTCCCCCGGCTCGGCGCCCTCGACGTGGAACGGACCGGTCTGCGGGTTGAGGAAGCGCGGGTCCAGCACCTGCGAGGGAAGGTCCTTCGAGGACCGGATCCGGCCGGCGAAGCAGTCCAGGGTCGAGGTGCTGACCACCGTGCCGGGCCGAATGCTCGCCGCCGGCTTGGTCCCGCCGAAGGTATAGACCAGCGAGGAAACCGGCACGTCCTCGTCGATGGGGAAGTCCAGCTTCTCGGTCACGGCACTCCCTCTTCTTCGGCGCCGTTGGTGAGGGCGACCGGTGTCGCCTGGTCAACGGATGAGCCGATCTCTCGTCGTTGGATGAAACCGCCGGGGCGGAACGCGAGCATCGCGATCAGCGCGATCGCCAGCAGCACCTCGGTCATGCCGACCACCTGGAACGGCAGGCCGCCCTGGACGTTCAGCTCGTTCTCTATGTGTCGGAGCCCCTCGTGGACGACGGTGACCAGGAGTACGCCGAAGGCGGCCCCGGAGACCGTCCGTGGTCCCCCGACGATGAGCATGGTCAAGATGACGAAGGTCTGCGAGAGGTAGAACGCCCCGGGAGCGAACGAGGTGATGAAGTGCGCCCACAGCGCACCGGCGACGCCGCAGATGAACGCCGATACCACGAACGCGATGAACCGGACCCGGACCACGTCGACGCCGAGGCTGGCGGCGGCGTGCACGTTGTCGCGGGAGGCCCGCAGCTTCAGCCCCAGCGACGACTGCTTGAACAGGAAGGCAGCGACGATGACCAGCAGCGCCCACATCGCGGCGGTCCACAGATCCGTGTAGCGGAGCACGCCGAACAGCGTCCGCGGACCGTTCGTCACCGCGCTCCACTGCGAGAGGATCACGTGCACGATGACGAGCATCGCGAACGAGGCGATGGCCGCCGCGGACTCCGACAACCGCATCAGCGGAAAGCCGAACAGCGCAGCGACGACCGAGCAGAGCAGTCCGGCCAGCAGCACCGCGGGGAGGAACGGCAGCTCGATTCCGGCCAGCGAGGAGTACAGCGTCGGCAACGCGGACGCCTTGACGTCGACCGGCATGGCGAGCACTGCCGACGAGTACGCGCCGATTCCCATGAACGCCACGTGCGCGAAGGAGAGGTATCCGGAGTTCCCCATGAACATCTGCAGCCCGAGCACCAGGATGAGGTTGATGAACATCACCGTGATGATCCGCTCGAGCAGCGGGTTGGCCATGGTGCCACCGAACAGCGCGATCAGCAGGAACGCGCCCAGCACCAGCAGCATCGAGGTCTGGTTGCGGAGCATGCCACGCATCGCATCCATTGCGGTCACCCGACCCGCTCGGCGGAGTAGCGGCCCTTGACCAGGCCCTGCGGTCGGACCACCAGCACCAAGATGACGATCGCGAAGATGAACGCGTCGCGGAACGCGAGGACGCCCTGCGGCAGCAACAGCTGCAGACCGACGGTCAGGGCACCCAGCAGATAGCCGCCCACGATCGCGCCGAACAGGCTGTTCATGCCACCCACGACAACCGCGATCAGCGCGATCAACAGCGGCGTCAGGCCGACTGTGGGAATCACCGAGCCGATCCGCGAGATCCACAACAGACCGACGATCCCGGCGAGGACGCCGCTGATGCAGAACGCGAGCGCGATGACCAGATCGGCACGCACGCCGAGCAGCCGCAGCATCGCGAAGTTGTCGGCTGCCGCGCGGAGCGCGATGCCGAGCGTGGTGTGGCGCATCAGCAGTGCCAACCCGGCGAGGGCGAGCGCGCTCACCACGATCGTGATCAGGTCGCCCAGCCCGATGTCGATCCCGCCGATCGACACGTTGCGGTTCAGCACGCCGGGGACCTGCACCGCGCGGGCTCGTGGGGACACGAACAGCAACGCCGAGTTCTGCAGCAGTGTGCTCACGGCGAACGAGGTCACCAGCATCGCGTTCAGCGAGTCGGACCGCACCGGCCGGAAGGCGATCCGCTCGGTCAGCACGCTGGCCAGAGCCGCCGCGAGCACGGCCGCCAGCGCGAGCACCAGGAACGGCCAGCCATTGCCCTGCAACACGAACCAGGTGTAGCCGGCCACCATGATCAGTTCGCCGTAGGCGAAGTTCACCAGCCGCAGGATCCCGAACACGATCACCAGGCCCAGCGCCATCAGGGCGTACATGCTGCCCAGGCTCAGCGCGTTGAGCAGGAACTGGATGAAGTCCTGCACGGTCAGCCTCCCTCGGTCACGGTCGGGCCCGGCACGGCCCCGCCACCCATGTAGGCCGCCGCGATGTCGACGTCGCGGCTCAGTTCGGCCGGCGTGCCGCTCGCGGTCAGGCGTCCCGTGGTGAGCAGGTACGCGCGGTCGGAGACGGCCAACGCTCTGGAGACGTTCTGCTCCACCAGCAAGATGGTCGTGCCCTCACTGTGCAGCTCGTCGACCAGCTCGAACATCCGGTCCACCAGCGTGGGTGACAGTCCCAGGCTCGGCTCATCGAGCATCAGCAACCTGGGCCGGCTCAGCAGCGCACGGGCGATGGCCAGTTGCTGCTGCTCGCCTCCGGACAGCGTTCCCGCGCCCTGCCCGATCCGGTCCTTGAGGATCGGGAACCGGGCGAACAACGCGTCGTAGTCCCGGTCCAGGGACTTGCTGCCGCGGCGGAGGTACGCGCCCAGGCGGAGGTTCTGTTCCACGGTCAGGCTGGGAAAGACACCCCGATCCTCGGGCACCATGGCCACTCCGCGCCGGGCGGTCTCCTCACTAGGCCGGTTGTGGATCGGCGAACCCAGGAACGTGATCTGCCCCGAGGTCACCTTGTTCACACCGGCGATCGCCTGCATGGTCGTGGTCTTGCCGGCGCCGTTGGCCCCGATCAGGGAGACGAGCTCGCCCTCCTCGACGGTGAGCGACACGCCCTTGACCGCCGCGATCGCGCCGTAGCGGACCACCAGGTCGTGCACCTCGAGCATGGTCATGCGGTCCCCCCCGCTCCGGCAGAGCCCGCCGATTCCGTCGCGCCCTGGCTGCCGAGATAGGCCTCGACGACCACCGGGTCACGGCGGATCTGCTCAGCCGGCCCGGCAGCGATCGTCCTTCCCTGGTTCAGCACGTGCAGCCGATGGCAGAGCCGCATGATCAGGTTCATGTCGTGGTCGATGATCAGCACGGCGCAGTCAAACTGCTCGGGCAGGTCCGCGAGTCGCGCCAGCAACGTGTCGCTCTCCTGCTCGTTCAAGCCGGCGGCGGGCTCATCCAGCAGCAGGAACGAACAGCCGGTGGCGAGCGACCTGGCGATCTCCACCATTCGTTTCAGCCCGTACGGCAGGGATCCGGCGAGCACTCCGGCGACCGGCTCCAGATCGAATCTGGCCAGCAGTTCGGCCGCGAGACGGGCCGCGGCTCTGCGTCTGCGCCCGGCGCTCAAGGCGCCCAACTCGACGTTCTCCCGGACCGTCAGGGTGTCGAACAGCCGAACCGACTGGAAGGTCCGGACCACGCCCGCGCGCGCGGTCCGGTGCGGGGACAGCCCACTGATCCGCCGCCCGTCGGCCCAGACCTGACCCGTGGTGGGAGGCAGCACGCCGGTGATGACGTTGACCAGAGTGGTCTTGCCGGAGCCGTTCGGGCCGATCAGGCCGAGGATCTCGCCCTTGCGTAGTTCCAGACTCACGCCGTCGAGGGCGCGCAAGCCGGCGAAGTCCTTGCTGACGCCCTCGACGACGAGAGTTCCGGCGGCCCCTGCGCTCACTTCTCCGGGGCCCAGCTCGGCATGAACCAGCCCTCGAATCCGGCGTCACCACCTGTCAGGGACACCATGGCCGCTTCCTTGTTCGGCATGTGGTCTTCCGCCGCCGTGCCCCAGTCGAGCTTTCCGGTCAAGAGCGAGAACTGGCTGTCCTCCATCGCCTTGGCCACGTCGGCACCGTTGACCGACCCCGCCTCCTCCATCGCCTGCGCCAGCACCATGACGGTGTCATAGCCGGTCGCCACCATGGCCGTGTCCGGCTCCTCGCCGTACTCCTCCTCGTAGACGGTGAGGAACTCCCCGACCTGCTCGCCGGCGTCCGGGCTCAGGAAGCTGTGCGTGGCGTACGCGATGTCGTTGCCGTACTTCTTGCCGAGGACCTTGCCGAGCTGCGGGTCGTCGTAGGAGTCGCCCCCGAGGATGGGCGAGTCGATGCCGGCCGAGCGAATCTCACGGATGATCAGGGCCAGGTCGGGCATGTAGGACGACACGAAGATGACGTCAGGCTGCTCCGGGAGGTTCTTCAGCCGCTGCAGTTGCGCCGAGAAATTCTGGTCGCCTTGGGTGTAGGTGTCCTTGCCGACGATCTCGCCGCCCAGATGCTCCCAGGTCTCGCTGAAGTAGACGCTGAGCGACTTGGTGTAGTCGATGAAGGTGTCGGTGACCACGTAGGCGGTCTTCCATCCCTTCTCCTGGTAGCCCCACTCCGCGGCGGCCGCGCCCATCGTGGTGTTCCACATCGACAGCGTGAACTGCTTGTCGCCGAGGCTGTCCGAGCCGTACAGCGGCGAGCTCGCGCACGTCGAGATGCCCACCAGTCCGGCTGTCTGCGCCTCCCGGCTGGCCGGGCTGCCGAAGTCGAAGTCGCACGGCGCGATGATCGCCGCCGCCCCCTCGTCGATCAGCTGGACAGCGTTGTTGCCCACCGTCACCGGGTCGCTCTTGCCGTCGAGGTTGATCAGTTTCACCTGCTTGCCGAGGATCCCGCCGTCGTCGTTCAACACCTTGACGGCCAACTTGGCACCCCGCAGGCCCGGCTCGTCCAGCGGTGCCTGGATGCCGGTGAGGCTCAGCGACGCACCGAGCGTGATCGTGTCGCCCTCCGCTGCTCCGTTGCTGTTGCCGCCCGAAGACGCGTTCGGGTCGGCACCGCAAGAACTCAACAGGGCAAGGGCGGACAACGCGGCGATGGGGATCAAGGCTTTACGCACGGGAACCTCCGGTGGGTGCTGGCTTGCCGGGTAGGTTGGCACTCAACAGCGCTGATGTCAACGGTGTTGACAGCAAAGTTGACGCACCCGGACGACGGGATCCGGTCAGCGGACTCAAGGAGTGCGATGCTTGTGCGCATGGCCAAGAACCGATCCGGCGAGACCGGCGAGGATCCCTCCCACAAGCATGCTCGGTTGGACCGAGAGCTGATCCTCGAGATCGCCCGCGAGATCGCGGACCGGGACGGCGTCCAGGCGCTGACGCTGCGACGGCTGGGCCGAGAACTCGGCGCCGACAGCACGGCGATGTACCGCTACTTCCGCAGCAAGGCGGACCTGCTCTCGGCGATGATCGACCAGACATTCTTCGAGGTGCCAGAGCCCGATCCCGACGCCGACTGGCGGGCGAACCTGCGCGGGCTGATGGTCGCCTGGTGGCGGATCTACCGCATCCATGAGGGTCTGTCGGCGGTGATGGCGGGACAGCCCGACGACGAGCCTCGGCTGTTCCACCTCACCGAATGGACGGTGCGGGAACTGGTCCGGGCCGGCGTGCCCCACGACGAGATCGGCCTGTACCACCAGACGATCTACAACCACACCGTCGGCAACGGCCTGGTGGCGGCCTTCTCGCCGTGGCTCACGACCCCGGAACTCCGCGACGAGCAGCGGCGCATCTACGCAGCGCTCGACCCCCGGACCTTCCCCAACTCGGCACTCGCGGCGCGCACCATCTACCCGGAGACCGAGGACGCGTACCTGTTCAGCGTCGACCTTCTCCTCGACGCGATCGAGTCCCGCGTCAGTCCCCGTCGTGCGAGCCGGCGCCGGCGCTGAGGCTTACGACAATGCCAGCGATGAGGATCCGGGCCCGAACCGCGGTCCGGGCGGTGGCGTGGGCCAGAGTCGTCCTCGGCGCCGTCGCGGTGCTGCGGCCCGAGTTGCCCAGCACACCATGGGTGGGCGCCGGGGGCAGCATCGGTGACCAGCGCGCGACGGCCGTCGATGTGCTGGGCCGCGCCCTCGGCGGACGAGACATCGCGCTGGGTGCCGGGCTGCTACTCGCCGACCGCCGGCACGACCCCCGCCAGCTCACGACCTGGGTGGCCGCGGGGGCGTTCGCAGACCTGGTGGACACCCTCATCACGGTCCGGTCGTGGCGGAGGCTGCCGGCCGGTGGACGCGTGGCCGTCGTCCTCGCCGCCGGCGGGGCGTCGGCGCTCGGCGCGCTCGGCGCCCGCGACCTGTTCGGCTCGGCGGACTGTCAGCCGGTCGCCTCCGACGCGGGCGGGATGACCTCCTGAGCGATGTTCGGCGAGGACGCCGGGTGCTCGACCAGCGCAAGAATGCGGTTGGCCATGAACCGCGCCGTGCGCACCGGGGTGCCTCCCCGGGTCACCTCGGTCACCTCGACGATGCCGCGGCCGGTCGAGATCTCGACCCGCCGTCCGGCGCGGGTGGCCACGACGTCGTAGGTGCGGACCTCGCCGCCAGCATCGATCACGATCTCCACCCGGTCGCCGCGCATACGGCAACCGTAGGCCCCTCCCGAATCGTCTGCGATCCCGCGGGCGTGTCGCGGTGGGCGACCGCAGACGAATCGGGTCAGGGGCTGACCGGAAGGATCGGTAGCCTGCCGGGCATGACGATTCGAAGACTGCGACCCCAGGGGCTCGTCCAGAGCCCGGCCTTCAGCCATGTCGCGATCGTGCCGCCGAGCGCCACCACCGTGTACGTGGGCGGCCAGAACGCCGTCGACGAGACCGGCGCCCTGGTCGGTGGCGACAACGTGGCCGCGCAGACCAAGCTGGCCATGGCCAACCTCACGACCGCGCTCGAGGCCGCCGGTGCGACCGTCGCGGACCTGGTCAGCGTCACCGTGCTCCTGGTCGACGGCGTCGACCTCCAGGCAGCGTACGGCGCAGCGGCTCCCGCACTCGCCACGGCGGCCGCGGATCCCCCGCTGGTCACCGCCGCCTTGGTGTCCGCGCTCGGCGTTCCCGGCGCCCTCGTGGAGGTGTCCGCGGTCGCGGCCCTGGCCGACGCCGCCGCATGACGCCGTACGTCTCCGACCCCGCCGACCTGGTCCTGCATGGTCCCCGGGTACTGGGTTTCGCGACCTCCGACCGGATCGCGAGCCGGTTCGGGCTGGACCGCGAACACACCCGGGAACTGCTGCTGGACTTCGAGGCGAACGGCTGGGTGACGCACTCCTCCTTCGCCGGGAGCGCCGGCTGGTCGCTCACCGAGTTCGGCCGCGTGGAAAACGAACGTCGGCTCGCCCGCGAGCTCGACCTCGCCGGGGCCCGCGACGCGGTCAGCGCCGCCCATGCCGAGTTCGTACCGATGAACCGCCGGTTCGGAAAGGCCTGCACCGACTGGCAGCTGCGGCCCAGCCGACTGGACCCGATGGCCCTGAACGACCACACCGATTGGGCCTGGGACCAACGCGTGTTGCAGACCCTGACCGGCCTGGGCCGTGCCCTCGCGGCGATGGGCGAGGGACTGGCCCGGCAGCTGCGCCGCTTCGACGGGTACGCCGCCCGCTACGCAGCCGCACTCGCCAAGGTGGACGGCGGCGACCGTCGCTGGGTCGACTCACCCGAGCTGGACTCGTGCCACACGGTCTGGATCCAGCTACACGAGGACCTGCTGGCCACGCTGGGCCTGCCCCGCGGCGGTGACGCCTGACACCGTCGGCTACTCCGAGCCCACCAGGGCCGCAAGACGATCCGGATCGGACAGCACGTCGATCGCGGCGATCCGCCCGTCCGCCACGGTGAAGGCCATCAGCGACAGTGGGCGTCCCTCGGCCATCGTCAGCACGCCCGCTACACCATTGACCACGGCGGGCTGGGCGAGCGGGGCGAGCTTGCCGAAGGTCGCTGCCCGCGTCGCCACCTCGTTCGCGCCGGTGATCACCCGGGTCAGACGAGGGTGGCTGCGCCCGCCGTCGGACCGCAGCACCACGTCGGGGTGCAACACGTCGACGAGACCTTGGAAGTCACCCTCGCGCGCCGCCGCCAGGAACGCGTCCACGACCTCACGCTGTCGCGCCAGGTCCGGGTCGGGCACTGGTGCGGCGCCACTCACCCGCCGCCGGGCCCGACTGGCCAGCTGGCGCGCTGCCCCGGGCGTGCGCTCGATCATCGGCCCGATCTCGTCGTACGAAACGTGGAACATGTCGTGCAGGACGAACGCCAGCCGTTCGGCGGGACTGAGCGACTCCAGCACCACCATCAGCGCCAGCCCCACCGAGTCGGCGAGCATCGTCTCGTGCTCGGGATCGGAGCCGGGCTCGCGACTGAGGATCGGGTCCGGCAGGTGGAACTCCAGCGGCTCCTCCGGTCGCCGCGACCGCGCTCGCAACATGTTCAGCGACACCCGGGCGACCACGGTGGTCAGCCAGCCGGCCAGGTTCTCCACCCCGGAAGAGTCGGCACGGCTGACCCGGAGCCAGGCCTCCTGGACCGCATCGTCGGCGTCACCCATCGAGCCCAACATCCGGTAAGCCACTGCCCGCAGCCGCGGCCGCTGCTCCTCGAACCGCTCGGTCAACAGGTCCGGCTCACTCATCGCCATCCTGTCCCTTCGCAGAGCGTCAGCTGGTCGGACGGGCCGCCGCCTGGCCGACCCTCGCACCCGCTGCGCGCACCCGGTCCGCGAGGAACGCCTCCCAGGTGTGGCCGGCGACCGCGTGCTCCGGCGTCAGGATGGCCCCCGAACGTACGGCCTCCGCCGCCTTGCCGGGCTGTCGGACCGGCACGATCAGCCGGCGCTTGCCGGCAGCTCGCAGGTAGCTACGCAGCAGCGCGGAGAACGGGTACGCCCGTGGTCCACCCAACTCGGACACTAGCCCGGCGGGCTCGCCCAGGGTCAACTCGATAAGCCGGTCCGCCACGTCTCGGGCATCGATCGGCTGGAACCGCGTGCCGGAGAAGGCGGGGACGATCGGAAGCCTCGCCAGCTGCTGCGCGACCATGAACACCAGGTCGTGGAACTGGGTTGCTCGCAGCGTGGTGTACGGCAGCCCCGAGTCGGCGATGACCTGCTCCGCGGCGCACTTGTAGCCGAGGTAGCCGAACATCGCCCGATCGAGCCGGCTGACCACCGGGACACGGTCGGCGCCGACCACCGAGATGTACACGATGTGCGGCGAACCGGCTCGGCCCGCGGCGCGGACCAGGTTCCGGGCCTTCTCGTCGTCACGCTTGGCGGTGCCTGCCAGGTGCACGATCGTCTCGACGCCGCGCACGGCCTCATCCAGGCCGGCTCCGGTCTCGACGTCCCCCACGACGTACTCGACACCGGATGTCGGCCGGTGCGGCTTCCGGCTGAGGACCCGGAGGTCGCGGCCGGCCGCGCGCAACCCGGGCACGACATGCCGGCCGAGCGTGCCGGTGCCGCCGGTGACCAGAATCGACGCTGCCATTTCTGCACTCCTTCTCGCGTGGGGAAGCCGTCCGAGGGCTGCGGCATGCCGCCGCTACCTCATTGACACCACCGGCTGTGCGGATGTCTCACCAGACCGCCGAACCGGAACCGGGGGCCGCGGTGAAAGCGAACCGAAAGCACACGGGACCACGCTGGAGTGGCTGACCGAGCCATCCGGAGGACACCGTGACCGCAACCACCGTCGACGCCGCATCCGGCGTCACCGGGCTGGGCACCATCTTGGGGATCTGGGCCCATCCCGATGACGAGGCGTACCTGTCCGCCGGGTTGATGGCATCCGCGCGGGACCGCGGTTCGCGAGTGGTGTGCGTGACGGCGACCAGGGGCGAGCGTGGCACACCCGACCCCCAGAACTGGCCGCCGGATCGGCTCGCCGCCGTCCGCACGACCGAGTTGGCCGAGTGCCTGCGCCTGCTGGGAGTGACCGAGCACCGGTGGCTCGACTACCCCGACGGCGGCTGCGCCGAGGTGTCGGCAACGGAGGCGGTCGGCCGGTTGTGCGACGTGCTGACCGAGGTGCGTCCCGACACCGTCGTGACCTTCGGCCCCGACGGCATCACCGGTCATGCCGACCACCGGGCGGTGGGTGCGTGGGCGACCGCGGCGTTCGACCGGGCGGCCCAGGCCGGCGCGCGGTTGCTGTACGCCGCCGTGCCGGAGACCGAGACCGACCTGCGGACCCGCGTGCTGGACGAGCTGCAGGTCTACGAACCCGGCTACCCGATCAAGACCCCCGACCGGCTGCTCGCGGTGGATCTGCTGCTGGACGCCGCGACGGCGGAGCGCAAGGTCAAGGCGCTGGCCGCGCAGGCGACCCAGACCGAGCAGGTGATCGGGCTGCTCGGGCTGGAGACCTACACCGCCTGGGTGGCGCGCGAGTCGTTCGTGGATCGCGTCCACTCCCCGCGGGGCGGGAGCTAGCCCCGCCGTGCCGGAACGCGTTCTGGACGGCTTCGAGGCAGCAGCAGCGCACGGCATCTCGACCGCTCGGCTGTGACCCCGGATAGCGGCTCTAGGCACGGAGCGGCGACGGGCGACCGACCGGCAACCACCTTGCCCGGCTCGGCGAGCAGCCGCTAAGCCAGCAGCCGCAGCGGCTGCTCGAGCGCACCCACCAGGTCGCGCAGGAAGGCCGCCGACACCGCTCCGTCGAGGACCCGGTGGTCGCTGGTCATGGTGAGCCGCATCCGCGAGCGCACCGTGATCTCGCCGTCCTGCACCACGGCCTCGTCCCGCGCCGCCCCGACCGCGAGGATCGCCGCCTGGGGCGGGTTGATCACCGCGGTGAACTGCTCGATCCCGAACATGCCCAGGTTGCTGACCGTGAAGGTGCCGCCGTTGAACTGGTCCGGGGTCAGCTGCCGGTCACGCGCCGCGGTGGCGAGCCGCCTTGCCTCCGCCGAGATCTCGCCGATCGTCAGGCGGTCGGCGCCGCGGATGACCGGCACGATCAGCCCGTCCTCCAGCGCCACGGCGATACCGACGTTCACCTGGCCGTGCCGCAAGATCTTGTCCCCGCCCCACGAGGAGTTGACCTCCCGATGGGATGCCAGGGTGACGGCGACGGCGCGTACCAGCAGGTCATTGACGCTGACCTTGGTCTCGGGCTCGAACACCTTGCGGTTGAGTTCCGCGCGCAGCTCGAGCAGCGGGCCGGTGTCGACCACGGCGGTCAGGTGGAAGTGCGGCACCACGGCGCTCTGGCTGAGCCGCTCCGCGGTGACCTTGCGAATCGTGGTGAGCGGGATCTCCTCGTCGGTGGGTAGAGCCTGCGCAGCCGGTGGTTGGGCGGCGGCCGGCGGTGCCGTGGCCGGCTGACCCGCCGGCCGGGCCTGCGACACGGACCCTTCGGCCAGCACCCGGTCCACATCCGCCCGGACGATCCGGCCGTGCGGCCCGCTGCCGGAGATCTGTGTGAGGTCCAGCCCGTGCTCGCGGGCCAACCGCCGGACCAGCGGGGTGGCGCGAACCTTCTCGTCAGCGCTGGCGGACCCGTCGGTCGCGGCCGGTGGCGTGGCGACGGCGGCCTGCCCCACCGGGGCCTCGGCCTGCGCGGCCGGCGCCGGCGACGGTGGCGGCTCCGGCGACGTGTCCGCCGCGGGCGCCGCGGGCGTGGCGGTTCCGTCGGCGTCGCCGACCACCGCGATCGGCTGGCCGATCGGCACGGTCGTGCCGGCGGGCACCAGGATCCGCAGCACCCCGGAGTCGTAGCTCTCGAGGTCCATGACCGCCTTGTCGGTCTCGATCTCGGCGAGGATGTCCCCGCGTTCGACCGTGTCCCCCTCCTGCTTGAGCCAGGAGCTGATGACGCCCTCTTCCATCGTGTCGGACAGGCGGGGCATGAACACTTCAGGCACGCTTGCCTCCTAGCGGGAGAACCGGGTGGCGTCGAGGACCTCGCCGATGACCTTGGTCAGGTCGGCGGCGTCAGGGAGTGCGGCCAGCTCCAGCGGCTTCGCGTACGGCAGCGGCACCTCGGCGGCGGCCACGCGTCGCACCGGAGCGTCGAGGTAGTCGAAGGCGCCCTCCTGGATGGTGGCCGCGATCTCCGCACCCACTCCGTAGGACAACCAGTCGTCCTCCAGCACGACCGCGCGGCTGGTCTTGCGGACCGACCGGCAGATCGTCTCCCGATCCAGCGGGCGCAGGCTGCGCAGGTCGATCACCTCGACCGACACTCCCTGCTCCTCCAACTGGCGGGCCACATCCAGCGCGATCACGGCCGACCGGGAGTAGGCCACCACGGTGATGTCGTCGCCCTGGTTGACCACCGCGGCCTTGCCGATCTCGCCGACCACCTCGCCGTCGGGGACCTCGCCTCTGGTGTTGTACAGCGCGAGGTTCTCCAGCACCAGCACGGGGTCGTCGTCGCGGATGGCGGCGGTCATCAACGCCTTGGCGTCGGCCGGGGTGGACGGCGCGACCACCTTCATCCCGGGCACGTGGGCGTACCAGACCTCGAGGTTCTGCGAGTGCGTGGCCGCCAGCTGCTGGCCGCCCCCGCCCGGGGTCCGGATCACCAGCGGCACCGGCACCTGGCCGCCGAACATCGCATAGATCTTCGCCGCGTGGTTCACGATCTGGTCGATCGCCAGCAGGCTGAAGTTGATCGTCATGATCTCCACGACCGGACGCATGCCGAGCATCGCCGCGCCGGTCGCCGCCCCGACGAACCCCAGCTCCGCGATCGGGGTGTCGATGACCCGCTTCGGCCCGAACTCTCCGAGCAGACCGGCGGTGATCTTGTACGAACCCTCGAAGACGCCGATCTCCTCACCCATCAAGATGACCGAGTCGTCGCGCAGCAACTCGCTGCGCAGTGTGTCGTTGAGCGCCTGCCGGTAGGTGGTCTCGGCCATGTCAGCGCACCCCCTCTGGCAGCTCGATGACCGGCTCCCCCGGCAGGTGGGTGGGCGCGTTGGGCACGGCCGTGGCGTACGCGTTGTCGAACAACTCGCTGGGCTGTGGTGCCGGGCTCTCGTCGGCGAACCGAACGGCGTCGGCGATCTGCTTCTCGGCCTGCTCCTCGATGGCCCGGGCGCCGGCCTCGTCCAAGACCCCGGCGTCGATCAACTTGGCCCGGAAGGCGGGCACCGGGTCCAGCGAACGCAGCCGCTCTGTCTCCTCCTTCGAGCGGTAGCGGGCCGGGTCCACCACGGAGTGCCCGCGCAGCCGGTAGGTCATGCACTCCAGCAGCCCCGGCTGCCGCTCGGTGCGCGCCTGCTGCAGCATCGCCAGCGCCGCCTCGCGGACCGCGACCACGTCGTCGCCGTCGACGCGCTCGCCGGGAATCCGGTAGGAGCAGCCACGCTTGTACAGGTCCGGTTCGCCAGACGCCTTCTCCACCGTCGTACCCATGCCGAGCCGGTTGTTGACGATGACGTAGACGATCGGCAGCTTCCAGATCGCGGCCAGGTTCAGCGCCTCGTGGAACGCGCCGATGTTGGTGGTGCCGTCCCCGAGCAGGCACATCACCGCCTCGGCGTCGTCGCCGGCGTCACCCCGGTAGGTCAGCGCGAGCGCCGCGCCGGTCGCCAGCGGCACCTGGCCGCCCACGATGCCGTAGCCGCCCATCAGCCGCACCTTGGTGTCGAACAGGTGCATCGAGCCGCCCCATCCCGAGGACACGCCGGTCGAACGACCGAACAGCTCGGCCATCACCGGGCCCGGGGCCAGACCGCGCGCCAGCGCGTATCCGTGCTCGCGGTAGTTGGTGTACAGATAGTCCTTGGGGCGGAGCGCGTCCATCAGCCCGACCACGGTCGCCTCCTCACCCAGGTTGAGGTGGCAGTAGCCGCCGATCTTGGCCCGCTGGTACATCTCGGCGGACCGTTGCTCGAAGACGCGGATCAACATCATCTGCGCGTAGTAGTCGCGCAGCCGGTCGGGGGACTCGTCACCGGGGAATTTGGGCTTGGCTGCCATCACACTCCTCGTTCGTGTGGTCTGGTCAGGCGCCGGGCGGCTGCTCCTGTCGGAAGAAGCGGCTGCCGGGGCCGCCGCACTTCGGGCAGCTCTGCGGGGGCTCCTGGCCGCGAACCGGCTCGCCGCACACCGAGCACACCCACTCGGTGGTCATGGTCGCCACCACGTCGCCCCGGCTCACCACGCCGACCAGCTCGCCGTCGCGGAGCACCGGCACCCGACGGATCCGCCGGTCCACGAGCAGATGCTGCACGTCGTCGATGGTCGAGTCGACGCTGACGCTGATCACCGCCTTGGTCATCAGCTCGGCGACGGTGGATCCGGACTTGGCCAGCAGGTCGTGCTCGCTGACCAGACCGACCACCCGACCCGAGTCGTCCACGACGAGCACGCCGCTGATCTTGCGCTCCATCAGCGTGTCGGCGACGTGCGTACGGGTGGCGTCCGGCGGCACCGTGATCGCCGGCGACGACATGATGTCGCCCGCCGTGCTCACTGCCGCGTGGGTGCTGCCGGCCGGCTCGGTCAGTTCCATAGGCGGGAGACTAACCCCTTTGGGCGGGTCGTTGGGAAGCCCATCTCGCTCACCTTTTGTCGTGGTGGCCGGCGTGCTCCGGGCTGCCGGCGCTGTCAGCCGTCCCGACGACGACGAACTGCCCCATCATCCCTTGGTCCTCGTGCTGCAGCAGGTGGCAGTGGTACATGTACGGCGTTTCCGGGTCCGCATAGTCGGTGAACCGCAGCGCCAGCCGCGCGGTTCTGCTCGGCGGCAGGTAGATGGTGTCCTTCCAGCCGGAGAGTTCGGGCGCGGGCTCTCGACCGTCGAGCGACAGCACCTGGAACTGCACATCGTGGACGTGGAAGTTGTGGTACTCGCCGTCCGTGTTGGTGACGCGCCAGATCTCGGTGTCTCCCAACCGGACGGTCTCGTCGACCCGCGACATATCCATGGACCGGCCGTTGATCGTGCGGCCCCGGAGCTCGAACTCCCGCGTCGACGCACCGGTGACGTCCAGGTCCGGGGCGGGTGCCAGCCGCTCGGGTACGTCGGGGGACGGGTCGAGGTGGTCGGCCGCCCGTAACTGGAGGATGTCGAACTCGTCCATGCCACCGTTCAGCCGCTCGTTGAGCGCGTTCGTCTCGAGGTCGGGGTCGAACGACCGGAGCACCACCTGTTCGCCCGCGCGCATGGTGACCACGACCTCGGCCCGCTCCCCCGGCGACAACCGCACCCGGTCAGTCCGGTACGGCTCGGGCAACAGGCCGCCGTCGCTGCCGATCATGGTGAGCCGCCGGCCGTCGGAGATGCCGAAGCTGTAGACCCGCTTGACCGACGCGTTGAGCAGCCGCAGCCGTACCCGCTCGGTGGTCACGTCCAGGTAGGGGCCGGGTGTCCCGTTGACCACGATGTCCTCGCCCAGTCCCCCGGAACGCAGGTCCCCGTCGCCGTCCAACCGCTTGTCCTGCACGATGACCGGGATGTCGTCCACGCCGTACTCGTGGGGCAGCCGATCGGCCCCCGGTGCCTCCGGGTCGGCCACGATGAACATCCCCGCCAGCCCGCGGTTGACGTGGTCCTCGGTCCGGCCGTGCGGATGCGGGTGGTACCACAGGGTCGCCGCCGGCTGGTCGATCCGCCACGACGGGCTCCACGTCGCGCCGGGGTCGATCGGCTGGTGCGGTCCGCCGTCCGCACGCGCCGGCAGGTGCATGCCGTGCCAGTGCACGGTCGTGCTCTCGTCCAGCTCGTTGCGGACGTCGATCCGGACGCGCTCGCCGCGCTCGGCGCGCAGCGTCGGCCCGAGGTACGGGCCGTTGAATCCCCAGGTGCGCGCACGCCCGCCCGGTCGCAGCTCGCTCGTACCCTCCTGGGCGGTCAGGTCGAACACCCGGGTGCCGTCCGCGCGTACCGACGAGTCGGCCAGCGGCGGGATCGCCAGCTCACGGTCGAAGTCCACCTCGCCCACCGTCGACACCGGCGCGAAGACCAGGAAGTAGCCGGCCGCCGCCCCCGCGGTCACAAGGATTCCCAACGACACAAGGACGACCAGGCTGGCGCGCAACACCTTCATGAGTTCGAGGATGCTGGCGGCCGGGCGTTGTTCCCATCGGGCGACGCCCGCCGGGATCCCGGATTCGGCGGCCCGGATTCACCCCGATCGGTGGTTCAGGGACGTGTCCGCGGCGGCGCCGTCGCCGTACCCTGGAAGCGGCGGAACGGCGGCGCAAAGGAGTGCCATGGCCGACAGCCGAGCGGCGGATGTCGTGGTCGTGGGGGCTGGGCCGACCGGGTTGTTGCTCGCGGGCGACCTGGCGGCGGCTGGTGTGCGCGTCATGCTGCTGGAGCGCCGCACCGACCGGCCCAACCTCACCCGGGCCTTCGGGGTGCACGCCCGGACGATGGAGCAGCTGGACGCCCGCGGCGTGGCCGACGACCTGGCGGCCACCGGTGCGCACGTGCAGCAGCTACGTCTGTTCGACGGCATCGGGGTGGATCTGAGCCGGCTTCCGAGTCGGTACAACTATGTGCTGGTCAGCCCGCAGTACGAGACCGAGCGACTGCTGGAACAGCGGCTGGAGCGCGTGGGCAGTCCGGTGGTCCGTGGTGTGGACGTGACCGGGCTGACCCAGGACGACCACGCCGTGACGGTGCACGGTCGCAGTGTCGACGGGGCCCCGGTCGACTACCACGCCGAGTACGTCGTGGGGACCGACGGTGTGGGCAGCAGCGTGCGCTCAGCGCTGGGACTGCCGTTCCCGGGCAGGTCGGTGATCAGGTCGATCATGCTCGCCGACGTTCGGCTGGCCGATCCCCCGCCGGACGTGCTCGCTGTCAATGGCGTCGGCGACGCGTTCGCCCTGGTGCTGCCGTTCGGCGACGGCTGGTACCGCGTGTTCGCGTGGAACCGGCACTACCAACCCGACGACTCCGCCCCGCTGGACCTCGCCGAGCTGCGGACGGTGACCGCACGCGCGTTCGGCACGGACTTCGGCATGCGCTCGCCGCGCTGGATGTCGCGGTTCCACAGTGACGAACGGCAGGTCCCGCACTACCGGGTCGGGCGAGTCTTCCTCGCCGGGGACGCTGCGCACGTCCATTCGCCCGCGGGCGCCCAGGGCATGAACACGGGCTTGCAGGACGCCGCCAACCTGAGCTGGAAGCTGGCCGCCGCGGTGCAACGGTGGGGACCCGCAGACGTGCTGGACAGCTACCACGCGGAGCGTCATCCGGTCGGTGCCGCGGTCCTACGCAGCAGCGGAACCATCATGCGGATGGCGCTGCTCGACTCGCCCTGGCGACGGCGACTGCGCAACGGTCTGGGCTCCGTGCTGTCGCGGATCCCGCCGATCGTGCACCGTTTCGCCGGGCTGGTCAGTGGGATCGCCATCCACTACGACCGTCCGAACGGTGCGCACGAGCTGGTCGGCCGACGGGCGCCCGATGTCGCGCTGACCGATGGTCGCCGGCTCTACGAGGCGCTGCGCGTCGGACGGTTCGTACTCCTCACCCCGTATCCGCCCACCGAATGGTCGAGGCGGGTGGAGCTGGGCACGGCCGCGGAGCCGGGCAGTCCGTCGATGCTGGTGCGACCCGACGGGTACGTGGCCTGGGCCGCCGACGCGGTGGACGACGCCGCCACAGCCCGCGCCCGGCAGGCCGCGTTATGGCACTGGTGCGGTGACTACGCGCGCGTCCGCGGCGCCCGGTGACCCGTTGCCGGCGGCGCTGCCCGAACGTCTGCCCGAAGGCCACCTGTCTCTTCGCGGTGGAGCGTGCATGGTCGAGGGGTGGCGAACGAACCGACGTTGGCACCGGGCATGGAGAGCGAGTGGGTGACCTACCTGCAGCAGATGCTCGCGCGGTTCGGCGTGTTCGGGCGCGAACCCGACGGCCGATTCGGCGAGCAGACCGAGGCCTCGGTCACCTCGCTGCAGGAGCACTACGGCATCGACGAGAGCGGGCAGGTCGGCCCGCAGACCTGGAAGCTGATCGCGATGTCGCGGGACCGGCCCAGCGAGGGCGCAACCTTCGAGGCCG
The DNA here is from genome assembly GCA_964571285.1 of uncultured Nocardioidaceae bacterium. GTDB lineage: Bacteria > Actinomycetota > Actinomycetes > Propionibacteriales > Nocardioidaceae > CAZNCE01. The sequence goes on along the minus strand of CAZNCE010000013.1, from coordinate 1,082 downwards.
TCGATTCGTCGGTGGACACCGTGGAGGCTCCCGAGTTCGACAGCGACGGGACGGCATGATGGCCGGCGACGAGTTCGACAACCTCGGCAAGTTCGCCTGGGAGGTGGTGAAGGCCAACCGCCCGAAGGTCAACGTGTCGGCGGACTACGTCAACGCCGTCCCCAAGGATGTCCCCTGGGATCAGCTCTCGGCACCGGCCGGGACCAACTACGACCGCTGGCGCTGGCGCGGCCCGGGCTGGCTGATCGAGGACTTCTACTTCGTGATGGAGCTCTCCTGGACGTACGGCGCCCGCTACCAGGGCGGCGGCGCCTACCTCACCAACGCGACCGTGAACGTGCTGGAGCACTATGTCGGCATCGGCGGCTACGACATCGACATCAGCTGCAAGATCGGCAACATCGAGCCGGCGCCGAACAGCTCACCGCGTGCGCCGGTGCCGCGGATCCCGATCGACGTGACGTTGAGCTACACCAACTGGATGTGGGGCGGCGGCGGGACGAACCGGTTCGAGATCTGGGGCACCGGCCAGTACACCGGCAAGTACGACGACATGTCGTACGAGCCCTGACCGCACACCGCATCCGATCCGGCTGAAGGATTGACCGCTCACGGAGAAGTTCTGGCTTCTCACGGAGAAGTTCTGGCTTCTCACGGGGAAGTTTTGGCTTCTCACGGATGGGGGGTGGGGGTTGGGTGTCAGCGCCAGCCGAGCTCGGGGGCCAGGTGGCGGACGACGGCGTCCAGCACGTGGACGTTGTAGTCGACGCCGAGCTGGTTCGGGATGGTCAGCAGCAGCGTGTCGGCGGCGGCGATCGCCTCGTCCTGCGCCAGTTCCTTCACCAGCTGGTCCGGCTCGCCCGCGTACGACTTGCCGAACCGGGCCAGGCCGCCGTCCAGGTAGCCGACCTGGTCCTGGCTGTCGGACTCGCGCCCGAAGTAGGCCCGGTCCAGGTCGCTGACGATCGGGAAGATGCTGCGGCTCACCGACACGCGCGGCTCGCGCTCGTGGCCGGCCGCCTGCCACGCGTCGCGGAACCGCTGGATCTGCTCGGCCTGCAGCTGGTGGAACGGCACGCCGG
>CAZNCE010000012.1:29755-36772 GCA_964571285.1 uncultured Nocardioidaceae bacterium | reverse complement strand
CACCAACTGGTACCCCGAGACGATCAAGTGGGGCCGCTACGGCGACTGGCTGAACAACAACGTGGACTGGTCGCTGTCGCGCACCCGGTTCTGGGGCACGCCGCTGCCGATCTGGCGTTGCGCGGACGGGCATCTGGTCTGCGTCGGATCCCGCGGCGAGCTCGGCGAGCGGGTCGGGCAGGACCTGAGCGAGCTGGACCCGCACCGGCCGTTCGTCGACGAGGTGGTCTTCGACTGCCCGCAGTGCGGCCAGCAGATGACGCGGGTCCCCGAGCTGATCGACGCCTGGTACGACTCCGGGTCGATGCCGTTCGCGCAGTGGGGCTACCCGTTCCTGGACGGCTCCGCGGAGCGCTTCGAGAACGCCTACCCTGCGCAGTTCATCTGCGAGGCGATCGACCAGACCCGCGGCTGGTTCTACTCGCTGATGGCGATCGGGACCATCGTGTTCGACCGGTCGTCGTACGAGAACGTGGTCTGTCTGGGGCTGCTGCTGGCCGAGGACGGCCGCAAGATGTCCAAGCACCTTGGCAACATCCTCGAGCCGATGCCCCTGATGGACCGGCACGGCGCCGACGCGGTCCGCTGGTTCATGGCCGCCAGCGGCTCACCCTGGGCCGCTCGTCGGGTCGGCCACGGCGTGCTGCAAGAGATCGTCCGCAAGGTGTTGCTGACGTACTGGAACAGCGTCGCGTTCCATGCGCTGTACGCCAGCACAGCCGGCTGGACCCCGGCGGCCGGACCGGTTCCCCCGGTCGCCGAACGGCACATCCTCGACCGGTGGCTGCACGCCCAGACGCAGGTGCTGGTCCGTGACGTCACCGCGGCGATGGAGAACTTCGACACCCAGCGGGCCGGGCAGCTGCTGGCGACCTTCGTCGACGATCTGTCCAACTGGTACGTCCGCCGGTCCCGCCGCCGGTTCTGGAACGGCGACCCGGCGGCCCTGGCCACCATGCACCAGACGCTGGACGTGCTGACCCGGCTGCTCGCGCCGCTGGTGCCGTTCATCACCGAGAAGGTGTGGCAGGACGTGGTGCGCCCGGCGGATCCGGACGCCGCCGAGTCGGTGCACCTGGCGGCCTGGCCGCGGCACGACCCCGACGCGGCGGACCAGGAGCTGGCCGGTCAGATGGCGCTGGCCCGCCGGATCGTGGAGCTCGGGCGCTCGGCCCGGGCGGAGGCGAAGATGCGCACCCGGCAGCCGCTGCGCCGGGCGCTGATCGGCTCCGCCTCGTGGACGGCGCTGCCGCCGGAGCTGCGCAGCGACGTGGCCGAGGAGTTGAACATCGGCTCGCTGGACTCACTCGCCGACGCCGAGGCGGACCTGGTGGACTTCTCCGCGAAGGCCAACTTCCGCGCCCTGGGCAAGCGGTTCGGCAAGCAGACGCCGGTGGTCGCGGCCGCGATCGCCGCCGCCGACGCACGGGCGCTGGCGCACGCGCTCGGCACCGACGGGTCGGCGCAGCTCGACGTGGAGGGCGAGCCGACCACGGTGGCCGCGGACGAGGTGATCGTCACCGAGCGGCCCCGCGAGGGCTGGTCGGTGGTCAACGACCAGGGCGAGACCGTGGCGCTGGACCTGGAGCTCAGCCCCGAGCTGGTCCGCGCCGGCACCGCCCGTGAGGTCATCCGGCTGGTGCAGGAGGCGCGCAAGGCGTCCGGGCTGGAGGTGACCGACCGGATCCGGCTGTGGTGGCGGGCCGGCGGCGATACCGCCGCGGCGCTGCGCGACCACACCGAGGCGATCTCCGCGGAGGTGCTCGCGGTGGCGGTGACCGAGCAGTCGGACGGCGCGACCGCCCCGGACGGGCCGACCCCGCACTCGGACGAGTCGCTGGACCTTACGTTCTGGCTGGAGCGCGCCCAGCGGCCCTGACCCGCCGGTCGGTCAGCCGTCCTCGCCGAGCAGCGAGCGCAGCCGGCGGCCGGCCGCATCCTGTTCGCCGGGCTGCTCGCCGGTGGGCTGACCGTCGGCTGCCGGGCCACCCTCGGACCGCTCCGCGGCGGAGTCGCCCTGGTCGCCGGTGCCGGACTCCTGACCGGTGACCTCGGCAGGGCCGGACGGGCGCGGCAGGTCGCCGGGGGCGGCGGAGGGCTGGCCTTCCAACGCCTGCAACTGCTCCTCGAAGTAGGCCTTCAGCCGCGAGCGGTACTCCCGCTCGAACGTCTTGAGCTCCTCGACCTCGCGGGCGAGGTCGGAGCGCTGGCTCTCCAGCTGGCCGAGCAGCTGGGTGCGACGCTCGGCGGTCTCCTCGTCCAGCCGCTCGGATCGGGTGCGGGCGTCGGACTCGACCTTGTCCGCCTTGGCCTTGGCCTCGGTCTCGACCCGCTCGGCCGTGCTCCGCGCGTCGCCGACGATCTTGTCCGCCTGGCTCTTGGCGTCCTCGACCAGTTCGTCCGCGTTGCGGGTGGCGATCTCCAACAGCCGCGCGGCGGCCGTGGACGCCTCGCCGACGGTGGCCGGAGCGGCCGGCTTGGCCGGCGCCTCCTCGGCCTTCGCGGCGGGCTCGGTGGGCTTGGCGGCGGGCTCCTCGGACGTGGCCGCCGGGGCGACGGGCCGTCCGCCCTGGGCCGCCTCGAGCTTGCTGCGCAGCTCGCCGTTCTCGCTGGTCAGCGCCTCGATCGTCGCTTCGACCTCGTCGAGGAACTGGTCCACTTCTCCCATGTCGTACCCCTCGCGCAGGCGCACGGGGGTAAAGCGCTTGTTGCGCACGTCCTCGGGAGTCAGCGGCATGGCTTCACCTCAACTTGTCGACACGGCTTGCGGGTTTTGTCCAGCGTCACGGTACCCAATCGCCCGGCCGGCCCCACAATCGGCGCGACGGACCTGCGCGGCCCGTATCCGGGCGGCTGCGAAGCGTCCCCGGCCGGGCCGCCGACGTCAGGTGAGCAACAGCGAGCGGTTGATCTGCAGCAGCAGCCAGCAGATCAGCAGCAGCACCATGAACGAGAGATCGAGGGCGATACCACCGAACCGCAGCGGCGGAATCACCTTGCGCAACGCCCTTAGCGGCGGGTCGGTGGCGGTGTAGACCCCTTCCAGCACCACCAGCAGCGGCCCGGACGGCGTCCAGGACCGGGCGAACACCTGCACCCAGTCGACCACGAACCGGATCAGCAGCAGGGCCAGCGCGATCCACAGCACCAGCTCGATGATGCTCCCGACTAGATGCACTGAGGTCTCCTGCTACCAACGGCGGCCCGTCCGGTCGGTGCGCTCACCGACCGGCATCTGAAATCGTATCCGGACCGCCAAGCGACCGGCCCGGGTAGCCGGACGGCAGCGCCACCACGGAGGTGGGCTGCCGGGTACGGACGTCCGCTCAGGACTGGTTGAAGAAGCCGCCCTCGGCGATCCGCTGCTTGTCCTCTGCGGTCACGGTGACGTTGGGCGGCGAGAGCAGGAACACCTTGTTGGTGACCCGCTCGATGGAGCCGCGAACCCCGAAGATCAGGCCGGCCGCGAAGTCGACCAGTCGCTTGGCGTCGGCGTCGTCCATGTCGGTGAGGTTCATGATCACCGGGACGCCGTCGCGGAAGTTCTCGCCGATGGTGCGGGCCTCGTTGTACGTCCGGGGGTGCAAGGTGACGATCCGGGACGGCTCCGCGGTCACCGAGGCCGGGCGGCGGCGCTCGGCCAGGTTGGCGACCGGCTCAGCCCCGACCGCCTGCACCGGCCGCGGGCCCGCGTCCCGGCCGGACTCGCGAACGGCACCGCGCGAGGCGCCCGCCTCGTCGTACTCGTCGAAGTCGTCGTCGTAGCGGTCGGTGTCCTCGACCAGCCCGAGATAGACACCCACCTTGCGCATCGCGCCCGCCATGATTCACTGACCTCCGCTTGCCGTGTTCGCCGCGGACGACACTACCGGAGCATCGTCACGCCGCCCCATAATCGCGCTCCCGACACGCACGTGTGTCGCACCCGCCGCGATGGCCGGTTCCAGGTCCGCGCTCATCCCGGCCGAGATCCAGCCCGCGTCCGGGTGTTCGGTCCGGAGCCGTTGCGAGCTCTCGGCCAGCCGGGCGAACGCCGCCACCGGGTCACCGCCCAGCGGCGGGATCCCCATCACTCCGGCCACCCGTAGGTGCGGGAGCCCGGCCACGACGCCCGCCAGGCGGGGTATGTCTTCGGGCGCGGCACCGCTGCGGCCCCGGCGGTCGTCCGGCGGGTCCAGGCTGACCTGCAGCAGGCAGTCCAGGTGGCGGCCGGCGGCCTCGGCGCCGCGGCTCAGCGCGCGGACCAGCTTGGGCCGGTCGACCGAGTGCACCACGTCGGCGTAGCGGGCGACCGCCGCCGCCTTGTTGGTCTGCAGCGCGCCCACGAAGTGCCACGTCAGTCCCAGGTCGCGGCTGGCGGCGTGCTTCTCGCCGGCCTCCGGGTGCCGGTTCTCCCCCACGTCGGTCACGCCCAACCCGGCGAGCAGCCGGACGTCCTCCGCGGGCCAGGTCTTGGTCACCACGATCAGCGCCACGTCGTCCTCGGGGCGCTGCGCGGACGCGCAGGCGGACCGGATCCGGTCGTGGACCGCGGCCAGTCCGGCGGCCAGTTCCCGGCGTCGCGCGGTCTGGTCGGCGGTCATCGGACCACCCGGTCCGGCCGGCCCTCGCGATCCACGTCGGAAGGGGTACGGACGACCACGCCGGCCAGGCGGCCGGACCTGGTCCCGTCGCGTCGGTAGGAGTACAGGTCCGCGGACTCACGCGTGCACGCGGCCGCGTCGACGACCCGGCACCCGGCCGCCGTCAGCTGGGCGCGGACCGCGGCTCCCAGGTCCAACGACGGGGTGCCCCAAGTGGTGGTGGCGTAGCTCTCCGGCACCCGCGCGGCGACCTCGTCGCGCATCTGCTCGGGGACCTCGTAGCAGCCCCCGCACACGTGCGGCCCCACCCAGGCGGTGAGGTCGTCCGCCCCCAGGGCACGGAGCTCGCGGACCGTGGCCGGGACCACACCGCTCGCCACGCCGGGCCGGCCGGCGTGCGCGCAGCCGATGACACCGGCCACCGGGTCGGCGAACAGCACCGGCACGCAGTCGGCGACCCGGACCGTGAGCGCCAGCGCCGACCGGTCGGTGACCATCGCGTCCGCCCAGGGCCGATCGCCTGCTGCGACGGGGCCGGTGATCACCGCCACGTCCGCACCGTGCACCTGGTTCATCCGCACCAGTCGACGTGGATCGACGTTGATCTCCGTTGCCAGCAAGGCGAAATTGTGCTCGACGGCGTTCCTTGAGTCACCGGAGGCGGAGCCGAGGTTGAGCGAGTGGAACGGCCCGTCGCTGACTCCGCCATGCCGGTCGGTGAACGCCACGGTGACGCCGGCCAGCGTCTGGCGGAAGCTGAACAACCGCTGCCCTACTTCAAGAAGTCGGGCACGTCGAGGTCGTTCGGGTCGTCGAACTGCACGGGCTTCGGCTGCCGCCGTCCGGTGGCGCGGCCCGGGCCGTCGGCGTCGCCGGAGCGCTGCCCAGCACCCTGAGCCGACTGTGCGCCGCCGGACGGGCCACCGCCCTGTTCGCCCGCGGCATCGCCGGCGGCGCCCGCCGGCTGCGGGCTGGACGGAGCGGCGCCGGCGCCCGGGGCAGCCGGCTGCGCGCCCCGCGACTGGCCGAACGGCGCCTGCCGCACCGGGCCGGGCTCGTCCGGGCCCCGGGACGAGGCGGCCACCTCGTCGGCGGTTCGCCCCTGGGTGGGATCGCCGGTGTCCCGGCGCAGCACCGGCTGGGCCTGGTCGCGACGCTTCGGCATGCCGCCGTCGAAGCCGGCCGCGATCACGGTCACCCGGACCTCGTCGCCCAGGGCATCGTCGATCGTCGCGCCGAAGATGATGTTGGCCTCCGCGTGCGCGGCCTCGGACACCAGCGCGGCGGCTTCGTTGATCTCGAACAGACCCAGGTCCGAGCCACCGGCGATCGACAGCAGCACGCCGTGCGCGCCGTCGATCGAGGCTTCGAGCAGCGGGCTGGACACGGCCATCTCCGCGGCCGCGACCGACCGGTCGTCGCCGCGGGCCGAGCCGATGCCCATCAGCGCCGATCCGGCGTTGGCCATCACCGACTTGACGTCGGCGAAGTCGAGGTTGATCAACCCCGGGGTGGTGATCAGATCGGTGATGCCCGAGACACCTTGCAGCAGCACCTGGTCGGCCTGCTTGAACGCGTCCAGCATGCTGACGTTGCGGTCGCTGATCGACAGCAGCCGGTCGTTGGGGATCACGATCAGCGTGTCGACCTCCTCGCGCAGCGCCAAGATGCCCTCCTCGGCCTGGTTCGCCCGCCGGCGACCCTCGAACGCGAACGGCCGGGTGACCACGCCGATGGTCAGAGCGCCGAGCGACCGCGCGATCCGTGCGACCACGGGAGCACCGCCGGTGCCCGTGCCACCGCCTTCCCCAGCGGTGACGAACACCATGTCGGCCCCCTTGAGGACCTCCTCGATCTCCTCGGAGTGGTCGTCGGCAGCCTTGCCGCCGACCTCCGGGTTCGCTCCGGCGCCGAGCCCGCGGGTGAGTTCACGCCCGATGTCGAGCTTGACGTCGGCGTCGCTCATCAGCAGGGCTTGGGCGTCGGTGTTGATCGCGATGAACTCCACCCCCCGAAGACCGACTTCGATCATCCGGTTGACCGCGTTGACGCCGCCGCCGCCGATGCCGACGACCTTGATGACCGCGAGGTAGTTCTGCGGTGCTGCCACGACGAGTGCCTCTCGATTGGACCGATCCAGGACATCGCTCGATCGACGCAACCCTCACCCTCAACTACAGGGTTATCGTTATGTCAACCTGAGCGTTGGGCAGCAACCTACGGCAGCCGTCTGCCCGCCCACAAGTCACACGCCGACGGGTGCCGGATTTCCGCACCGACACTGCCGAAACCCGTCCAGCAGCACGACCGAGCGACGGCCCCGCAACCCCTCGCCGACCCGCTCCGAGACCCCGAAACCCTGTCCACCAACCTGGCGCGAAACCTGCCTTGTGAGACGTGTCCCGAAACCGGCCCGCCGGCCGATGAAACCGCG
>CAZNCE010000012.1:1382-29655 GCA_964571285.1 uncultured Nocardioidaceae bacterium | reverse complement strand
CGAGGCAGCCGGCCGCTCCGGCCCGCGCCACCGCACGGGCCGGGCAGCCGCACGCACACGCAGCCGCCACCCGACCGAGGGGCACGGCTCCGGGTTCGCCGTCGAGGCACGCGGCCTGGTCAAGTCGTTCGGCTCGTTCCGGGCCGTCGACGGAATCGACCTGCAGGTCCGCCCGGGCGCGATCTTCGGTGTGCTCGGTCCCAACGGCGCGGGCAAGACCACCATGCTCAGCATGCTGGCCACGTTGCTGTCGATCGACGCGGGACAGGCCGAGGTGTTCGGCGTGGACGTGCAGCGAGAGCCGCACCGGGTCCGGCAGCTGATCGGCGTGACCGGGCAGTACGCCTCGGTGGACGAGGGCCTCACCGCCACCGAGAACCTCTGGCTGTTCGGCCGGTTGCAGGGGCTTTCGTCCAAGGTGGCGTCGCGGACCGGGCGCGAGCTGCTCGAGCAGTTCGCGCTGGAGGACGCTGCCGACAAACCGCTGGCGGAGTTCTCCGGCGGCATGCGTAGGCGACTGGACCTGGCCACCAGCCTGATCACCCGACCACCGCTGATCTTCCTGGACGAGCCGACCACCGGCCTCGACCCACGCACCCGCGGCCGGATGTACGACACGATCCGCGGGCTCGCCGAGCAGGGCTGCACGGTGCTGCTCACCACCCAGTACCTGGACGAGGCCGACCAGCTGGCCGACCGGATCGCGGTGATCGACCGCGGCCACAAGGTTGCCGAGGGCACGCCGGAGGAGCTCAAGTCGTCCGTGGGGACAGCCACGCTCCAGCTGCGGCTGGCGGACGACGCCGACGAGCCGGCGGCGCTGCAGGTGGTCCGGCGGCTGCTCGGCGTCCAGCCCGCGGCGGCGCCCGGGGGGCGACTGACCGTGCCCCTGGCCGCCGCGGACAACGCCGCGGACGTGCTGATCGCGCTGCGGCAGACCGGCGTGTCGGTCACGTCGGTGAGCGTCGACAAGCCCTCGCTGGACGAGGTCTTCCTGGCGCTCACCGGCCATGACACGAACCGGGACACGAACCGGGACACGAACCGGGACACGAACCGGGACACGAACCGGGACACGAACCCGAGCACCGACCACACCAGCGACACCGGAACGCAGGAAGGAGCCAGGCGATGACCAGCACCGCAACGACGACGACTCACCCGGGGCACGTCGCCACCACCGAACCGGCCGACCGCCCGAACCGGCCCACGACCACGGTGGACCCCTGGGCCGCGGTGGCTGCGACCCGACCCCGGGTCAGCCCCGGCGAGACCGTCAGCCAGACGATGACGATGGCCTGGCGAGCGCTGCTCCGGATGCTGCGCAACCCCGAGCAGTTCTTCGACGTGATCGTGCAGCCGCTGCTGTTCACGGTGATGTTCGCCTACATCTTCGGCGGGGCGATCTCCGGCGACGTCGGTTCGTACCTGCCCCTGATGATTCCCGGGATCATGGCGCAGACCGTTCTCACCGCATGCATGGCGACCGGCGTGCAACTGCGCGAGGACCTGGACAAGGGCGTGTTCGCCCGCTTCAAGTCCCTGCCGATGTCCCGGATCGCGCCGCTGGCCGGCCCGATGGTGGCCGACCTGCTGCGCTACGCGATCGCCGCCACGCTGACCGTCGGCATCGGTTTGGCGATCGGGTACCGCCCGGCCGGCGGGATCCTGGGGGTGCTGGCCGCGGTGCTGCTCACCGTGCTGACCGGTTGGGCGCTGGCATGGGTGTTCACCTGGGTCGGGACCATCGCTGGCAGCGCGCAGAGCGTGCAGGGCATCTCGATGATGATCCTGTTCCCGCTGACCTTCCTGTCCAACGCCTTCGTCCCGGTGGACTCGCTGCCGGGCTGGCTGGCCGCGTTCGTGAAGGTCAACCCGGTGTCGCATCTGGTCTCGGCCACCCGCGACCTGGCCAACCACGGCGCACTGACCGGACAGGTCGGCTGGACGATCCTGGCCTGCGCCGCGGTGATCGCGATCTTCGTACCGCTGGCCACCTGGTCCTACCGCCGCCACCTGTGAGGCACACGCACCCCCGGGTCAGCCGACCCGCAGCTTCTCGACCGCGGCTCGCGCCTGGTCGAGGAGCTGCGGGCCGCGCCGTTCACCGAACTCCTCGGCCAGCATGGCCAGCCGCCCGGGGGCACGTTGCTCCGCGACCGGCGAGATCCGCTCCCAGGCCAGGGTCGGCATCGGGCGGCTGTACCCGAACCGCACCGCCAGCGCCAGCAGCCGGACGGCGTCGCCGACCGGCATGGTGTCGCGCAGCAGCCCCCAGCTCCCCAGCGCGAGCAGCACCGTCCCCGACACCGGGAAGTCCAGGTGCGCGAACCCGGGCTCCAACACGCTGCGCAGCCGGTCCCGGACGCTGGCGAACAGCTCACGTGCCACCGCCTCGTCGGCATCCGTCCCGTAATGAGCGAGTGCGGTGAGCGCCGTCGCCTCACCGAACAGCAGCCACGGCTCGCCGCCGGTCGACCGGACCCCGGGCAACGTCACCGCCCGCAGCGTGTCCAGCCCCTCCAAGTGCCGCCGGATCCCGGCCCGACACTCACCCCTGGCCAGATCGAGTTCCGCCCGGCCCAGCTGGACGACCAGCCGGCCCCGGAACCCTCCCCCGGCGATCTCCGCGCGCTCCAGCAACTCCAGCTCCTGCTGTGCCGCGGCCAGGTCACCGGATGCGATCATCGCGTGCACCAGCACCGACCGCAGCTGCTGGCAGTCGTCGACGGCGCCGAGCCGCTCGAGCACCGGCAGCGCCTCCTCGGCATCGGTGACGGCCGTATCGAGCCGGCCCGTCTGCAGGTACAGGTGGGCCAGTAGGCACTGCATGCTGGCACGTACCCAGGGCCCGTCCTGGTCGGTCACCAGCGCCAGCGACCGCTCGGCTGCGGCGATGGCGCCGTCCAGGTCCCCGGCGTTCTCCAGTTCGTGGCTCCACCACTGCAACGCCACCGCGGCCACCCGGGGGTCGGCATCGTCGGTCAACCGCGCCACCTGCCGGCTCGCGTGGGGCCCGTCCGTTCCCGCTGCGACAACCACCCGCACCAGCGCCGCCCACGGGTCGGCCGGCGTGCCGGGCGCCGGCGGCTCGTGCGCGGCGAGGGCGGCCAGCAGGCCGCTGAGCCGCTCCACCTGCTCCGACGAGGACACCATCATGTTGAGCAGCGCGGTACCGACCGCGGCCTGCGCCGCATCCATCTCCCCGGGCGCCGGGAGCCACCCCTCCAGGACGTCCACGACGTCCGGGCCGAGCGCCAGCATCCGGCCGTGTTCGCCGCGGATGGACCAGTACGGCCCGAGCGCTGCCAGGATTCGTACCACGGTTGCGGGATCGTGCCCGGACAGCGCCCGGTGCACGACATCGGCGAGGTTGCCCTCCTCCCACTCCAGTGCGTCGATGGCGCCGAACTGGCCGCTCCCCCACAGGTCGCGGGAGTGCCGGTCGGCGTAGCCGATCGCCCAGTCGCGTTGCCCAGCCGTGGCCGACGCGGTGTCCCCGGCAGCATCCAGGTGCATCCGGCCGAACTCCCGCACCGTCTCCAGCATCCGGTAACGCACTCCGCCGGGCGTCTCCCGCACGCCGAGCAGGGACTGGTCGGTCAGCGTCTGCACGGCGTCCAGCGCCCCGGCACCAAGCAGGGCTTCGGCCGCGTCCAGACCGAACCCGTCGGCGAACACCGACAGCCGCCGCAGGGCCCGGCGGGCCGGTTCGTCCAGCAGGTTCCACGACCACTCGATCACCGCGACCAGGGTCTGGTGCCGGTCCGGCGCACTCCGGTCGCCACCACGCAGCAGCGCGAAGCGGTCCGCCAACCGCGCCACGATGTCGGCCACCGACATCACCCGGACCTTGGCCGCGGCCAGCTCGATCGCCAACGGCAAGCCGTCCACCGCGCTGACCAGCTCGGCCACGACCGGGCCCGGCAGGACCACGTCGGGTCGCGCGGCGATCGCCCGCTGCCGGAACAGCTCGGTGGCGTCATCGAGGCCGAGCACCGCCAGCGGGTAGGCCCGCTCGGCGCTGATCGCCAACGGCGCGCGAGTGGTGGTCACCACTCGCAGGTCCTGGGTGACCGCGACCAGGTAGGCCACCAGGTCGGCGACCGCGGCCACCAGGTGCTCGCAGTTGTCCAGGATCAGCAGCGTGGGCGCCCGGTCGAGCTGCTCGGCGATCCTGCCGCGCAGGTCCCAGGCACGGTCCGGCTCCAGCGTCCGCCGGCTGCTCAGCGACTCCCGGATGCCCAGCGCGGACCCGACCTCTGCCTCCAGGTCGGCGGGCGAGGTGACGCCGACCAGCTCGACGAACCGGACGACCGGCTCGGTGGCCACCCGCCCCAAGACGTGGGCCAGCCTGGTCTTGCCGATGCCGCCAGGCCCCACGATCGAGACCACCCGGGACTCCGCGAGCAGCCCGCGCAGCCGGGTGACGTCGGCATCCCGGCCGACCAGAGCCGTGGACTCGAACCGGAGGCCGGCCCGGACCGGGTGGTCGGCGGCCAGCAGGTCACGATGCAGCCGCTGCAGCGCCGGGCCCGGGTCGCTGCCGAGTTGGTCGCGCAGCCGCTCGCGATAGCGCTCGTAGCGGGCCAGGGCGGCCGCGGGCCCGCGGGTCGCCGCCTCACTGCGCAGCAGGTCGGCCAGCAGCGACTCGTCCCCGGGGCGCTGGTCGGCCTCCCGCTCCAGCTCCGGCAGCGCGTCGGTGTGCCGGCCGATCCGGCTGTCGGCCCGGGCGGCGACCACCTCGGCCACCCGCCGCGCCGACGACGCCTCGCGCCGCAGCTCCGCCAGCGGCCCGTCCGCGGCCGCTGGCGGCTGCAGCTGGGCGCTCAGCCGCAGCGCCGTCGCCGCCAGCCGCGCGGCCTCGGTGGCGTCGTCGTCCAACGTCCGTACGGCGGCGGCGACGGTGTGCGCGAGCAGCCGGCTGTCCACCTCGTCGGTGCCGAGCCCCAGCCGGTAGCCCTCGCCGATCCGCACCACGCTGTCGCTGCCGCAGGCGGCGCGCACCCGGGACACCAGCACCTGCAGTGCCTTGTCCGCGTTCGCGGGGGGCTCGTCACCCCACACCGCGCCGATCAGCAGCCGCCGTGGGACAGCGCGGTCGGTGGCGGCGAGCGCGGCGAGCAGGGCCTGGGCGCGTTCCCCCGCCACCTGTTCACCGTGCCAGCGGACCCCGTCCAGCAGGCTCAGCGCGACAGCCACCCGCTCAGTCTAGGAGCGCGACCGCCCGAGTCAGCCGGCGTCGACGATGGGCTTGGACGGGACGCTGACGTCGATCTGTCCGCCGTCGTGCTTGATCAGCGCGGCGACCACGTCGGCCTTGGTCCGCGACTCCGCTGCGCTCCCCCACACCACCCGGCGGCCGCCCTCCAGGGTCAGCGTGATCGAGTCCATGGTCGGCGCTTCGATCCGCTGGACCCGGTCCGCGACCCGGCCCGGCAGGGTGGCGACCACCCGGGCCGCCTCCGTGGCGGCACGCTCGTCCCGGGTCTCGATGCGCGGCAGGCCCTTGGGAGCCTGGCGCACCTGGCGGTAGAGCACGCCCTCGTCGTCGGCCAGCGTGAGCCGCCCGTCGTGCGCGACGACCGCCACCGGCTGCCGCTCGTTCACGGTGATCGTCACCGTGTGCGGCCATTGGCGTCGCACCTCCGCGTCGTGCACGGTCGGCACCTGCTCGATCCGCTGCCGGGTGGCATCGAGGTCGACCCGGGCGAGCGGCCGGCCGGGCGTGATGTCGGCTGCGGCGAGCACCTGCTGCCTGGTCAAGGTCTGCGTGCCGGCCACCGTGACCCGGTCCACCGACAGCACCGAGGAGAAGAACACCAGCCAGACGGCGCCGCCGAGCACACCGGCCAGCAGCGCGACCAGCACGGTGCGGCGCCAGTCCCGCCACCGGCGCGCCCACTGCCGGCGGGAGAAGATCCGCTCGGTCGACCGGGAACGGCTCACGCTCTCCTCCTCAGCTCGTCCAGCACCAGCGGCCCGATCCGGGTGACGTCACCCGCGCCCAGGGTCAGGACCAGATCGCCTGGACCCGCCAGCTGTGCCAGCCGGACCGGCACCTGCGCGGGGTCGGGCTCGAACCGCACGTCATCGGCCGGCAGCGGCACCCGGTCGGCGACCAGCCGGCCGTCCACCCCGGGCAGCGGCTGCTCGCGGGCGGGGTAGACATCCATCAGCACCACCGAGTCCGCCGCGCCCAGCGCCGCACCCATCTCAACCGCGAACTGACGGGTACGGCTGAACAGGTGCGGCTGGAAGCACACGACCAGCCGGCCGGCGCCGACCAGGGAGCGGGCGGCCTCGATGTCGCGGGCGATCTCGGTCGGGTGGTGGGCGTAGCTGTCGTAGACGCGGACGCCGGCCGCCTCGCCCTTGAGCTCCATCCGCCGCCTGGTGCCGGCGAACCGCTGCAGGCCGTCGCGCAGGCAGCCGAAGTCGAAGCCGAGCCGCAGCCCGGCGGCCAGCGCGCAGCCGGCGTCCAGGACGTAGTGCTCGCCGGGGATCCGCAGCGTCACCGGCCCGAGCGGCGAACCGTTCCAGGTGACCTCGAACCGCGACCCGCCTCCGGAGACGTCGAGGTCGGTGATCCGCAGGTCCGCGTCGTCGCGTCGGCCCACGGTGACCGTGGCCAGCCCCCTGGAGGTGGCCTCGTCGGCGAGCCGGTCCGCGCCGGGGTCGTCGACACAGCAGACGCAGAACCCGTCGTCGTCGATCCGGTCCAGGAACTGCTCGAACGCCTCGGCGTAGGCCTCGACCGTGCCGTAGTTGTCGAGGTGGTCGGCCTCGACGTTGGTGATGACGGCGGCGAACGGGGAGTACACCAGGAACGCGCCGTCGCTCTCGTCGGCCTCGGCGACGAACAGTTCCCCGCTGCCCTGGTGCGCGTTGACGCCGCTGGCGGTGAGCTCGCCGCCGATCGCGTACGACGGGTCGGCGTCGCAGGCGATCAGCGCCTCGGCGAGCAACGAGGTCGTGGTGGTCTTGCCGTGGGTGCCGGCCACGGCAAGCACGCGGTGTGCGTGCATCACCGAGTCCAGCGCCGCCGACCGTGGGAGCAGCCGCAGGCCGAGCCGACGCGCCTCGGCCACCTCGGGGTCGGACTCCGCGACCGCCGTGGAGACGACCACCGTGTCCGCGGCACGCACCAACGCCGGGTCGTGCCCGGCGACACAGGTGGCGCCGAGCGCGCGCAGCGCCGTCAGCGTCGGGCTGTCCACCGCGTCGGTGCCGGTCACCGTGATGCCACGGGCCAGCATGATCCGGGCGATGCCGGACAGACCGGCCCCGCCGATGCCGACGAAGTGCACTCGGCCCAGCTGGTCGGCCGACAGCCGCTGCTCGGGGACGGGGATCCTCATCGCCGGTCCGCGACCTCGATGACCAGGTCCGCCAGCCGCTCGTCGGCGTCGCGGCGCAGCAGGCCCTCGGCGGCCGCGCTCATCACCGCCAGCCGTCCGGGGTCGGTGAGCAGCGGCGGCAGCTCGCGGGCGACCCACTCCGCGGTCAGCTCGGCGTCCGGGACCAGCAACGCCCCTCCGGCCTGGACCACCGAACGGGCGTTCAGCGCCTGTTCACCGTTGCCGTGCGGCAGCGGCACGTAGACAGCCGGCAGCCCGACCGACGACACCTCGGTCACCGTGTTGGAGCCGCACCGGCACACGGTGGCGTCGGCGGCGGCGTAGGCCAGGTCCATCCGGTCGACGTAGGGAACGACGACGTAGGGCGGGTCACCGGGTCGCGGCTGCACGTCGACCTCACCCTTCGGCCCACGGACGTGCAACACCTGCACGCCGGCGTCGGCCAGCGCCCGCTGCGCACCCGCGACCGCCTGGTTGATCCGCCGGGCGCCCTGCGACCCGCCGGTCACCAGCAGCGTCGGCCGGTCGGGGACGAGCCCGAAGAAACCGCGGCCCTCGGCGCGCAACGTCGGCCGGTCCAGGGTGGACACCAGCCGCCTGATCGGCAGCCCGACGTATTGGCCGTGCCGGATCGGGGTGTCCGGGAACGAGGTCGCCACGTGGTCGGTGCAGAAGCGGGCCGCGAACCGGTTCGCGATCCCGGGCAGCGCGTTGCCCTCATGGGCCACCAGCGGCACCCGGCGTCGACGGGCCACCAAGTACGCCGGCATCGACACGTACCCGCCGAAGCCGACGACGACGTCGGGACGCACCTTGTCGAAGACGCGGCCGGTCGCCCGGGCCGCCGCGAGCAGCCGGCCGGGCACCCGCAGCAGGTCGGGCGTGGGCCGCCTGGGCAGCGGCACCGGCGGGATCAACTCCAGCGGCAGCCCGGCTTCCGGGATCACACGCACCTCGATGCCGCGCTCGGTGCCGAGCGCGGTGATCTCGACGTCCGCCGACCGCCGGCGCAGCGCGTCGGCGGTGGCGATCAGCGGTGAGGTGTGCCCGGCGGTGCCACCGCCGGCCATCAGCACGCGCAGGGTCATCGCCCGTCCCGCTGCGGCACCTCGGAGTCGCGCGGACGGACCAGGCCCCAGCGCCGGGCGAAACCCTGCCGGTGCTGCGCCCGCCAGGCGGCCGCGGCCCCCGGCTCGGTCTTGGCGATGTTGACCAGCAGCCCGAGCGCCACCATGGTCGGCAGCAGCGCCGACCCGCCGTAGGACACCAGCGGCAACGGGATGCCGATCACCGGGAGCAGGCCGAGCACCATGCCGATGTTGATCATCGCCTGCACAGTCAGCCAGATCGTGATGCCGGCGGCGGTGAAGGTGCCGAACATCGAGGTGGACCGAGTGGCGATCCGCATACCGGCGTAGGCCAGCAACGCGAACAGCAGCAGCACCACCATGGCCCCGAACAGGCCGAGCTCCTCGCCGATGATCGCGAAGATGAAGTCGTTGTGCGCCTCCGGCAGCTTGCCCTCCCACTTCTGGGTGCTGGCCCCCAGACCGACGCCCCACCAGCCGCCGTTGGCCAGCGCGAAGAAGCCGTGCGCCGCCTGCCAGCCGGTGTTGTCGTAGTCGGAGAACGGGTTGGTGAAGTTGATCAGTCGTTCCACCCGGGTGGTCTCGAGCGAGGCGAGGAACACCGCCAGCGACCCGACGGCGACCAGCCCACCGGCAAACAGCTTCCCGGGGGCCCCGATCACCCACACCATGCCCAGCACGATCGCGAACAGCACCAGCGCGGTCCCGAGGTCGTTCTGTCCGACCACCAGCCCGGCGACCAGGATCGCCACCGGGGCGGCGGGGACCAGCAGGCCGCGCCAGCCGCGGACCCGCCTGCCCTTGGCCGCGAACACGTGCGCCAGCCACAGCACCAGCGTCAACTTGGCGAGCTCGGACGGCTGCAGCCGGATCGGGCCGCCGAACGACAGCCAGTTGCGGTTGCCGTTCACCTCGATCCCGAAGCCGGGCAGGTAGGTCAGCACCAGCAGCACCACGCTGATCAGCAGGCCCAGCGCGGCCAGGCGACGGATCGTGGGCAGCGGGATGCGCGAGGCGATCCAGGCGCACGGCAGGCCGATCGCCACCCACAATGCCTGCCGGGCGAACACCGAGTAGGAGTTTCCGGTGTCGTACCAGGACTCGACGCTGGACGCGCTCAGCACCATCAACAGGCCGAGCGCCAGCAGCAGCGCGCTGACCCCCCGAACCAGGTGGAAGCTGGTCAGCGGCCGGTCGAGGTAGTCGTGCAGCACGCCGGCGAAACCGGCCGGTGCGCTGTCCCGGCCCCGCTCCCGCCGTCGGGTCGAGACCCGGCCGGTCACCGGCCGCCGGCTCCCGCTGGGCACGTCCCGGCCCGCCCCCGGCCGCTCCGACGTGGTGGTCACCCGGCTCCTTCCTGGCGTCGGCGGCTCACCCGCCCGTGCTGCGGCGGCGCACCGCCGCGGCGAACGCGTCGCCGCGGGCGGCGTAGTTGTCGAACAGGTCCATGGACGCGCAGCCAGGAGCCAGCAGCACGGTGTCGCCCGGCTGGGCGGCCCGTGCGGCGGCCGCGACGGCACGGTCCATCACGTCAGTGTCGGTCCCCGCAACGTCGATCACGGGGACCTTCGGCGCGTGTCGCCGCAAAGCGTCGGCGATCAGGTCGCGATCGCGGCCGATCAGCACCACCGCGCGCAGCCGCGGGTGCACGTCGCGTACCAGGTCCTCGAACGTGGCGCCCTTGGCCAGTCCGCCGGCGATCCACACCACCGGGTCGTACGCGCGGAGCGAGGCGCTGGCGGCGTGTGGATTGGTGGCCTTGGAGTCGTCCACGTAGTCCACGCCACCGGTGCTGCCGACCAGGACCACCCGGTGCGCTCCGGGCCGGAACGCCCGCAGCCCGTCGCGCACCGCCACCGGTGGGACCCCGTGGGCGCGGGCGAGCGCGGCCGCGGCCAGCGCGTTGGCGACGTTGTGCGGGCCTGCGACCGGCAGCTCCGCGACGGTGCCGAGCTCGGCGGCGTGCGTCTGCCGGTCGTCGACGAAGGCCCGGTCGGCGAGCGTCCCGTCCACGACGCCGAGCATGCCGACAGCGGGCACCCCCAGGGTGAAGCCGATCGCCCGGCAGCCCTCCTGGACGTCGGCGTCCCGCACCAGCTGCTCGGTGACCGGGTCCTCGACGTTGTAGACGCACGCCACCTTCGCGTTCTGGTAGATCCGGCCCTTGTCCTCGGCGTAAGCACTCATCGAGCCGTGCCAGTCGACGTGGTCCTCGGCGATGTTGAGCACCGCCGAGGCCTGCGCGGACACCGACCGGGTCCAGTGCAGCTGGAAGCTGGACAGCTCCACCGCCAGCACGTCCATCGGCTCCGGATCCATCACCACCTCCAGCAGCGGTGTGCCCACGTTCCCGGCCGCCCGGGCGCGCAGGCCCGCCGCCTGCAGCATCGCCTCGAGCATGGTGACGGTGGTGGTTTTGCCGTTGGTGCCGGTCACCGCCAGCCAGGGGGCGGGGTGTTCCGGGTCGCGCAGCCGCCAGGCCAGCTCGACCTCACCCCAGACGGGCACGGCGGCCGCCGCGGCCTGGGCCAGCAGCGGCGCCTCGGGCCGCCAGCCCGGCGACGTCACCACCAGGTCGGCGTCGGCGGGCATCCGGTCGGCGGCGCCGGGCCCCAGCCGCACCTCGGCACCGAGGATCTCCAGCAGGGTGGCCTTGTCGGTCTCGGCCTCCCCCTGACGCTCGTCCAGCACGGTGACGCGGGCGCCCAGGTGCACCAAGGTGTCGGCGGCGGCGAACCCGGACACGCCGATGCCGGCCACCACCGCGTGCAGCTGCGGCCACGGGGAGGACCGGTCGGCGCCCGCCAGCCAGCCAGGCTCGGTCATGCCCCGGCCACCCACTCGGCGTAGAAGATGCCCAGGCCGGCGGCCACACACAGGCCGCAGATGATCCAGAACCGGATCACGATCGTGACCTCGGCCCAGCCCTTGAGCTCGAAGTGGTGCTGCAGGGGTGCCATCCGGAACAGTCGCCTGCCCCCGGTCAGCTTGAAGAACCCGACCTGCAGGATCACCGACAGCGTGATGATGACGAACAGCCCACCGAACACGACCAGCAGGATCTCGGTGCGGGTGAGCACCGCCATCCCCGCGAGCGCGCCACCCAGCGACAGCGACCCGGTGTCGCCCATGAAGATCTTGGCCGGTGACGCGTTCCACCACAGGAAGCCGAAGCAGGCTCCGGTGATCGCCGCCGCCACCACGGCCAGGTCGTAGGGGTCGCGGGTCTCGTAGCAGCCAGCGGTCCCGGGTCCGGCACAGCTTTGGTTGAACTGCCAGATGCAGACCAGGGTGTAGGCGCCGAACACCATCGTGCAGGCCCCGGTGGCCAGGCCGTCCAGGCCGTCGGTGAGGTTCACGCCGTTGCTGGCCGCGGCGATCATCAGCAGCACGAAGACGACCACCGCCACCCAGGGCAGCTCGAAGTCGAGGTCGCGGATGAACGAGATCGCATGGGAGGCGGGGGTACGCCCGTTCTCGTCGGGGAACCGCAGCGCAAGCACGGCGAACACGATCGCGACCAGGGTCTGCCCCGCGAACTTCGCCTTGCTGCGCAACCCGAGGCTGCGCTGCTTGGAGATCTTGATGAAGTCGTCGAGGAACCCGACCACGCCCAGCCCCACGAACAAGAACAGCAGCAGCAGCGCGGACGCGGTCGGCGTCTGCCCGGTGAACAGCCGGGCGAGCAGGTAGCCGAGGACGACGGCGCACATGATGACCAGGCCGCCCATCGTCGGGGTGCCCCGCTTGGTGTGGTGGGAGGTGGGCCCGTCGTCGCGGATCAGCTGGCCGTACCCCTTGGCCACCAGGACCGCGATGGCGAACCGGGTGCCGAGCAGTGTGCCCAGCAGGCTCAGCCCACCCGCCAGCAGGATCGCCCTCATCCGTCCGCTCCGTCGTCCAGCAGCGCGTCGGCGACGTGCTCGAGGCCCGCGGCGCGCGAGGCCTTCAGCAGCACCACGTCACCGGGCCGCAGGTCGTCGCGCAGGAACGCCACCGCGGCGTCGGCGTCCGGCACGAAGACAGCCTCCTCGCCCCACGAGCCCTCCAGGCTCGCGGCCAGGTGGATGGGCTGCGCCCCGGCGCCGACCGTCACCAGCCGTGAGATGTTCAGGCGGACGACCAGGGTGCCCAGCGCCTCGTGCTCGGTACGGGCGGAGTCGCCGAGCTCGAGCATCTCGCCCAGCACGGCGACCGTCCGCCGCCCACCTGCGCCGAGCGAAGCGAGGGTCTTCAGGGCCGCTCGCATCGAGTCGGGGTTGGCGTTGTAGGCGTCGTTGATCACCGTGACGCCGTCGTCCCGCTCGTGCACCTCCATCCGCCACCGGGAGCGGGGCACGGCCGCACGCAGCCCGGCGAGCACGTCGTCCCACTCCACCCCCGCGGCCAGCGCGGCCGCGGCGGCGGCGGCGGCGTTCAGCGCCTGGTGCTCGCCGACCATCCCGAGCCGGATCGCCGCCGGGTCCTGGCCCGGCGCGCCGAGCGTGAAGCCCGGCCGGCCGACCTCGTCCACCACGAGGTCGGCGGCTCGTACGCCGGCGTCCGGCCCGGTGCCGAACAGCACTGCGCGGGCGCTGGTCGCCTTGGCCATCGCGCGGACCAGGTCGTCGTCGGCGTTGAGCACGGCGAGGCCGTCCTCCGGCAGCGCCTCGACCAGCTCCTGCTTGGCGGTGGCGATGTCTGCCCGGCTGCCGAAGATGCCGACGTGGGCGACGCCGACGTTGAGCACCACGGCCACGTCGGGGCGTACCAGGTCGGCAAGGTAGCGGATGTGCCCGATGCCTCGGGCGCCCATCTCCACCACCAGGAACCGGGTGTGCTCGTCGGCGTGCAACACCGTGAGGGGTACGCCGATCTCGTTGTTCAGGTTGCCCCGTGGCGACACGGTGGCACCGGCCCGCTCGGTGATCTGGGCCAGCATGTCCTTGGTGCCGGTCTTGCCCTGCGACCCGGTGATCGCGATCGTGGTGCAGCCGGTGAGCCGCCGGTGTACGTGCTGTGCCAGCAGGCCGAGCGCCCGCACCGCGTCCGGCACCACCACACAGGGCAGGTCGCCGAGCGGCCGGGAACACAGCACACCCGCTGCCCCGGCCTCGACCGCGGCCTGGGCGAAGTCGTGGCCGTCCACCCTTGCGCCGGGCAGCGCGACGAACAGGCCGCCGGCGGGCACCTCACGCGAGTCGACCGTCGCCGGCGCGTCCACGACCACGTCGGCGTGCGCCGGCTCCACCTGCCCGCCAACGCAGGCAGCGACCTGGGCGAGCGTCATCGCGATCATCGGTCCTCCTCGGGGCCCCGGGCGGCGAGGGCGGCCCGCGCGATGTCCCGGTCGTCGAACGGGTGGACGACGCCGGCCACCTCCTGCCCCTGTTCGTGCCCCTTGCCGGCCACCAGCACCGTGTCGCCAGGACGCGCCAGCCCGATCGCCGTCCGGATCGCCGCGCCCCGGTCGCCGATCTCGCTGACCTGCGCGCGCTCGGCTGCCGGCACCTGCCGGGCGCCCGCCAGCACCTCGGCGCGGATCGCCGCCGGGTCCTCGCCCCGGGGGTTGTCGTCGGTCACCACCAGCACGTCGGCCAGCTCGGCCGCGACCTGTCCCATCAGCGGGCGCTTGCCGGTGTCTCGTTCCCCGCCGGCCCCGAGCACGCACACCAGCCGGCCGGTGGTGACCTCGGCCAGCGCGGCCAGCGCGGCGCGGACCGCGTCCGGCTTGTGGGCGTAGTCGACCACGACCGTCACCCCGCCCACGGGGCCGAGCCGCTGCATCCGGCCGGGCACCTGACGCAGACCGGTCAGCCCCGTCGCGGCACGCTGCACGTCGACCCCGGACTCGCCCAGGGCGGCGACCGCGGCCAGCGCGTTGGCGACGTTGAAGGCGCCCGGCAGGGCCAGCGTCACCGGGAACCGCCGGTCGTCCGGTCCGACCACGGTGAACCGCGAGCCGCCCGCGGACAGCTCGAGGTCCACGGCCCGCCAGTCCGCAGCCGCACCCTGCGCGGAGAAGGTGGCCAGCGGGACGTCCGCCAGCTCCAGCAGCCGTCGGCCGTACGGGTCGTCGGCGTTGACCAGGCCGCGGACCGCGCGCCGCGCCGTGAACAGCTGCGCCTTGGCGGCGAAGTAGTCCTCCATGTCGCGGTGGAAGTCGAGGTGATCGCGCCCCAGGTTGGTGAACACCGCCAGGTCGTAGCGCACCCCGTCCACACGGCCCATCACCAGGGCATGGCTGGACACCTCCATCGCGCACGAGGTCACCCCGTGCTCGCGCATCACGGCGAACAGCGCGTGCAGGTCCGGCGCCTCCGGCGTGGTGAGCGTGGACCGCACGGGGTTGCCGGCGATGCGCGTGCCGACCGTGCCGACCACCGCCGGGGTCTCCCCCGCCGCCGCCAGCCCGGCCTCCAGCAGGAAGCAGGTGGTGGTCTTGCCGTGGGTCCCGGTCACCCCGATCGTGCGCAGGCCGGCTGCGGGGTGGCCGTAGATCTGCGCCGCGGCGCCGCCGAGCACCGCCCTCGGCCGGTCCACCACCCACACCGGTACGGGCCGGCCGGCGGCGGCGATCCGGCGCAGACCCTCGGCATCGGTGAGCACCGCCCGAGCACCGGCCGCCACCGCGTCCGGCACGAACCGGGCGCCGTGGGCGCGGCTGCCGGGGACCGCGGCGTACAGGTCCCCCGGTCGGACGGAACGGGAGTCCAGCGTCATCCCGGTGACCGCCCGGCCCGCGGGGGCGGCCGCGTCGGCGTCCGGCGCCGCGGCCGACTCCAGGGTGCCGCCCAGCACCTGCACGAGACGCCCCAGCAGCGCCCCCGCCGGATTCTCGGGGCGCGAACCGATGAGCGGCTCCGACACGGGCGAGAGGCTACCCACTCTCACCATGTGAGCGGCAGATCGGGTGTGCGCGCCTTCGTCGGCGGCACGCCGTACTTCTGCAGTGCGTAGGCGGTGATGTCTTTGAAGACCGGGCCGGCGCCGGTGCCACCGCCGACGTTGGACGACGGCTTCTGCAGCACCACGTAGGTCAGGATCCGCGGATCGTCGGCCGGGGCGAAGCCGGCGAAGGACACGGTGTAGCCGCCGGTCGCGTACCCGCCCTTCTCCGGGTCGACCCGCTGCGCGGTGCCGGTCTTGCCGGCGACCTGGTAGCCGGGGATCTGGGCGATCGGCGCGGTGCCCTCGTCGGAGGTCACCATCTGCATCATCTCGGTGGTCTGGCGCGCGGCCCGCTCGCTGACCACCCGATGGGTCGCCGGCGCGTCGGCCGGGTCCACCGTTCCGTCGCCTTCGAGGAACCCCTCCACCAGGGTGGGGGCGGTGTAGACGCCGCCGTTGGCGATCGCGGCAACCGCGGCCGCCATCTGCAGCGCGTTCACCGAGTAGCCCTGACCGAAGGCGATCGTGTCCTGGCTGATCGGCAGCCAACTCGAGGCCGGCGGCAGCAGCCCGGCCGACTCACCGCCGACCGCCACCCCGGTGCGCTCCCCGATCCCGAACGAACTCAGGTAGTCGTGGAACTGCTCGTGGGTCAACTGCTCGGCGGCGATCGCGGTGCCGATGTTGGACGACTGGGCGATGACGCCGGCGAAGGTGAGCCGGATGTCGCCGTGGCCGAACCAGTCCTTGATCGTGTCCGGTCCCCGCTTCAGCACCTCGGGCACCTCGATCTTGGTCCGCGGCGTCACCTTGCCCGCGTCGATCACGGAGGCCGCGGTGAGCACCTTGGCCACGCTGCCCGGCTCGTACACGTCCTGCAGGGCACGGCTGCCCCGGTCCGCCTTGTCGGCGTCACCGGGGTCGTTGGCGTCGAAGGTCGGGTAGTCGGCCAGCGCCAGCACCTCGGAGGTCCGGGTGTCCAGCACCACCGCGACGCCCGAGAGCGCACCCGTCTCGCGGACGCGCTGCGCCAGCCGGCGTTGCGCGTAGAACTGCAGGTCCTGGTCCAGCGTGAGCTGCAGCCCCACTCCGGGAACCGGGTCCGTCTCGGAGTTCTCGGCCAAGGGGATACGGGTGCCGTTGCGGTCGGTCACGTACGTCGCGTGCCCGTCCTTGCCGTGCAGCCGGTCGTCGAAGTAGCGCTCCAGGCCGGCCAACCCGTCGCCGTCGCTGCCGACGAAGCCGACCAGGTTCGCGGCGACGTCGCCGGCCGGGTAGGTCCGCAGCGGGTCCGGCTCGGTGTAGACCCCGGCCAGGTCCCGGCTCTCCAGCTCGGTCATCACCTGGTCCGCGTCGGCGGGCAGCACCCGGCGGGCGAGGTAGACGAACCGGGTGCCGGGCTTGCGCAGCCGGCGGACCAGGTCCAGGTAGTCGGCGTCCAGCCGGCGGCTGATCACCGCGGCGATCTCGGGGGCGTCGTCGGCGGTGCGGGTCGGGTCGGCGACCAGCATCTTGGCCTTGACCGACTGGGCGAGCGGCATGCCGTCGCGGTCCACGATCCTGCCGCGTGCGGCGGTCAGCTCGACCCGCTGCGCCCCTTCGTACTTGTCCGCCAGCTCGGCGTACGCGTGGGCGTCGATGCCCTGGATCTGCACCAGCCGCCCCGCGAACACGGTGAGCACGATCAGCATCATGATCAGGCCGATCCGCAGCCGGTTCGCCGGCGGCGCCAGGCGGATGCGCCTGACGGTGCGCCCACGGGTTCGGCTCACGGATGGACCCCCTGCTCGCTGGTGTCCCCCCGCCGGTCGGCGCGGAAGACGTCTCCGATGTTTCTACCCCGCCCGGCCGTCGCCGCCGGTGCTCTGCGGCTGGGTGTCGCGGTTTTGTCGCTGGCCCTGCTGCTGGTCTCGTTGCTGCTGGTCTCGTTGCTGCTGGTCCCGCTGCTGTCGATCCTTCTTCTGCTGATCCGTGCGCTGGGCCTGCTGTCGCTCCTCGGCCCGCTGCTTCTCCGCGGCGCGCTTCTTCTCCTCGGCGCGCTGCTGCTTTTCCTTCTTCTGCTTCGCCAGCTTGGCCTTGTTCACCGGTGGAGGCGGGGCCAGCTGCAGGCGCTGGCCGGGCTGCGCCGGCGCGGCCTCGCCGCGGATCGACCCGTCGGCCAGCATCAGGAAGGCGGGATCGGTGTTCTGCACCATGCCCAGGCGCTGGGCCTCGGCGGCCAGGTGCTCCGGCGAGCGCAGCTGATCCACCTCCAGCTGCAGTTGCTGCCGCTCCAGGGCCAGGCTGTCGGCCCGCTCGGACAGGGCGTGCGCGGCGAACGCCTGGTGCTGCAGCGTGGTGTTCAGCACCAGCAGCGCCACCAGCCCGAGCCCGAGCACGGTGAGGATGAAGGCGGCGAACGGCACCCGCGGGGCCCGCGTCGTACCGGGCACCAGGGACAGCCGCGCACGCTCCCGGGCGAGGTCGCGCCACTGCGGCACCCGGGCACGAGTCTGCGCCCAGGTCTGGCTCAACGGCGAGCTCATGCTGCCCTCCCGGTTCGTTCGGCGGCCCGCAGCCGCACGGACGCGGCCCGGGGGTTGGTGTGGATCTCGGACTCGTCGGCGGTGACCGCGCGCCGGGTCAGCAGCCGCAGCTGCGGTTCGTGGCCCTCCGGGATCACCGGCAGGTCCTCGGGCACGTCCGCGCGGGATCGTTCGGCGAGTAGCTGCTTGGCGATCCGGTCCTCCAGCGAGTGGTAGGACATGACGACGAGCCGGCCCCCCGGCGCCAGCGCGTCGACCGCCGCCGGTAGCGCGCGCCGCAGTGCCCCGAGCTCGTCGTTGACCTCGATGCGGAGCGCCTGGAACGTGCGCTTGGCCGGATGCCCGCCGGTGCGTCTGGCGGCGGCCGGGATCGCCGCCCGGATCAGCTCGACGAGCCGTGCACTGTCCCGCAGCGGCTCGTCGCGGCGCGACCGGGCCACGGCTCGCGCGATCCGCAGTGCGAAGCGTTCCTCGCCGTACTCGCGCAGCACCCGGGCCAGGTCCTGCACCGGGTAGGTGTTGAGCACGTCGGCGGCGGTACGGCCGCTGCCGGGGTCCATCCGCATGTCGAGCGGCGCGTCGGCCGCGTAGGAGAAACCACGGGAGCGCTCGTCGAGCTGCATCGAGGAGACGCCGAGGTCGAAGAGCACACCCTGCACGCCGGGGATCCGCAGGTCGGCCAGCACCCGCGGCAACTCGTCGTAGACCGCGTGTACCAGGGTGACCCGTGCGCCGAACGGAGCCAGCCGGTCACCGGCCAGGTCGAGCGCCCGCGGGTCGCGGTCCAGGCCCACCAGCCGGGCGGCGGGACACTGCTGCAACAGCGCGGCCGCGTGCCCGCCCAGCCCGAGGGTGGCGTCCACCAGCACGGCGCCTGGTTCGGCGAGCGCCGGGGCCAGCAGCGCCACCACGCGATCCAGCAGCACCGGGACGTGGCGCGTGCCGGGCGGCCTGCCGGCCGGGCCGGCGCCGGGTCCGGTGCGCGGCTGGTCACTGGGCTTGTCGCTGGGCTTGTCATTGGGCGCGTCCCACGGCGGGTCCGCGGGTGTGCCGGGGGGCCCCGGGGAGTCCGGTCGGGAGGTCATGGTCAGCCGGCCAGCACCGACACCAGCACGACCAGTGCCACCACACCGCACGACGCGGCGGCCGAGAACACGATCACCGCGACCCCGTCCCGTACCTCCTCGCGCACCCTGCGCACCGGCGGAGCCGGGGTTCCGGACTCGGACGCCGGCGGCAACGCGGTGGGCGGGAGGGTTTCGGGTAGCTTCATCTCGACCCCTGGCTGGCTGTGGGACTGAGCACCGGGAGCGGTCTTCCGGGCGGCTTCCGGGTGCGCTCCAGTACTGCGGGTGGGCGGCGGGCTGACTGGTGGGCTGGGGGTGGGCGGCTAGACGTGCCGGGTGGGCCTGCTGGGTTGGTCTGCTCGGTTGGTCTGGTGGTTGGATCTGGCGGGATAGACGGTGAGCCTGAACCGGTGCTGCGGTTCGTGCGGCCAGGTCTCCGTCCGCTCGGCGATGGGAAGCCGCTTCTGGCACCGGGGAAGTGATGCCAGACGCGTGCCGCGAGCGGACGGGAGACCTCGCCTCACGACGAGGCGCGCTCAGAAGGCTCCGGGAAGCACCTCCTCCTCCAGCTCGGCGAACACCTGCTCCTGGTCGCCGGAGTAGCTGGCCCACGCCTCGGCGTCCCAGATCTCCAGCCGGTTCATCGCCCCGATCACCACACAGTCCTTGGTCAACGAGGCGTAGTCGCGCAGCATCGGCGGGATCGTCACCCGACCCTGCTTGTCCGGGGTCTCATCGGAGGCGCCGGCGAAGAGCATCCGCATGTAGTCGCGGACCCGCTTGTTGGTGACCGGGGCCTCCCGCATCCGCTCCGTGATCGAGGCGAACTCGTGTCGCGGCCACACGTTGAGGCAGCGCTCTTGCCCGCGGGTGATCACGAGGCCCTCCTGCAGTTCGTCGCGGAACTTGGCCGGGAGGAAGATCCGCCCCTTGTCGTCCAGTCGGGGCGTGTGGGTGCCGAGCAGCAATCTGCACCCCTTCCTCCATTTCGCTCCACTCTACCCCACATTCCACCACCGTCAACCATCCGGGCCCCATTTCAGGCGCAGATTTCGGCATTGGGTCACGGACGGGGTCGCGGTAAATTGGCTGGTCAGCGGCGGTACGACGAACGGACCGCGGTGCGGTGGAGCGACGTGGTGCCCGGTGGAGCAGATTCGCGCCGGACCTGTCGGCGCCCAGCAGGGCTGCGACCCGGCACGGGCGGCGTGACGACATCGTTATCCGTCCCCGCTGTCGGCACGTCGAGGATTTGCGAGGATGGCCGGGGCCGTACCGGCGGTCCGCCTTGCCGATGCTGGAGGACGCGTGGGGATCGAGACGGCTCGCACCGCAGCGGGTGTGACGGCCGGCGACAGCACGGACATCGACGGGGTCGGGAAGACGGTCCAACGCATCCGTGAGTCGGTGTCCACCGTCATCGAGGGAAAGCCGGAGGTCATCGATCTCGCCCTGACGGTGCTGCTCGCGGAGGGGCACCTGCTGCTCGAGGATGTGCCCGGGGTGGGCAAGACGGTGCTGGCCAAGGCGCTGGCCCGGTCGCTGGACTGCACGGTCAAGCGGATCCAGTTCACTCCCGACCTGCTGCCCTCCGACGTGACCGGCGTGTCCATCTACAACCGGCACACCCAGACCTTCGAGTTCCGGCCCGGCGGGGTGTTCGCCAACATCGTGGTCGGCGACGAGATCAACCGCGCCTCGCCGAAGACCCAGTCGGCGCTGCTCGAGTGCATGGAGGAGAGCCAGGTCACCGTCGACGGGACGACCTACGCACTGGAGCCACCGTTCATGGTGATGGCCACCCAGAACCCGATCGAGATGGAAGGCACGTACGCGTTGCCCGAGGCGCAGCGCGACCGGTTCATGGCCCGCGTCTCGATGGGCTACCCGATCGAGACCGCCGAGCTGGCGATGCTGGACCACCGCAGCGCCGCGAATCCGCTCGACGCGGTGGAGCCGGTGGCCGGAGCGACCGACGTGATGGAGATGATCGGCCTGACCCGCGCCACCTACGTCGCCGAGTCGGTGCAGCGCTACGCGGTCGCGCTGACCACGGCCACCCGCCGCTCCCCCGACCTGCGGCTCGGCGCCTCCCCGCGGGCGACCCTGCACCTGGTCCGGGCCTCGCGCGCGCGAGCCATGCTGGAGGGCCGCGACTACGTGCTGCCCGACGACATCCAGGCGCTGGCGGCGCCGGTGCTGGCCCACCGGCTGCTGCCGAACGCCGAGGCCCAGTTGGCCGGCCGGTCCGCCGAGCGGATCGTGGTCGAGCTGGTCCGTACCGTCCCCGCCCCGGAGCACCGCACCCAGTCGCGTGGGTCGCGCGCGCCGGACGCGCCGCGGACCGACCCGTCGGGGTAGCCCTGTGGGTGAAGCGCTCTCCGCACTGACCACCCGGGGCCGGGCGTTCATCGCCGCCGGACTCACCTGTCTGGTCTGCGCGGTCGTGCTCGGACAGCAGGACCTGATCCGAATCGGCCTGTTCCTGCTGCTGATCCCGCTGCTCACGGTGATCTTCGTCAGCCGGGCCCGGTACCGGTTGAGCAGCTCCCGCGGCGTGCACCCCACTCGGGTGCAGGTCGGCTCTGCGGCCCGGGTCACGCTGCGACTGGAGAACAACGGCCGGATGCCGTCCAACCTGGTGCTGGTCGAAGACACCGTCCCGTACGCGCTGGGCACCAGGGCGCGGTTCGTGCTCGACGAGGTCGGCCCCCGCTGGCGACGCGAGCTCGGCTACACCGTCCGGTCCGAGGCCCGCGGCCGGTTCCCCATCGGCCCGCTGCAGGTCCGGATCAGCGACCCGTTCGGCATGATCGAGCTGACCCGGGGCTTCCACGCGCGCACCACGATCACGGTGACGCCGGTGGTGCACCCGCTGCCCAGCGGGCAGCTCGGCGGCGAATGGACCGGCACCGGGGACAACCGCCCCCGTGCGTTCGCGGCCGCCGGGGCCGAGGACGTCACGGTGCGCGAGTACCGCGACGGCGACGACCTGCGCCGGGTGCACTGGCCGAGTTCGGCCCGGGCGGACGAGCTGATGGTGCGCCGGGAGGAGCAGCCGTTCCAGACCCGCGCCACGCTGGTGATCGACACCCGGCAGAGCGCCCACCGGGGCAGTGGCCCGCACTCCTCCTTCGAATGGCTGATCAGTGCGGCCGCCTCCATCGGGCTGCACCTGGCCTCCAGCGGGTACGCGCTGCGGCTGGTCTCGGAGTCCGGCGACGAGCCGGTCGGGCACTGGCACGACCGGGGTTCCGGCACCGTCGGCGACAGCGAGGACCTGCTGGACCATCTGGCGGTGGTCGAGCCGAGCCCGCGCCGGGAACTCGACCTGCCGCTGACCCGAGACGACCGCAACGGGGTCGTGGTCGCGATCGTCGGGCTGCTCGACGACACCGACCTCGCCTCGGTACGACGGCTGGCCCAGGGGGCGAGCAGCGGGTACGGCATCGTCGTCGACGGATCGGGCTGGATGACCCCCGACCACCCGGACACCGAGCGCGCCGCCGAACGGACCGCCCGCACCGTCGCCGAGCTGCGCGCCCACGGTTGGCACGTGGTGGTGGCCCGCCCGCAGGACCGGATCCCCACGCTGTGGGGCCGGCTGCTCACGCCGGACCATCGCGCGGTGTCCGGCACGGCCGCCGACCGCGGGTCCATCGCGGCCGACACCGACCCGGTGGTGGTGTCATGATCGACCGGCTCTCGTCGCGGACCTGGGTGGCGATCCTCGGTTGGCTCACCACGCTGGCCGCCTCGCTGGCCTTCGGGCCGTTGCTGGAGGGACGGAGCTACGTCGTCACCGCCGCCGCGCTGACCGCCGCCCCGCTGCTGGTCGGCATCGCGCTGCGGGCGGTACGCACACCGGCGGTGCTGGTGTTCGCCGGGCAGCTGGTGGCGCTGCTGCTGTGGGCCAACGTGATGTTCGCACAGGCGGTGCTGCCGACCCGCGAGTCGATCGTGCGGTTGGCGGACCTGCTGCAGGCCGGGGTCGAGTCGTCGAAGGCGCAGCCACCGCCGGCGGAGCTGAACCCGGGACTGATGCTGCTGGTGGCGGCGGGCATCGCGGCCAGCTTCTGCCTGGTGGACCTGTTCGCCGCCACCTTGGGCCGGGTGCCACTGACGGGCCTGCCCCTGCTGGCGCTGCACACCGTGCCGTCCGCGGTGTCGCCGCAGGGCGTGCCCACGATCGCGTTCGTGCTGACCGCCGTCGGGTTCGCCGCGCTGCTGGCCTCGGACGAGCGCAGCCGCCTCGGCCAGTGGGGACGGCACCTGGCCGAGACGTACGGCGGTTCCCGCGGGGACCGGGACAGCCTGGCGGCGAGCGCGCTGAACTCGTCGGCACGGCGGGTCGGGGTGCTCGCCATCGGCCTGGCGGCGATCGTTCCGCTGCTGGTCCCTCCGGTCGGCCAGGGCCTGATCGGCACCGACGGGCTGACCGCCGGCAGCGGCCAGGGCACCATCAGCGTCGCGAACCCGATGGTGGACCTGCGGCGCCGGATGATCGAGCAGTCCGACGAGCCGGCGATGCAGATCCGTACCCAGGGCCCGGCGCCGGAGTACTTCCGGCTGGTGGCACTGGACCAGTTCGACGGCCGGCGCTGGCACTTCTCCGACCGCCGGCTGGACGCCAACCTGTCGCTGGACGGTCCGCTGTCCGCGCCACCCGGCCTGGACTCCGACGTGGCGACCCGGACCCAGCGATTCTCGGTCCAGGTGAGCGACTCGTTCCACTCCGACTGGCTGCCCGCCCCGTACGCGCCGGGCCAGGTGCGCATCGACGGCGACTGGCGCTACAACCCGGAGACGCTGGACATCATCGTCGGCCACGAGGACCTGGACACCTCCGGCGTGAACTACCAGGTCACGTCCCGCATCACCGAGCCCACAGCGCAGGAACTGATGTCGTCGTCCGGCACTCCGGCCCGGATCACCTCGATCTACAACGAACTGCCCGATGACTTCCCCAAGGAGATCGAGGATCTGGCCGATCAGATCGTCGGCCCGACCGCCAGCCGCTACCAGAAGGCGGTGCGGCTGCAGCGGTTCTTCCGCGAGAGCGGCGGGTTCACCTACACGCTGAACGCCCCCGCCGGTGACGGGGACAACGACCTGGTGGACTTCCTGCTGCACGACCGGCGCGGCTACTGCCAGCAGTTCTCCGCGGCGATGGCGGTGATGGCCCGCTACGAGGGCATCCCGGCCCGCGTGGCCGTCGGCTTCCTGTGGCCGGAGCGGATCAGCAGTAGCGGCGTCTACCAGTACACGTACGCGGATCTGCATGCCTGGCCGGAGCTGTACTTCGAGGGGGTCGGCTGGGTCCGGTTCGAGCCCACGCCGAGCGCACGAACCGGCGCCCCGCCCGGCTACACGAGCGGCCAGGTGCAGAACCAGCCGGAGGAGCCCACGACCGGGCCGACCGACCTTCCGTCGCCGACGGCGCAGCAGACGCAGGCACCGCTGGAGGAGGGTGCGGCCGCCGCGGGTGGCGACAACGACGACTCGGGCGGGCCGTGGGGCACGGTCGGGATCGCGCTGGCGGCAGCCGCCCTGCTGCTGCTGATCACGCCGATGCTGGTCCGCAGCGGGCTGCGTCGTCGGCGGCGGGGACGTGCCGGCGACGACGCCGAACGGGCCGAGAACGCGTGGCTGGAGTTGCGGGACACGGTGTGGGACCTGCGGCAGCAATGGCCGCTGACCACGCCCCGGCGGACGGTGCAGGTGTTGGAGCCGCGGCTGCGGCACCGGCCGGATGCCGTCGCCGCGCTGGGCCGGCTGTCGCTGGCGGTGGAGCGGGCGAGGTACGCCCGGACCACGGGCGACACGTCGAAGCTGTGGGACGACCTGGCGACGGTGCGGGACGCGCTGCTGGAGAAGGAGGCGAGGACCGACCGGGTACGAGCGGTGCTGTTCCCGAGGTCGCTGCGGAAGGGGTATCGGAGTTGGCGGGCCGGGCGGCCGCTCAGAAGCCAGACTCGCGACGACGACGCCAGCGCTCTTCCATCCGCGACATGAAGTCGCCGTGGCTACGGCCACGCTGACGGCCGAACTGCCGACCGGTCTGGTGCTGGCCGTGCTGGCGCCCTGGCTGCCGGCCGGGCTTGCCGCCGCGGAGCCGGTGGTTGCTCGGGTGCGCCGCCCGCTCGGAGCCGACCACGCGCAGCGGCTCGGGCTGGTTGGACTTGCGCCAGGCGCTCAGGCCGAAGTAGGCGCTGGCCAGCATGACCACGAAGCCGACGATGCTGATCGGGGTGAACTTGGCGATGACGCCGGTCATCAGCAGCACCACGCCGAGGCCGAATGCACAGCCGGCGATGATGGCGTGTCGGCGGGCGCGCAGGCGCAGGCTCTTTCCGCGCAGCGCGGAGGCGAACTTCGGATCGTCCGCAGTGAGTGCCTGCTCGAGTTGATCGAGTAGGCGCTGCTCTTCCTCTGAGAGCGGCACCGTGACCTCCAACTGTCCGGCCGACCGGCGTCAGGCTGTGACGGCCCTTCCTTTCCTTCAGTCTATGCAGCATCGCTGGTTGTCGAAACCTCGGCGGCGGAAACGGGTCAGCGAATCAGACTGGCCGGTCGGACCGCCGACGCTCCGAAGCGCGAGAACGCCTTGTCCGCGGCGCGTTCCACCTCCGGCCAGCCGTGCTCGCGCGCCCCGAGCTCGAGCTGCCGGGTCGCCCGGTCGGCGGGCAGCAGACCCTGCACCCGGATCCCCACCAGCCGGATCCGCGCCCGCTGCAGCCGCAGCGCCGCGAACAGCCCGGTCGCGGCGGCGTAGATCTCTGGGGCCACGTCGGTGGGATCGGGCAGGGTGCGGGAGCGGGTGATCGTGGTGAAGTCGGCGAACCGGACCCGCAGCACCACCGTGCGCCCCGCGGCCTCCGCGGCCCGCAGCCGGCGGGCCAGCTTGGTGGCCAGGCGCAGCAGCTCGCGGCGCACCTGTGCCGGGTCGTCGGTGTCCCGGCCGAACGTCTCGTCGGCGCCCATCGAGTGCTCCGCGGGATCGTCGGCGGTCCGCGGGATCACCGCACGGTCCCCGTCCCCCCAGGCCAGCCGATGCACGGTGGTGCCCACGGCCGGACCCAACGCGCGGCACAGCGTCGTCTCCGGGGTGTGCGCCAGGTCGCCGATGCGCCGCAGGCCGAGCCGCTGCAGCTGGGCGGCGGTCTTCTCCCCGACCCCGGGCAGCGCGTCGACCGGCAGCGGGTGCAGGAAACCGATCACCTCCTCCGGTGACACCCGCCGTACCCCGTCGGGCTTGGCGCTGGTCGAGGCCATCTTCGCCAGCGGCAAGGTGGCGGCGACGCCCACCGAGCAGGTGATGCCCTGCTCGTCGTGGATCCGCGCCCGCAGCCGTTCGGCGATGTCGGTCGGCGAGCCGAACCTCCGGGCGGCTCCGGACACGTCGAGGTAGGCCTCGTCGAACGAGCAGGCCTGGACCAGCGGGGTGATCGTGCGGAACGTCTCCATCACCGCGGCCGACACCTGCTGGTAGCGGTCGAACTGCGGGGACACCACCACCGCGTCCGGGCAGGCCCTGCGGGCCCGGGTCATCGGCATCGCCGAGTGCACCCCCGACCGGCGGGCCTGATAGCTGGCCGACAGCACGACCCCGCGGCTGCCGCCGCCCACGATCACCGGCAGCCCGCGCAGCTCCGGCCGGTCGTGGACCGCGACCGAGGCGTAGAACGCGTCCATGTCGACGTGCAGGATCGGGGTTCGGGCCATCACCGCTCCCGCCGCCCGAGGACGCCGCGCCGGCCGTACCGGTCAGCGGCGCCGGGCGAGGACGTGCAGTCGGGTGGCGACGGCACGCAGTTCGGGGTGGTCGGCCAGCGCGGACTCGAGCCGGACCAGCGCGTCGAACGCGCCCGGGGCGGTGTCGACGTACGCGCTGGGCACCAGGTCGGCGAGCACCCGCACGCCCTGCACGCTGCGCAGCGCGAACCCGCAGTCCTCGAGCAGCCCGGCGATCCCGGCCTGGGTGAAGCGGTGGCGGAGCGGGTCGGCGGCGCCCCAGCGGCCGGCCGGATCGTCGAGCACGTGCTGTGCCTCGGCCAGGTGCCCCGCCAGCGCCCGGGACAGCACCGCGGCGTTGCGCTGGGCCACCAGCAGGCTGAGCCGCCCGCCCGGGCGGAGCACCGCGGCGACCGCGCGCAGGGCTTCGGCGGGGTCGTCGACCATCTCCAGCACGCCGTGGCAGAGCACCACGTCCATGGTGCCCTCGGCCACCACGTCCAGTAGGTCCGCGGCGTCGCCCTGGATCCCCCGCACCCGGTCGGCCAGCCCTCCGTCGGACGCTTGCTCGCTGCCGGCGACCCGCCGGTCCAGGGCAGCCAGGGCGTCCGGACTCGGGTCGACCACCGTGACCTGATGCCCTTCCTCGGCAACCCGGACGGCGAACCCACCGGTCCCCCCGCCCAGGTCGAGGACCTGTCGACCGGGTTCGTCGAGACAGTCGCGCAGGGCCTTCCAGACCACCCCGGCACGCAGGGCGTCACGCCGCTGCTCGGGCCCTGAGTCGGCCACGGTGTTCCTCCTGCGGGACGGGGAGTTCCACGATGCTTTCGACGATGCGCCGCGTACTGCGGCCATCGGCCGCGTGGCCACCACCTTAGAGGTCGCGCGGGCAGGAGGATCGGCGGGTTCGCAGCCCCGTGGGGGCAACGGGTTCCGCGCCGGGCGGTCATCCCGCGCTCCCGGGGCTGGCGTGCCACAGCGCCGCCGAGCCGCCTGCCGGGCGGACGTCGGCGTAGGGCGACATGGTGAACCCGCTGGCATGCACCAGCACCCGGTGCCCACCCGGGTCGCCGGGTGCGGTCGCCTCGGATCGAGACCCGGGTCCGGGCGAGTCGGCCAGCACCTGGTGCACGGCCTCGATGCCCTCGCGCTGCCACAGGTCGTGCAGGGCGGACAGCTCCCAGCAGCCGGTGGCGCGCAGCGACACGCCGCGCGGGCCGGTACGCCGCAGCTCACCGCGCACCAGCAGGAGCCACGAGTGGAAGACGGTCGCGGCGTAGGGGCCCTGTACGTCGGAGAAGAACGTGGCGTCGACCGGCCCGGTGCCGTCGTCGAGGGTCACGAACACCACCCGCCGTCCGGACCGGATCGGCGGGGTCTGGGTGGCGACCTTGGCCCCGGCCACCAGCAACGTGGACCGGCTGCGACGCGCCAGCAG
Organism: uncultured Nocardioidaceae bacterium; assembly: GCA_964571285.1. GTDB lineage: Bacteria > Actinomycetota > Actinomycetes > Propionibacteriales > Nocardioidaceae > CAZNCE01. Next base: position 1,569 of record CAZNCE010000012.1, on the reverse strand, counting down.
GTCGCGGGACCGAGTCACCCCCAGCTCGTCCAGCAGCGGGTTGTAGAAGTCGACGACATGCCGGCTGACGTCGAGGCCCAGTGCGTCCAGCTCCGCGCGGACCCGGTCCGAGCTGGACATCTCCGCCAGCCCGCTGGACCGCGTCCCCGTCGCATCCACCCGCTCCCGTTCGCCCGCTTCTCGCTCG
>CAZNCE010000012.1:0-1282 GCA_964571285.1 uncultured Nocardioidaceae bacterium | reverse complement strand
TCGGCCTGCGCCGGGTCCGGTGCCCCGGGAATGCCGCCGAGGTCGAGGCACAGCTGGTCCGGTGAGGCGGCGCGGCCGCTGCGGCCCCACCGGTCCAGATCGGCGATTCCCAGCAGCAGGTCGCGGCGGGTGAGCACGCCCCGGCGGCGGATCGCCACCGGCGACCCGATGCCGTACACGCTGTCGAACCCGCCGGCGAGCACCAGCCGCTCCACGACCGGCCGGGACACCTGGGCCCGGTGCCAGAAGTCGCTGAGCGAGCCGAACGGCCGGGCGGTCAGGATCCGGGCGACCTCGGCGTCGCTGATCCCCCGGACCTCGGCCAGCGCCATCCGGATGCCGTACCCGCGTCCCCTCGAGCCGGGCACGACACCGTCTCCCCCACCGTCCCCTGCACCGTCCCCTGCACCGTCTCCCCCATGGTCTTGCGCACCGTCGAGCCGTTCCACTCGGTACACGTCGTCGGAGCGGTTCACGTCCAGGCCCAGCACCGCGATCCCGAACTGGCGGGCGTCGTCGAGGATCAGCCGCTTGGGGTACATCCCCGGGTCGTGGGTGAGCACCCCGGCCAGGAAGTGCGCGGGGTAGTGCGCCTTCAGCCAGGCCGACTGGTAGGTGGGCAGCGCGAACGCCGCGGCATGGGCCTTGCAGAACCCGAACGAGGCGAACGCCTCCAGCACCTTCCACACCCGGTGCACGACGGGCTCGGGGTAGCCCCGGCCCAGTGCCCGGGGGAAGAACCAGAGCCGGACGTCGGCTTGGCCGTCCACGCTGCCCAGGTCGCGGCGGCGTTCGTCGGCCTCGGCCAGCGTGCAGCCGGTGAGCACCGCGATCAGCTCGATCACCTGCTCGTGGAACACCACCACGCCGGAGGTGCACCGCAGCACCGGTTCGAGGTCGGGGTGCAGGTAGTCGGGCAGCGCCCACCCCTGCCGGGCGGACAGGAACGGGCCGACCATGTCGCTCTTCACCGGACCGGGCCGGAACAGCGAGATGTCGGTGATGATGTCCTCGAAGGTCTCCGGCCCGAACTTGCCGATCAGCTCCCGCTGCCCCGGTGACTCGATCTGGAAGCAGCCCAGCGTCTTGGCCCGCTGCACCAGCTCGAACGTCTCCGGGTCCTCGAACGGCACCTGGGCACGGTCGTCGAGGTCGATCCGGACCGACTCCAACCGCTCGATCTCGTCGACGGCATGGGCCATCGCCGACTGCATGCGGATGCCGAGGACGTCGAGCTTGAGCAGGCCGAGGTCCTCGACGTCGTCCTTGTCGAACTGGCTCA
>CAZNCE010000011.1:25089-37561 GCA_964571285.1 uncultured Nocardioidaceae bacterium | reverse complement strand
TGCATGATCAGCCAGCTGTGCGTCGGATCTTGGGGTCGGATCTTGGGGCGGCCCGTCGGATCTTGGGGTCGGATCTTGGGGCGGCCCGACGGATCTCAGCGTCGGATCTTGGGGCGTACGACGGACCTTGCCGTCGGATCTTGAGGCCAGGGCGGGGCCGTGTGGGTTACGGCGTGGGCAGCGTGTCGACCCGGCGGAACGACTTGGGGATCTTGTACCGGGCCAGGTACTGCGGCAGCTCGGTCTTGATCTGCTCCACCAGCGCATCGAAGTCGCGCTCGGCGTCGGGGACGATGTAGGCGGTGACCGCCTGCCCCCACACCGGGTGCTCTTCGCCGGTGACCTCGACCTCGGCCACCCCGGCGACCCGCTGGATCGCCTCCTCCACCTGTTGCGGATAGACGTGGTACGACCCGGTGTTGATCATGCCGTCCAACCGCCCGGCCAGGTGCAGGTAGCCGCGCGCGTCGAGGTAGGCCACGTCGCCCAGCGAGCACCAGCCCTCCGGGTCCGCATACTGCGCGGAGACCATCCCGTTCCGGGTCTGGAGCTCGCCGTGACCCGGAGGATGCCCCGGGGCCGGCCCGAACCTGGTCTCGACCTGCGGGATGAACCGGCCGCAGCTGGTGGCCAGGTCGTCGTCCCCGTTCAGGATCTGGGTGTGGTCGTCCTGGTCGAGCACGGACAGCGGCCACCCGGCCTCGAACCGGCCGTACAGCTGCACCAGCGACGGGCCGAGCACCCGGCGTACCCGGCGGAGCTCGGCCACCGGCAACGGCGCCCCGCCGTACAGGGTGTGCCGCAGCGGCAGCACCGGCCCGCCCTCGCCCAAGGCGTCGGCCATCCGGGTGAGCATTCCGGGTACGCCGAAGGTGGCCGTCGCCCGGTGCTCGAGGATGGCCCGCACGGCGCGCTCACCGTCGAAGCGGCTCATCACGACCTGGGGGAGCCCGAGCAGCAGGAACGGGAAGCTGGCCACCATGCCGGTGCCGTGCATCAGCTGCTGCATGGTCAGCAGGCATTCGTTGTCGCCCAGTCCGGGCCCGTACCAGCGCGACGCGAACAGGTCGCAGTTCACCCGCATGATCGCGTTCCAGTTCGCGAACGAACTGGTCACGGCGAAGAGCTCACCGCCGGCCACCGATCGGGGATAGACCAGCATCGGGTCTTCGGGGTCGACGGTGAGCTCCTCGGTCCAGGGAGTCCCAGGCAGCGGCGCGTCCACGTCGTGGATGAGCGCGTCACCCAGGCCAGCGGCGTGCTCCTCGTCGGCGAGCACGGCATCGACCGCGGCCGCATCCAGGATCGCGCGGGCCTCATCGGCCGGCACGTCGGCGTCCACGGCAACCCGGGTGGCGCCGATCCACTCCACCGCCAGGAACGCCTCGTACGCCGCCAGGCTGTTGCGGTAGGCCAGGCCGACCCTCCTGCCGGTCAACCCGCGGGCGGCCAGCGCGCCGGCGACCGCGGCCGTGGCCTGCTCCAGCTCGGCGCCGGTGCGCGACCGTCCGTCCAGGTCCCGCAGCAACACCCGGTCGCCGGTCTCACGCAGGGCTTGCCGAGTACGCGCGCCGGGTTCGAAGGGTCGTCCCGCCATCAGGCTCCGGCCAGCCGTTCGCGCAGCACCGAACGCTGCACCTTGGCGCCGCCGAGGACCGTGGGCAGCTCATCCAGGAACACCAGGCGGGTGGGCCGCTCGTGCTCGGCCAGCCCGGCGCCCGCGGAGCTCAGGATCTCCTCGGCCAGCGCATCGGACGGTTCGGTCCCGGGCTTCAGCTGGACGGCGGCCACGCAGACCTGGGCACCGGCCTCGCCCAGGCCGACGACGCCACTGTTCGCGACTGCGGCGTGCCGGACCAGCGCCGCCTCGACCAGGTGCGGGTAGACGACCCCGGCGGCGGTGGACAGCGTGTCGCCGGCCCGGTCGCTGTAGTACAGGAAGCCGTCCTCGTCGAGATAACCGATGTCGGACGGGCGGAACCAGTCGCCGGGGAAGGTCGCCGCCTCGCTGACCTGCGGCATTCCCCAGTACGAGCCGAGCGACATCGCGCTGCGGACGCAGATCTCGCCGGTCTGGTTGGGACCGAGGTCGTTCCCGTCGGGATCCTTGATCGCCACCTCGAAGAACGGCGAGCCGGAGCGGCCCACGCTGTCTCGCCGGTGCGGGTGGCCGTCGAGGTCGCCGGGCAGCAGCCGGGTGGTGATCGCCCCCTGCTCGGTGGACCCGAAGCCGTGGGCCCACACCGGTCCGAGCAGCTGGGTGGTCCGGTCCAGCAGCTCCGGTGAGCCGAAGAAGATCACCACCCGCCGCAGCTGGTGGTCGATCCCGCCGCGGGACTCGACCTCGTCCAGCACCGGCCCCCACAGCGGCGCCGGCGCGAACGTCCCGGTGACGCCCTCGGCGAGCATGGTGTCGACGACCAGCCGCGGGTCGAAGGTCTCGTCGTCCAGCAGCACGCTCCGGGCCCCCCGGACCAGGTACGGGTAGAGGGTCTGGAAGCCGGCCGCCCACTGCAACGCGTGGAAGTGCAGGTTGACGTCGTCGGGGCCGATTGGCGGGATGCCCGGCCCGAAGGTGTCGAAGTGGTGCAGGTTGTGGTTGATGACGGCGAGCCACGATCGGTACGTCTTGATCCAGGGCTTGGGGTGACCGGTGGTGCCCGACGTGAGCTGGAGGAAGCAGGCCGCGTCCTCGTCGACGTCCAGCCGGGGCTCGTCCGCGTCGCCGGCGGCCGCGACCTCGGAGTAGGGCACCGCCCAGTCCGGTGCGTTCTCGCCGATGGCGACGAAGTGCTCGACCGTCTCCAGCTTGTCGCGGGCCGCCGCCACATCGTCGGCGAAGCGCGAGTCGAACACCAGCGCCGTGGCCTCGATGTGGTTGAGCGACCAGACGTGGGCCTCCATGCCGAAGTGCGTGTGCAGCACGGTCCGGACCAGCCGGTGCTTCTCGAAGCCCAGCCAGATCGGCACGATCTCGGGGACGTTGTAGGTGAGCACGCCGACCCGGTCACCGCGGGCCACGCCGAGCTTCAGCAGGCCGGACCCGATCCGGTTGGCGGCCTCGTTCAGCTCGCTGAACGACAGGGTCGGCCCCCGCCCCGCTGCCGACACGCTGGTCAGGGCAACCTCGGGCCCGAACCATTGCGCCGCCGACCGTGCCAACAGCCCCGCCTCGATCCTCATCGGCCGCCTCCCGCGCCTCGTCGAGCCAGCTTGGCGGCCCCCCACCGCCCTGATAGAGACAGGTCTGTCTCAGGAGTATCCTGGCCAGGCCGCTCCGACCATGTCAAGGACGCCTCCGATGCCCAAACAACCCGCCAGCACGACCCTCCGCGACCCCGACGCGGTGCGTGAGCGCCTGCTCGACACCGCCACCCGACTGTTCTATTACCGCGGGATCCCCGGCACCGGAGTGGACGCCCTGATCGACGCCGCCGGGGTCGCGAAGATGTCGCTGTATAGGCATTTCGGCTCCAAGGAGCAGCTGATCGTCGAGTGCCTGGCCCGGCTGGACACCCGGTACCACGACTGGTTCGTCGCCCAGGTGGAGGACCGGGCCACCGACCCGGCAGAGAAGCTGCTGACCGTCTTCGACGTGCTGCACGAGTGGTTCAACGACAACCACTTCCGGGGCTGCGCCTTCATCAACGCCACTGTCGAGCTGGCCAGCCGGGACCATCCCGCCCGCCGTCCGGCGATGGCGCACAAGGAGCGCAACCGCCACTACATCGAGCAGCTCGCGGCGGCCGCGGACCTGCCCGATCCGGCCGGCATCGCCAAGACGCTGATGTTGCTGGTGGAGGGCGCCATCGTGACCGCCCTGGTGCAAGACGACCTGAACGCAGCCCTGGACGCGAAGCGGGCGGCCCGGGTGCTGGTAGCGCACGAACTGGCGACTGCAGGGCGGCCACCCGCACCGGCCTGAACCGAGCGGCCCGCGGTCGCGCCGACGCTGGCAGCGACGACCAGTTGCGACCATCATGTCGGGCGAGGCGGGAGGTGGGCCGGTGTGAACCTCGAGCAGCCTTCGTCGGTGCCGCTGCTGCAACGGCTGCTGGTCGCCGCTCGGCTGTGGTCCTCGGGACGGTCGCAGGACCTGCCCGACGTCGCTCGGCTCCGCCGGCAGGCACTGCTCGCCAACCACGCGCACTACCTCACCCACATTCCGGCCTATGCCGAGCTGGCCGACGACCTCGGGCTCGGCACCGCCGGGACTGACGAAAACACCGCCAGGCCGGACGATCTGCCGGAGCGGATGCTGGTCACCGACGCCTGGTTCAAGAGCTTCGACCAGGATTGGCTGCGCCCTGGCCCGGCTGGTGATCTGGCCGCGCTGACCGGTTGGCTCGGCACCATGTCCACGGTCGTCGCCAGCAGCCCGGACGTGGACGACCTGGCCGGCTGGCGCGCCGGGCTGCGCGACCAGCGGGTCTACGTCACCTTCTCCAGCGGCACCACCGGCACCCCGTCGGTCGTACCCCGGGACCGGCTGACGCTGGCCGCGCTCCGCAGCTGTTGCGGGGTACGGCTGCCGTGGTCGCTGCCCGCGCGAGGGTACGACTGCCTGCTGCTCACCCGCGCCGGCATGGGCCAGGGCATCCAGTCCGGCGCCGCGGGGCTGGCCGCCACCGCCCGACGCGTGCACCGGCTGCCCCCGGGTGACGACGACGTGCTCGACGCCGCCCGGTTCCTGCGGGCGAGCGCGGCAGCGGAGTGCCCGGTGCTCGTCTACGGCCCACCGGCCGGTCTGGCCCGGCTGCTGGACGGATTGGACGGCCCGGACGGCTCAGGGGAGGACCACCCGGCGCTGCCACCGGGCAGCTGCGTGGTCACCGGTGGCGGCTGGAAGGCGGACCTGCCCGGCGACCTGCCCACCTTGCTCGACCGGGCCGGCACGCTGCTCGGCGTCCCGGCCGACAGATGCGTGGACGGCTACTCGGCCGCCGAGCTCAACATCGTGTTCGTCAGCTGCCCGCACGGCCGCTACCACGTGCCGCCGGTGGTGGAGGCGGTCGTGGTCGACGAGCTGCTGAGCCCGGTCGACGATCCGGAGCCGGAAGGCAGACTGGCCGTCCTGGACCCGTTCGCCTGTTGCTATCCGGGCTTCCTCGCCACCTCAGACCGGGTACGGCTGCGCGCCGACCCGTGTCCGTGCGGCCTGCCCGGGCAGACCCTGCTCGGGCCGATCGGACGGATGCCGGGTGCGTTGCCCCGCGGTTGCGGCGTCGTCGAGGAGGCACTGCTATGACGACGGTGTCGGCCGCGCCGCTGCTCGATCTGCGCACCGTCGCGGGGGTGCGGGTGGTCCGGCTGCCCGCGCTGGTCCGCGGCCGGGTCCGGATGCCCGAGTGGCCACGGGTCGGTGATATCGGTGCGCTGGTGGCGGCGGGCGGGTCCACGGTCGCCGGGCCGACCGACCACGGCAGCTATCTGCTCGCCCGACCGGTGCTGGACCGGGACACGCTCGCCTCCAGTGGTCAGACCCAGATCCTGGTGCTGCCCGCCATCGATCCGCGCGAGCTGCGCGAACCCGACCCCGCCGAAGCGGTGTTGGAACTGGCCAGGCTCCCGCACCACGAGCTGACCGGGGTGATCGATGCCGTCGGCGCCGAGCTGGCCCGGGTCTTGGCCGCCGAACCCGGCTTCGCCGCGGTGCTGTCGGCCACCTCGCGGCTCGCCGACCGTGCGCATCACGCGCTGCTCGACCAGCTGCCGCGGATGTTCGACGGCGTCGCCGTGCGGCGGATGACAGCCCGCGCGCTCGGCACGCCCGGCGTGGCTGCGCTGGACGGCTGGCAGCCGGTGCCCGAGCGGCCGGTGCAGGGGATCACCGCCCGGATGGCCGCGGGCCTCGGCGTCCCTGGTACGGCCACGGACCCGGCCGGTGACGACGGGAGCGGGCCGGAGGGGTCGGCGGACTCGCCACCGCTGCTGCGCGCGCTGCCGACGACGCAGCTGCATCTGACGGCCGGCAACACTCCGGTGGTCCCGGTGACCTCGCTGCTGTGGGGTTGGGCGGTGAAGGGGGCCTGCGTCGTGAAGCCGGCTGCCGCGCTGACGCCGCTGCTCGCTCCCCTGGCCGCGGCGCTGACCGCGGCCGGCGCTGACCACCCGCTGGTGCGGCACACGACGATCGCGTACTGGCCCGGCGGGGACCGCGGCGTCGAGGACGTGCTGCTGGCCGACGGGGCCTTCGACCGCCGCCTGGTGTGGGGTGCGGCGGAGACCGTGCGCAGTGTCAGCTCCCGCGGAGGCGCCACCGACACCGTCGTGATGCGGCCGCGGCAGGCGGTCAGCATCATCGGCCGGGAAGCGGTCGCGGACGACTGGGTCGGCACCGTGCGACGCGCGGCCGCCGACGTCGTGGTCGCCGACCAGCAGGCCTGCATGTCGTCGCTGCTGCACCTGGTGGAGGGCACCGACGCCGACGTCGACGCCTACGCCCGCGCCCTGCGCGATGCCCTGGCTGCATGGGACGCGGCGCTGCCGCACGCCCTGGCCGACGCCGCCTTGGGGCGGTTGGTCGAGCTGCGCCGGGGACTGCTCGCCTCCGCCCGCTGGCACTGCAACGGGACCTGGCCGCAGGTCTCCTCGGCAGTGGCCGTGCTGCGCGGGGACTTCGACCTGCGCCGGCACCCCGGCGGGCGGCTGGTGCTGGTGCGCCGGGTGGACGACCTGCGGCACGCGGTGGCTGCCTTCACCGGCGACGTGTCGCACGTCGGTGTGGCTCCGGTCTCGGCCCGCGACGTGCTGCGTGATGCGCTCGCCGCCCGCGGCGTCGACAACGTGCTGCCGTTGGGCGAAGCCGAGCGCACCTATGCGGGTCGGCCGCAGGACGGGGTACAGATCCTTGACCGGCTGGTGCGGTGGGTGAACGCCTGACAGACCGGTCGGGTGAGGTGTCGACAGGTGGTCGCCCGCTGAGCGACCGGGACTGACCGCTTGCCGATCACTTGGACATCACCTGGTCGGGTGCCCTGACGTCCGGATCCCTGTGTGTTGGGAATTCATGCCACGCCAGGGGATGTCTTTCCGCCTGAAGCCATCGCTGGGGGGTCGTCTGGGCCATTCCGCGCCGGGGCCGCGTTTCCGTAGAATCAGTGAGTGGATTCGTGGGCCCTCGAGTTGGCAATCTCGGTGGGCATGCTGTGCGCCGCAGCGGGATTCACGATCGGGCTGGCGATCGGCTGCGGCCGGCAGCCGCGGTGGCAGGAGAAGGGGAGCTTTGTCCACAAGGTCTCCATCGGCTTCGCCACCCTCGATCGGTTGGACGCGGTGCTGCTGCGGTTCGAAGTGGAGCCCGGGTCGCGGCTGGCCGGGGTGGAGGTCGACGAGCTCCGGCTGCCTCCCGGTTCCGCAGTCTCGCTGATCACCCGCGAGCGCCGCGTGCTCGTACCCGAAGGGCGGACCGTGCTGCGCCCCGGCGACCAGGTCCTCGCCGTGGCCGCCCGGGATCTGGTCGGACACGTGGAGGACCGGCTGCGTTCGGTCAGCCGGCTGGGACGGCTGGCCGGGTGGTACGAGGATCCCGGGGACTCCACCAGCCAGTTCGGCGTGGGCAGGAGCAGGGCTTGATCCTGACCTCTGCGGCCATCTCCATCTTCCTTGTCAGCTACGCACTCATCGCCACCGAACGGGTCCACCGGGTCGCCGCGGCGCTGGGAGGCGTGGCGGCAATGGTCGTCATCGGCGTCGTGGATGCCGAAACCGCGTTCTTCGACCACGAGACCGGCATCGACTGGAACGTCATCTTCCTGCTGTTCGGGATGATGGTGATCGTCAGCGTGCTCAAGCAGACCGGGCTGTTCGAGTTCCTTGCGCTATGGGCCGCCCGTAGGTCAGGCGGCCACCCGTATCGGCTGCTGGTGCTGCTCGTGCTCGTCACCGTGACCGTCTCGCCCATCCTCGACAACGTCACCTGTGTGCTGCTCGTCGCCCCGGTGACGCTGTCGGTGTGCCAGCGGCTCGGGCTGCCGGCGGCGCCGTACCTGATCAGCCTCATCCTGGCCTCCAACATCGGGGGCACGGCCACGCTGATCGGGGACCCGCCCAACATCATCATCGGCAGCCGGGCCGGGCTGAGCTTCGACGACTTCCTGGTCCATTCCCTCCCGTTGACCATCGTGCTGCTGGTCGGGTTCGTGCTGTTCGCCCGGTTCCTGTTCCGCCGCCACCTGTCCGCCCCGGCCGCGCACGGCCACGCGCTCGACCAACTCAACCCGCGGGAGGCCATCACCAACATGCGGCTGCTGGTGCGCTGCCTGGTCGTGCTGGCTTTGGTCATGGTCGCCTTCTCCCTGCACACCGTGCTCCATCTGGACCCGTCGACGGTCGCCATGCTGGGTGCCGGAGCCACCGTGCTGGTCTCCCGGACCACGCCCGAGGAGTTCCTCGAGGAGGTCGATCTGGCGACCCTGGCCTTCTTCATGGCGCTGTTCGTCCTGGTCGGATCGCTGGTGAAGGTCGGGGTCATCGGCGAGATCGGACGCGTCGCGGCGGATGCCATGGGGGAGCGCGAACTGCTCGGGGCCAGCGCCCTGCTGTTCGGCTCCGGGGTGCTCGGTGCGTTCGTCGACAACATCCCCTACACGACAGCGATGGTGCCGATCGTCGAGGACATGGTCGCCGCCACGCCCTCCTCCGGTGCCGACAGCCCGTTGTGGTGGGCGCTCGTCTTCGGGGCCGACCTCGGGGGGAATGCCACCGCCGTCGCGGCGGGCGCCAACGTCGTGGTGCTTGGGATCGCGGCCAAAGCCGGACAGCCGATCAGCTTCTGGGGCTTCACCAAGTACGGCATCGTGGTGACCGCGGCGACGCTCGTCGTCGCCTGGCTGTACGTCTACCTCCGCTACTTCGCGTTCCTCTAGTCCGCCCCCGCGCGACCTGCCCACCCCTCGACACGAGTTGGCAGTGAGGTTAGGCTCACCTAACTAACGGTCGAGGAACTTCCGGTTCGAGGAGGCGCGATGGACGGACGACCGATGCCCACCGACCGCGTTGAACCCACGCTGCCCGAGCGGGCGCGCACCGCCCTGTCCCAAGCCGCATCCGCCACCTTGATCCCCCGCCGTTGTCCACCCCGGTCCGACACCGTCTTGACTGCGGCCGTCGAGGACGACCCACAGGGCCGGCACCTGGTGCACCTGGACAGCTCCACGCCCGCGGTCCGCATCCTGGCCGCCTGTCCCGTCGTCACGCTCTCGGTCGTGGGTCCCACCCCGTTTCGCCGACTCGACCTCACCGGCTCCCTGGAGCTCCGTCGCGGCGGTCGCCGCGGGCTCCGCACCTACCGCTTCGAGCCGCTGGCCGGGCGACTGGTCGGTGCCACCAGCGTCCCGGTGGCCATGGCGGAGTTCCGCGCCGCCCGACCCGACCCGCTGGCCCCGGTGGCGGGCCAGATGCTGGCGCATCTCGCCGAGGCGCACGCGCACGAGCTGCTCGCCTGCCTGCGGGCCCACGGCCACCTCGATGCGGAGGCCGCCGAGCCGGTAACCCTGGACCGCTACGGGCTGGAGCTGGCCGCGCTGGTCCCCACCGGCGTCCAGCGGGTGCGGCTCGCCTTTCCGAACGGCCCGATCCAGACCCACCAGCAAATCCCGCCGGGGCTCCGGCTGCCCCTCCAGTGCCGCTGCCGGGGCAGCAACCGGGCGGACGAATAGCGACACAACACTTCGGTCGACGCGTTACCGACCCGCAGGCGGCTCGGCCGCGGCCAGGTGCGCGGCCAGCACCGGCGCCACCGTATCGGGATCCTCCAGCGGTGCCAGGTGCCCGCACCCGGGCACCTCGTGGACCACCGCCGACGGCACCGCGGCGGACAGCGACCGGGCGCAGGCCCGGTGGGTGAGCAACTCGGTCTCGCCGACCAGCAGCAACATCGGCCCGGTGACTCCGGCCAGCTCGCCGGGAAGCTGCGACCGCCGCACCAGCGGGCGCATCCCGCCGTCCGCCAGCTCCTGCCACCGGTGCAGGTCGATCAGGCGACGCAGCCACTTCCGTGCCGCCGGCCGGCCCTGCAGACCGGCGAAGATCGCCGGCGGCGACGACATCCACAGCGTGGTCAGGTGCGGCCCCGCTCCGCGCTGCCGATAGAGCACCGCCAGGTCGCGGTAGCGCTGCTCGACCGCCGGCTCGTGCGGCATCCCGGCCAGCGCCGGGGCGGCCAGCGTCCAGGAGCGGAACTGCGCCGGGTGCCGGATCGCCAGCTCGGCGGCCAGCACGGTCCCGAATGACAGCGCCACGACGTGCCGTACCCCCAGGGCGTGGGCGGCCACGGAGTCGGCCAGCGCGGCGAGGTCCTCGCCCGGGCGCAGCGCCCGGGAGCCGCCGTGCCACGGCAGGTCGACCGCGACCTGCCGCCAGCCCGGCAGCCGAGCCGACAACCGCTGCCACAGCGGCTGCCAGACCTCGGCGCGCATCGTGTAGCCGTGCAGCCACAGCACCGCCGGACCGGCCGGCTCACCGGCTGCGGTGACCCGCAGCCCGTCCCAGTCGCCGGTCATCGACTCATCGAGCGTCGCCGTACGCCGCCGGCAGCGGGACGGCGGGGCGGCCATCGGCGAGGAAGCGGCGGCAGTAGTCGCGGTACGCGAGCACCAGCCGGTCGCCCTCGGTGTACTGCGGGACCACCTCGGTGTCCAGGTGCTCCCACACCACCGCGTCCTGGTCGAACGCCGTGCGGCTGCCGCTGACCAGCGAAGACAGCTCCCGGACCGTCGGCCCGGTCGTGCCGCGACGCCGGGGCAGTGCCACCGTCACCCGGGCCAGACAACCTCCCTCGGGGGCCGGGGTCGCCGCGGTGATCACCAGGTTCGGGCTGGCCGCCGGGCCGAGCTCCGAGACCACCACGGTCGGGCTGAACACCCGGGCGCAGAACCGGGCCCGCGCAGCGGAGTCCGGGGCGTCGTCCACCTGCCACTGGTTGGGCCGCACCGTCTCGAACACGCCCTCGACCCGAAGCACCCCGCCGGGCTCCTCGACCGCCTCCAGCCGGGGCCGGCGCTCCAGGCCGTGCACGGTGGCGAAGTGGTCGGCGTCCAGCACGTTCTCGACCACATACTCCGGGGGTACGGCCAGCGGGCGCGAGAAGGCCTCGACGACGTGGTGCGTACGGTCCAGCTCGCGCAGGACGTCCGTCAGGCCGGTGTCGGCGGAATCGTCCAGCAGCACGAACAACCCTCGGGCGGCGGCGACCGACGGCAGCCGCCGGACCCGGAACAGCCCGGTCGTCTCCTCGCCCAGGTGCACCCGATGTCCGTGGAACGGGCATACCACGACACAGCCGTCCAGCCGCCCGCCGTACCCGAGATGCGCACCGCGGTGGGGACACCGGCCGTCGAACACCTGATACCCGTCCGCTCCGCGGACGGCGATCAACGTGCGGCCCGATATGTCGACCGGCACCACGTCCTCGCTGAGTTCCGACGCGAACGCCACCTGCGTCCAGCCGACGTACACAGCACCACCACCCTGCGCCGCTCGCCTCCGGTCGATTCCGTCCGGATGGCGATCAGCTTTGCCTACAAGGCCAAAATCCGAGCCGCAACTCCGCGTTGTAAGGCCATCACAGCACGCCTATATTTCCGCAATATAGGCCCGCGCGGAGGGAGCCGCCATGACCGCGGAGAACCCGTTCAAGAAGGCACTGGAGACGACCGGGCGTGACCTTCGCCCGTTCTCGCGCGAGGAGGCCAACCCGGTCAAGAAGTCGCAGCTACGCACGATCTCGGACATGAACCTGGTCGACCGCGAGACGCTGTCCCGGATGCCGAAGGTCGCCGGCCTGACCGTGCGCGACCTGAACGACCTCGCGTCCGAGTTCTCCGGGATACCGACGAACAACCCCGTGGTCAAGGAGCTGTCCCTGGAGGACATCCAGGACATGGAGGGCGTCTTCTACGAGTTCAAGCTTGCCGCCGGCAAGGAGCTCGCGGCGCGCGGTGGCGTCGAGCAACTGACCTCCGTGGACGTGTCCTGCTGCTGCTGCACGCCGTGCTCGTGCTGCGCCGCCACGGACATGTCCGAGACCGCCTGAACCGCAAGGTGGAACCGCGAGCCCCGGCCGATCCGGCCGGGACGGCTTCCGGGCTGTCCGCGGAAGGCCTGCGGATCGCCCGCTTGTCCGCTGACGAGGTGGTGGCCAAGCGCGGTGTGGCCGAGGTGCGGGTCCGGTTCGAGGGGGCCCAACGGCTGGTGGACCGGGTGACCGAGCTCGCGGACGGAACCTTGGACGCCGACGCCCTGGTCGGGGAGTTCGGCACCGACGACCAGCCGGCGGTGCGCCGGCTGGTCGACGGCCTGCAGGCCCGCGGGATGCTGCGGCAGGGCACCGCTGATGATCCGGTCAGTGCCTTCTGGCGCAGCGTGTCCGGCCATGCGCTGGGTGGTCGTGATCGGCTGCGTGATTCGGCCGTGCTGCTCGTCGGCGCCGGCACCGATCGGCCCGATAGCGGGCCCGATGCTGGGCCCGATG
>CAZNCE010000011.1:7437-24989 GCA_964571285.1 uncultured Nocardioidaceae bacterium | reverse complement strand
GATGGGCCCGGTGACGAGCTGGTCGAGTTGCTCGACGACGCCCTCGGGTCGTGCGGGGTGGGCCACGTCGACCGGGTCGACGCGGCACCCGGGCCGGACGCCGAGCCGGCGGCCGGCCTGTGGTGTGCCGGCACGGTCGGTCCCCCGCAGCGGTTGCTCGCGGTGGCCGATGCGGCCCTGGCCGCGCGGGCGGTGTTCCTGCCCGTCTGGCTGGACGACCTGGTCATCCATGTGGGTCCGATGACCCATCCCTACGACACCGCCTGCTTGCGCTGTTACCTGCTGCGGCGCGAGTCCAACGACCCGGAGCGGGAGGTGCACCGGATGCTCGCCGGCACCGACGGGGGCCTCGGCGCCGGTCACCTGCCGGCGATGCCGGCGATCGCGGCCCAGCTGGCCGCGGTCGAGATCGTCAAGCAGCTGGCCGGCCTCCCGGTGACCACGGCCGGGCGGACCATCGAGCTGGGTCTGGTGCCGTACCGCAGCCGGGTGCACCGCGTGCTGCGGGTGCCGCGATGCCCGTCGTGCAGTGGGGTCGGCCGGCAGTCTGCACCGGTTGTCGCCCTCGGCCCGCAGCTGTCGGAATGACGCGGCGATGACGGCGCTGCACACCGCCGGAGCGGCGGGGGAGTCGCGGCACGGACGGTCGCACCGCCGTGTCTCGATCCTGGACCGGTGGGACGATCTCGTGGACCCGGTCACCGGGGTCGTCCGCGAGGTGGCCGAGTTTCGCATCGACGATGACGATCCGCCGTTCGTGCATGTGCTGTCGTACGCGTGCAGCACCGGACCGATGGGCTATTTGCCGAACTTCGGCAACAACGGCGGCGTCGGCGCAGACGTCTACACCGCCGTCGGCAAGGCACTGGGGGAGGCGGTTGAGCGCTACTGCGCGGCGATGTTCGACTACGGCGACCTGATCTGGTCGTCCTTCCGTGACCTCACCGAGCCAGCCACTCCACCGGACGCCTTCGCCTTGTACAGCAGGGAGCAGTACGCGACGCCGCGGTTCCCTTGGCGACCGTTCCACGACGACTCGACAGTGTCGTGGGTACGCGGCCGATCGCTGGTGTCCGACGAGCCGGTGCTGGTGCCTGCGGCGTTCGTCTACGTGCCGTACCACTACCGGCGCGATCTCGGCGACACCCCGGTCAAGCAGCCGATCTCCACCGGGCTGGCCTGCGGCGGCTCGGTCGAGGACGCCACGCTGTCGGCGCTGTGCGAGGTGATCGAACGGGACGCGTTCACGCTGACGTGGCAGGCCCGGCTCCGCCGCCCGCGCATCGCGCTCGACCCGCTGCCCGCGGCACTGGCCGATCTGGTCGATCGCTATCACCGCGTGGGGTTGGGCGTGCACCTGGTCGACATCACCACCGACGTCGGCTGTCCCACCGTGCTGAGCGTCGTCGAGGGAGACGCACCCACGTCACCGGCGGTGGCGGTCGCGGCCGCCAGCCACCCGGACCCGCTGGTGGCCACCCGCAAGAGCCTGGAGGAACTCGCCCACACCAGGAAGTTCGCCGCCCAGGTGATGGACTACCTCCCGCCGGTCCCGGTCGACGTGTCCGGTGGCCACCCCGAGGTGGACGGGCAGCGAGCCCACCTGCGGTTCTACTGCCCCCAGGAGTCCAAGGCCTGGGCCCGGTTCGCCTGGAGCAGCCCGGCCGAGGTCGAGCTGGCCGGAATCGCCGCGTTGCCGGGCCTCTCGGCCGTCGTGCAACGCGTCGCGGAGGTCGGCGAGGACGTGGTCGCGGTCGAGCTGACCACCCCGGACATCGCCGAGCTCGGCCTGCACGTGGTGCGCGTCGTGGTCCCCGGCCTGCACCCGCTGCAGATGGGGCACGCCAACCGCTGCCTGGGCGGCTACCGGCTGGCCGCCGCGCTGGGCTCCGCGGCGCCGAACGGCACCGCACCGAACGGCAGCGGTCCCACCTGGCCACCGGACAACCCGTACCCCCATCCGTTCCCATGACCGGTCGCACCGCCGGACCGAGAGCCGATCGAGCGAGGAGGTGATCAGATGCGCGGGGTCGACGCGTTCCTGCTCGAGGAGGGCGACGAGGTGGTCTGGGAGGACTTCCACGAGAACTCCAAGACCAGCCGCGCACAACCGCACGTCTACTTCGACCGCTACCCCTCGGACCGGGCCGTGGTCACGATGATGCGCGGGCTGCGCGAGACCAAGCCCTACCTGGACCGGGACGCCATCGCGCTGCCGGCCGAACCCGCGCCGAGCGAGGTGAGCCTGGACGAGGCTCTGCTCGGCCGCGCGTCCGCGCGTGGCTTCGCCCCGGGACCGATCGCGTTGGCGGATCTGGCCAAGGTGCTGCAGTGCGCGCAAGGCGTCACCCGGGACAACGCCGACAGCGCCTACCCCCGACCGTTCCGCACCGTTCCGTCCGGTGGCGCCCTGTATCCGTTGGAGGTGTACGTGTGGGCGCGCCACGTGGACGGCCTGCGCGAGGGGCTGTACCACTACGATCCGACGGCCCACGACCTGGCCGCGCTCGACGGTCCGGTGTCCGGCCCGTCCGTTGCCGACGCCCCCGGGACGGGTACGTCAGGCCAGGACCTGACCCGATCCTTCGTGCAGCCGGAACTGGCCGGCTCGGCCGCCGCAGCCGTGCTGGTCTCGGCGGTGTTCTTCCGCTCGGTGTTCAAGTACGGCGACCGCGGCTACCGGTTCGTGCTGCTGGAGGCCGGGCATCTGGTGCAGAACGCGTTGCTGGCCGCACTGGGCCGGGGGTTGGCCGGCGTGCCGATCGGCGGGTACCTGGACCGGGAGGTCGACCGCGCGCTGAACCTCGACGGGCTGCACGAGTCGGTGGTCTACGCCTTCCTGCTCGGCAGGCCGGAGTCGTGATGACACCTCCGTTCACCCTGGTCGCCGAGCAGCCGGCCCCCGCCGGGCTGTCCCGGCTGGCGTCGCTGCTGTACCCGCTGGACCGGCAGGGCTTCCTCGACGCGTACTGGCAACGCGCGCCGCTCCACCTGACCGGGTGGCCCGACCGGCTGGCCGGAGTGTTCGACCGGTCGGGGCTGCACAAAGCGCTGGCCCTCCAGCACGAGGCCGGGCTCTCGGTCCGGGTGAGCGGCGACCATGTCGACGACGACGGCGGTGCCGGCCCGCACCGGCTGGTGGCGGCGACCGACCTGGCCGAGCATCTGTCGTCGGGGACCTCGGTATGCGTGGATCCCATCGAACGGGCCGACCCCGCCCTGGCCAGGCTGGCCGCGGACCTGCGCGACGAGATCGGTCACCTGGGGCCGGTCAGCGTCAAGTGCTACTTCTCCACTCCGGGGTACGGCTTCAACACCCACCTGGACGCGCACGTGGTCACCACGCTGCAGCTGGAGGGACGCAAGTGGTGGCGGGTGTCGCCGCGGCCGGGCGTCGAGTTCCCCGTGGACAACGCATTCGTCGACGCCGCCGGCGACGTTCGGGTGATCGGCAGGCCGCCGAGCGCGCTGCGGGACTGGGAGCGCCCGGTGGTGCGCCGCGAGGAGTTCGTCGACGTGCTGCTGGAACCGGGCGACGTGCTGTGCCTGCCCGCCGGCACCTGGCACGAGGCCAAGGCCGCCGACGAGCCGTCGCTGGCGCTGAACGTCTCGTTCACCGCGGCCGATCTGACCGGGCTGCTCGCCGGCCTGGCCGGACAACGACTGCTGGACGACAGCAACTGGCGGATGGGGCTCCCGCCGGCGCGGACGCCGGCCGAGCTCGGCGGTGTCCTGGCCGCCCGAGCCGAGCAACTGGCGCGGACCCTGCGCGCGGTGGCCGCGGACCCGCGGAGCGCCGAGCAGCTGCTGGGCGGGGCGGTCGATCCGGCGGGCCGGCAGCCGGAGTCCGTCCGGGGGCCGGCCGCGGCTCGGCCGGCCCCCGAGCTCGCGCCCGAGGTGCCGGTCGGGCGCCGGGTGCAGTGCGTCCTCGGCGTGACGGACGCGGACAAGGCTGCGGACTGGTACCGGCGGGTGCTGGGCAGCCGGCGCGTGTCGGCGATACCGGAGTTCGGCTGGGTGGAGGTCAGCACCCCGGCGGCGGGGGTGAGCCTGGGGCTGACCGAGGTGGGCACCGGGGTGGCGAACGGCGGCGCCGTCCTCGACTTCGAGGTTGACGACCTGGAACGCATCCGCGCGGTACTGGCCGCCAACGGTGTACCCGTGGACGACGAACCGGTGGACGTGGGCCTGGCCCGGGTGCTGTCCGCTCACGATCTGGACGGCAACCGGCTGATGTTCTTCCAGTCGCTGGAGCAGGGAGCAGGTGCGGACGATGGCTGAAAGACCGTTCTCCACAAGGCCACTCGCGGACCGGGTGGTGGTCGTGACCGGTGGCGCCAACGGGATCGGCCGGGCCTACTGCCAGGAACTGCACGGGGCCGGCGCCCGGGTCGTGGTCGCGGACCTGGACGGCGACGGCGCCCGCGCCCTGGCGCAGATGCTGAACGAGCAGGCCGCCGACAAGCGGGCGGTCGGGGTCCGCGTCGACGTCACCGCTCCGGCCGATGCGGAGGCGATGGCCGCGGAGTCGGTGCAGGCGTTCGGGCGGCTCGACGTCCTTGTGAACAACGCCGGGAGCTATCCACATGTCGCGTTCGACGACATCGACTACGACGCCTGGCGCCGTGTGGTCGACCTCAACCTGAACAGCGTCTTCCTGTGCACCAAGGCCGTGGTGCCGACACTGCGGGAGCAGGGCGGCGGTGCGATCGTCAACGTGGTCACGAACCTGGTGTGGTCCGGGTTGGCCAACATGGCGCACTACATCGCGGCCAAATCAGGTGTCGTGGGGCTGACCCGCTCGCTGGCACGCGAGCTCGGCCCGGACGGCATCACGGTCAACGCGCTCGCACCCGGCGCGGTCGTACCGCGGACCCGGCTCAGCCGGGTCGGCGTCGAGACGGTCGAGGAGATCGTCCGGCACCAGGCGGTACGGCGGCCGCAGGCGGCCGCCGACCTGGTCGGCGCGATGCGGTTCCTGTGCTCACCGGAGTCGTCGTTCGTCACCGGCCAGGTGCTCACCGTCGACGGCGGCCTGACGATGCACTGACCGGGCAGATGACCCCGCGGTTGAGCTACGACCCGCGTTCGCCGCAGGTCCGCGCCGACCCGTATCCGACGTACCGCCGGTTGCGGGAGGCCGACCCGGTGCTGCACATGCCGTCGGCCGGTGCCTGGTTCGTCACCGTGCACGCGGGGTGCCTGACGGTGCTGCGCGACCCGAGATTCTCCACCCAGCGGGCGCAGGGGATCAGGCGGCGGCGTACTCCGCTGCCGCCGACCATGCTGACGGTCGACCCACCCGAGCACACCCGGCTCCGCCGCGGCGTTGCCGATGCGTTCGGGCCGGAGGCGATGGCCCGCGCGCGGACGTGGCTGGAGCCGATGGTCTCGTCCGCCGTGGGCCGGTTGTGCCACGACCTGCCCGGTGGCGGCGAGGTCGACGTGATGGCCGGTTTCGCCCGACCGCTGGCGGTCGCGGCGATGGCCCGGTTGCTCGGCCTGCCGGACGGGGAGCTGGTCGAGTTCGGTGGCTGGGCGGAGGCGGTGTCGGCGCACCTGGACCCGTTCGCCGACCCCGCGGCGGGCGGCGCGGCCGAGACCGGGCTGGCCCGGATGCTGGACCGGTTCGCCGAGCACCTGCACGCGCGTACCGGCGACCCCCGCGACGACGCGTTCACCGTGCTGGAGCGGTCCCACCGGTCCGGCCTGCTTGACCCTGGTGAGGCGCTGGGCGCGGCGGCGCTGCTGGTGATCGGCGGCGTCCAGCCGCTGGCCGACCTGGTGGGCAACGCCGTGGCCGCCCTGCTGGCCCAGCCGACGTCCCGACTGGTGCCCGAGGGCAGGCCCCGGACCACGGTCGACGAGTTGCTGCGCTTCGACGCGCCGATCCAGTTCGCGGCCCGACAGGCGACGGAGCCGGTGGAGGTGGCCGGGCGGCTGATCCCCGCGGGCGCCGACGTCGTCGTGCTGCTCGGCGCGGCCAACCGGGACCCGCTGCGGTTCGACGCACCGGACACGCTGCGGCTGGACCGTCGGGCCAACCCGCATCTGTCCTTCGGTGCCGGTCCGCACGCCTGTCTCGGCGCGCCGTTCGCCCGACTGTTCGCCGAGCTGGTGGTCGCCGCGTTACCGGACCCGCTGCCCCGGCTGGCGCCGGGGGAGGGCGCCGCGGTGCGCAGGCCCGCGGTGGTGCCCCGCGGCTACCTGCACCTGCCGGTCCGGCTGGCGGATCGGTCGGCGGTGGATCAGCCGTGACCCAGCGCCGTCAGCACCTCCCGCGCGGCCCGCTCGCCGGTGGACAGGGCGCCCTGCAGCAGGCCGCGGTGCGCGATGGTGGCGCTGGCCTCGCCGGCGAAGAACAGCCGGCCGCCGATGGGCTCCGCCCAGCTGGCCGCGGCATCGTCCACGCCGGGTCGCGGCAGGCTGTAGGCGCCGTACGACCACCGGTCGGTGCCCCAGTCGCAGACGTCCACTCGGACGACGTCGCCCAGGGCCGGTTCGAGCCGTCGGGTGAGGGTGGTGGCGGCTCCGGCGGTCCACGCCGCGGCGCGGCCGGCCTTCGCCGCGCGACCCTTCAGGTGTCCGCTGACCAGCCGGGAACCCCTGGTCGTACGCCACAGGCCGCCGGGCCCATCGGCCAGCAGCACCCAGGAGCTGTGCTGCGCCGGGCGCGCCGTCGTGAACAGCACCACCACCGCGTCGCCGGAGGCCAATCGCGGCAGCTGCTCGGTCTTGTGTGCGGGCAGCGCCGGTTCGATCAGCAGGCCGCCGCGGGCCAGCACCGGCGGCGGCACGGTGCTGATCGCGGCCTCGGCGGACAGTTCGCGGCCGGCGGCATCGCGGGCTTGCACGCCGCTGCCCGACCAGCGCAACAGTCGAACCGGGCGGCCGGTCCGCACGTCCAGGCCCAAGCGCAGCGTCTCGACCACAGTGTCCAGCCCAGCGGGGACGAGCCGCTCAGCGGCGGCATGCCGAGCCGACAGCAACCGGGCGGTCTCGGCGGCCGCCAGCT
This sequence comes from uncultured Nocardioidaceae bacterium, assembly GCA_964571285.1. Lineage (GTDB taxonomy): Bacteria > Actinomycetota > Actinomycetes > Propionibacteriales > Nocardioidaceae > CAZNCE01. Next base: position 17,974 of record CAZNCE010000011.1, on the reverse strand, counting down.
CGGCGCAGTCCCCGCCGAGCACCTGGTCGAGCCAGGTCCTGGCCAGCGCGGCCGGCCGTTCGGGCAGCGGCCCGAGCGCCTCCTCGACCGTGCCGGGCGTGGCCTGGTGGTGGGCGAGTGCGGCCTCGACCAGCCACGGCGCCGGAGCACGCTCCCGCGCCAACGTGGCCGCATCCCACCGAGTCCCCGCTTCGACGACGAACAGCGCCGCGTCGCGCGGCTGCGGTTCGGTACCGATGCCCAGGTCGTGCAGCAGCTCCAGGACCGGGTCGTGGTGGTCGGCGTGGACCACCTGGGCCCCGAGCTCGACCGGCCCCTCTCGCCGGCTGGTGAGCACCCGTCCACCGGCCCGGTCACGGGCCTCGAGCACCACCACCGCGACCCCAGCGCGGGTCAGCGCGCGGGCCGCGGTCAGCCCGGCGACGCCGGCGCCGACCACCAGCACCCCGGTGCGCTCCACCTGGGTGACGCTAGTCGCGGTTGCGGCCGGCCGCGGAGGGACGCGCGATGATGGGTCGGCCGGGGGTCGAGCGTGCGGCGCTGGTGGGCTGGTTCGCCGACCTGCTCGGCGACCTCGGGGTCGGTGACGCCGAGGCCAGCGACGAGCTCACCGGGCTGCTGGACCAGCCGTGGCGGTGGTACGCCGGACCAGACCGCGCGGTGTCCCCGCTGACCACGTCGGGTGCGCCGTTCGAGCTGTCGCTGAAGCTCGCCGCGACCGCCGGCCCGAACCTGCGCTACGTCGTGGACTGCGCCGACCACCGGCGCGACCTGGCCGGCAACCTGGGGCGCTACCTGGACGCCGCCGAGCAGACCACCGGGCTCGCGCGCGAGCCGCTCGCGCAGCTGCTCGCCTGTCATCTCGACGATGCACCTGACAACGCGGTGGCCAACGTGATGCACGGCATCGGGTACGGGCCCAGCGGCCGCCGCAGCTCGTTGTATGTGCCGTCCGGCTGGCTGACCGCCGCTGACCTGGCCACCAGGCTGCCGATGGCGCTGCCGCTGCCCGGCCCGGCCCAGGTCGTCGGGTACGACTTCGCGGATGGCGGACTGGCCGCCTGGAAGACGTACCACTGGGAACCGGTGGACCCCGACGCGGCGTGGACCGCGGATCCGGCCGCGGCGACGGCCGCGGCACTGGTGCACGACCGGTTCGTCGCCGGGCTGGCGCCGGCTCGGCGGGCCACCGCGGTGTTCCGGCAGCGGCGCGCGGACCCCGGCGGCTGGGCGGACAAGTTCTTCTTCTTCGCCGGGCCGTGGGGCTGGACCGGACCCGGCGGGCTCTCGGCGTTGCTCGGCTTCCTGGCCGAGTCGATGACGGTCGACCTGCGGCCGCTGCGCGCGGTCGCGGCCGCCGCGCGCCGGCGCGAGGTCGAGATCCACCTGGGGCTGCTGGCGGTCGACGGTGCTCCGGATTCCCCGGTTCTCACGTTCTACTTCTGGCCGGCGGGGCGCGGCACGTAGCCCGTCGCGGAGGGGACGCCGGTCGGCCTTGGCCGGACCCACCGCCGGAGCGGGACCTGCGCTGCCCCATCGGGCAACGCGCGTACACGTGGCGCTGCCCGCCGGACGGTGGTGGGTCCGGCCCGGGCGGGCGATGGTCGGTGTTGACCTACCGATTGGAGTCAGCGATGACGACCGCCGACACCGGCTTCGTCGAACGAGGTTCCTCGCGATGGCAGGGCGGCTACCAACAGGAGGCGCCGCAGTGGTGCTTCGCCGCGACCGAGCAGACCATGCGCGCGTCGTTCGGCATCGAAGTCAGGCCGCAGGAGCAGTGCGCGTACGAGCTGATCAAGACGTTGATCGAGTTCCAGGACTTCAACAATCCGGATGTCCAGACCGACATCGAGGCGTTCCGCGACGAGCTGGCGGCCCTCGCCGAACCGCTGGACCTTCCGCCGCTGCCGGCCTACGACGAGATCAAGGACCGGCTCGGGTCCGGGCTGAAGGACGCGCTGCGGCTCGTGGCGGGCAGCCCGAACCTGGACCCGCTGAACCCCCAGACCGGCGGTGTGCTCACTGCGGAGCAGATCATCGCCACCATCGATGCCGACGGTCTCGTGGCGTTCGGCAATGCCCGCCACTGGCGGGTGGCGTTCGGCTACAGCAGGGGCCCCGACGGTGCGGTGTGGCTCTGGGTCTTCGACCCGCTCGTGGGTGACACGTCCACCCTGGCGTACACCAGCCTGTCGGGTGAGATGGAGTTCACCTACCGCTGCGCCTGACCGGGTCGTGCTGGTACGGGCACCGCTGCGCTGGCGTCCAGCAGCGGCGCCTGGGACCGGGCCCACGGCGAGATGGCGCTGTCCGGATCCCGCGCCTCGGCCAGGAACCGCGGCCAGCCCCACCACTCGCAGGCCTCGACCTCGTCCGGGCGCGGGGACGGTGCTGTGTCGGCGTCCAGGCGGCAGACGAACACCGGGCACAGCTCGTTCTCGACGATGCCGGCGTACTCCGCGCGGTAGGAGAAGTCGGGCAGCACCAGCCGCAGGTCGAGCGGTCGCAGGCCGAGCTCGTGCAGCATCCGCCGCGCCACGGCCTCCTCGATCGGCTCGCCCGGCGCCGGGTGGCCGCAACAGGTGTTGGTCCAGAAGCCGGGGAAGGTGGACTTGTCGAGCGCCCGCTGGGTCACCAGCAGCCGCCCGGAGCCGTCGAATCCGTAGCAGGAGAACGCCAGGTGACGCGGCGTGTCCGCACCGTGTACAGCCTGTTTGTCGGCGCTGCCGATCGGGTTGCCGGACTCGTCGAGCAGCACCACCTGCTCCCTCGTCTCCGCCATAGCTCCACTGTGACACGGACGGGTCGGGAATCCGGGGCGGGCAGCCGGTGGGCTGGTGCGCCGGACGGCGCCGCGTTGCCCGTCGTGCTGCCCGTCGTGCTGCTCAGCGGGAACTTCCCAATCCCGACGCGCGCAGCCCGCTGGCACGCCAGACTTGGCGGTGTCGGCCGCCCATCACCCGACATCACAGGTCGAGCCAGGCAACCCGGTGAAGCGCCGAAGCGTGATGCTGAGTACAGGCCGGCTCCGCGCCGGTGGGGAGGGGGAGCCATGCGCAGGTGGATCGGGGCCGCCGCCATGGCTCTCGCCGCCGTCGTCGGCGCGGCCGGTCTGGCCAGTCCGGCATTCGCTCAGCCGGTCGCCGGCCGCACGGTCGCCACGGGGCAGGTCAGCGCGGGGCAGGCCAGCGCGGGGCAGGTCGGCGCCGGGCAGGTCGGCGCGGGGCAGGTCAGCGCACTGATCGGCGCGGCTCCCGGCACCGCACCGACCGCCGGGCTGACCAAGACCCAGGTCAAGTCCGACCAGGCCCGACTGAACCGGCTGGGCTGCGACGCCGGCCCGGTCGACGGCGTGGTGGGGCTGCACACCCGGTCGGCGACCTGGCGGTTCCAGTCGGCCAACCGGCTGACCAAGACCGGCGGGCTCAACCCCGCCACCCGCAGCAAGTTGCACTCCTCCTCGGCTCGCACCTGCTGGAACCGCCCGCTTCCGGCGGGCAGCGGCGCCGGCCGGCGGATCGTGCTCAGCCAGGGCCAGAACTTCGTCTGGCTGGTCCGCTCCGACGGATCCGTCGCCAGGGGTGGTCACGCCGTCGACAACCCTTCGGTGCTGTCGCGCGGCACGTACTACACCGGTTCGAAATGCGGCCGGGTGGGCCGGATCCTCAACAACCACGACTACAGCGGCCGGCTGCTGCTACGTCACTTCGTCAGGTTCGCGCCGTGTGGCATCGGGTTCCACGCGATCCCCACGTACGTGTCCAACGGACGCCAGATCCACCCCGGGTGGCTGCTCGGCACCAACTACCGCGAGTCCCACGGCTGCATCCGGCTCTCCCCGGTCATGGCGGGCGCGTTGTGGAACTTCACCACCGGCCGCACCAAGGTGGTCGTCGTCGGCTGACCCGCCCCACCGGCGTACCCTGACCTGCGTGGCAGGACCAGATATCCAGTCCAGGCTCAAGCACGTCTCCGCCACGCTGACCACGGTGGAGCGCGTGCTCGACCCCGACGCGATGCGTGCCGAGGTCGCCGAGCTGCAGCAGCAGGTCGCCGCGCCGGACCTGTGGGACGACCAGGACAACGCGCAGCGGGTCACCGGACGGCTCAACGTCGTCCAGGCCGAGTTGGAGCGCGTAGTGGGGCTGCGGCAGCGGATCGACGACGTCGAAGTGCTGTTGGAGCTGGCCGACGAGGAGGGCGACGCCGAGTCCCGCCAGGAGGCCGAGGCCGAGCTGCCCAAGCTGGAGAAGGCGGTGGAGGCGCTCGAGGTACGCACCCTGCTGTCCGGCGACTACGACCCGCGGGACGCACTGATCACCATCCGCTCCGGCGCGGGCGGGGTGGATGCCGCCGACTTCGCCGAGATGCTGATGCGGATGTACCTGCGCTGGGCCGAGCAGCACAAGTACCCCTCCGAGGTCTTCGACATCTCGTACGCCGAGGAGGCCGGCATCAAGTCCGCCACCTTCGAGATCAAGGCGCCGTACGCCTACGGCACGCTGTCGGTGGAGTCCGGGACACACCGGTTGGTGCGGATCAGCCCGTTCGACAACCAGGGCCGCCGGCAGACCTCGTTCGCCGCGGTGGAGGTGGTGCCGGTGCTGGAGAAGACCGACAACATCGAGGTCCCCGACGAGGAGATCCGGGTCGACGTCTACCGTTCCTCGGGGCCCGGCGGGCAGAGCGTCAACACGACCGACTCGGCGGTGCGGATCACCCACCTGCCGACCGGGATCGTGGTGAGCTGCCAGAACGAGAAGAGCCAGCTGCAGAACAAGGCCAGTGCGATGGTCATCCTCAAGGCGAAGCTGCTGGCGCTGAAGCGGGCGGAGGAGCGGGCCGAGCTGGACGAGTTGCGCGGCGACGTCGCCGGCTCCTGGGGCGACCAGATGCGCTCGTATGTGCTGCACCCCTACCAGATGGTCAAGGACCTGCGCACCGAGTACGAGGTGGCCAGTCCGCAGTCGGTGTTCGACGGCGACCTGGACGGGTTCTTGGAGGCCGGGATCCGCTGGCGCCGCGGCGCCCAGCAGCCGGTCGCCGGCTGAGGCCCGTCCCACAGCCCACGCGTCCGCGGCCGGCCTCGCAGCACGATCCGACGGTGAGATCCGACGGGTCCGGTCCGCCCGCCGCCTGAACCTCCGTACCAGCGTCGGAACCCATCGTCGGATCTTGAGGCCGGTGCCGTGCGGACGTGATCTGTGCGGACGTGATCTGGGCGGACGTGATCTGGCCGACAACCGAGCACGGCGGCTGGGGCGCGATGACTGACTGTGACGACTGGGCGTGGCCGGGGGGTGGTGCGACCGGGAGCACACCCACGGACGGGGCGGCTGACAGGAATCGACTCCACGGTCGCCTACACTCCCTGATGGACCGGCGCCAGCCACTGCCCCCCACCCCCGGTCTCCCACACACGTGATCCGATTCGACAAAGTGACCAAGACCTATCCCGGCCAGCGCCGCCCGGCGTTGGAGAACGTCGACGTGGACATCGACAAGGGCGAGTTCGTCTTCCTGGTCGGGCCATCCGGCTCAGGCAAGTCGACCTTCCTCAAGTTGACGCTGCGTGAGGCGCGGCCCACCTCCGGTCACGTCTTCGTCGCCGGCCGGGAGATCAACCGGCTGGCCGGCTGGAAGATCCCGGCGCTGCGCCGCGACATCGGCACCGTGTTCCAGGACTTCCGGCTGCTGCCGAACAAGACCGTCTCCGAGAACGTCGCGTTCGCCCTGCAGGTCATCGGCAAACCGCGCGCCCACGTGAAGAAGGTCGTGCCCGAGACCCTGGAGCTGGTCGGGCTGGACGGCAAGGGCGAACGACTGCCGGACGAGCTGTCCGGGGGCGAGCAGCAGCGGGTGGCGATCGCTCGTGCGTTCGTGAACCGGCCGATGGTGCTGATCGCCGACGAGCCGACCGGCAACCTGGACCCCACCACCTCGGTCGGCATCATGAAACTGCTGGACCGGATCAACCGGACCGGCACCACGGTCATCATGGCCACCCACGACGCGGGGATCGTCGACCAGATGCGCAAGCGCGTGATCGAACTGCAGGGCGGCCGGGTCGTGCGCGACCAGTCCCGCGGCGTGTACGGCTACCAGAACTAGCCGCCCTTCGCGCCAGCGCCGGCCGACCCACCCGACCCGAGCACCCGACCGTCCGTACCGCCTTGTTGAGGAACCGATGCAACTGACGTACGTCTTCTCCGATCTGACCACCGGGCTGAGACGCAACCTGTCCATGGTGGTGTCGCTGGTCCTCACGATCGCGGTGTCGCTGTCGCTGTTCGCGCTCGGGCTGCTGGTGCGGGCCCAGATCGACAAGATCGAGGAGTCGCTGGGCAGCCGGCTGCAGGTGATCGTGTTCTTGTGCAACGACACCTCGTCGGCGCCCACGTGCGTCAGCGGCGCGGTCACCAAGGACCAGAAGGCCGAGATCCAGCAGCAGTTGGACGACAGCCCGTACGTCGACCACTTCCGGCTGCAGGACCAGCAGGAGGCCTACCAGAAGTTCAAGGAGATCTACGTCTCCGACGACAAGACCAAGCAGCGCGCGTACGACCAGGTGAAGCCGGAGAACCTCAAGGAGTCGTACTGGATCACGCTGAACGACCCACGCGACTACGAGAAGGTCGGCAGCCTGGTGGAGGGGCTGCCCGGCGTGGACAGCGTGCAGGACCTGCGGGACGTGTTGAACCCCGTCTACCGGGCGTTGAACGTGGTGCAGATCGGCGCGCTGGTGTTCGCCGCCGTGCTGTTGCTGGCGGCGATCTTCCAGGTGGCCAACACCATCCGGCTGGCCGCGTTCGCCAGACGTCGCGAGATCGGCATCATGCGGCTGGTGGGCGCGTCCAGCTGGTACATCCAGCTGCCGTTCCTGCTGGAGTCGGTGATCGCCGCGTTGATCGGCATCGGTCTGGCCGTAGGGGTCGTGGCCGGCATCATGAGCCTGGTCGTCTATGGCAGCCTGCGCGGGAAGTTCCCCATCTTCGAATGGGTGCAGTGGGGCGATGCGTGGGTGATCTGTGCCTGGATTGGCGTAGTCGGGCTGGCACTAGCAGTGATCCCGACGCTGCTGATGACCCGCAAATACCTCAAAGTCTGAGTGATCTGGGTTACGGTCGGTCTCGTCCTTCCCCGTCTCCGACAGTTTGGTTCCTCCGACCATGGCCCGATCCTTCCCCCGTGGCCTGACCGCTCTGCTCGCCGCGATCTGCCTGTGCCTGACCATGGTCACCTGGCAGGTGGGCAGCGCCGCGGGAGCCGACGAGGACCAGCTCCGGCGCCAGAAGCACCAACTGGGGCAGTCCCTGCAGGACGCCCGGGCACACCTGGACAGCTCCAGCGCCCGGCTGGTCAAGGCGATGGCGGCCCTGCGTGCGGCCGAGCAACGGCTCTCCGACGCGAAGGCGCGGCTGGCCGCCACCCGGGTGGAGCTACGCAAGGCCGAGGAGCTGGACCGTCGGATGCAGGCCGCCCTGGACCGGGCGATCGAACGGCTGAAGCGCGCCCAGGCGGCGTACGAGGACGGCGAGCGACAGGTCGCCGGACAGCGCCAGGAGGTCGCCGAGTGGGCGGCGCACAGCTTCCAGAGCAGTGACTCGCGGATGCTGGAGCTGCGGGTGCTGCTCAACGCCAGCTCCCCGGAGACGCTGACCACCCAGCTGGACGCGGTGGACAGCGTCACCGATATGAACACCGACCGGTTCGAGCGCCTGCAGGCCGCCGAGGTGCTGCTGAAGGTCGAGCGGGACGAGGTCCGCGCGGCGAAGCAGATCGTGCAGCGCAAGCGCGAGGCCGCCGCCCGCAACCTGGTGCGCAAGCAGGCGTTGGAGCGGCAGGCCGAGCAGGAGACCAACGCGGTGGCCGCGCTGGTGTCCGAGCGCCAGCGCGCCAGCCGGGCCGCCGAGGAAGCCAAGGCCGCCGACCTGCGCCAGATCGCCAACCTGGAGTCCGAGCGCAGCCGGGTCGAGGCGCAGTTGGTGCAGATCGCCCGGGAGCGGGCCGCCGAGATCCGCCGGCAGCGGGCCGCCGCCGAGCGGGCTCGCCGGGAGGCCGCGGCCCGGTCCAGCCGCGGGTCGGAACGGTCCTCCGGGTCGTCGGCCCCGAGCACCCAGTCGGGCGGCTTCTTGTCCTACCCGGTGAGCGGCTACATCACCTCGTCGTACGGCATGCGCTTCCACCCGATCCTGCATGTGTGGAAACTGCACGACGGCACCGACTTCGGCGTGGCGTGCGGCACCCCGGTGCACGCGGCGGCCGGCGGCACCGTGCTGTCCACGTACTACAACGCGGGCTACGGCAACCGGGTCATCCTCGACCACGGGGTCCAGCGCGGGGTCAGCCTGTCCACGTCGTACAACCACCTGACGTCGTTCGCGGTGTCGCCGGGCGAGCACGTGTCCCGGGGCGAGCTGATCGGCTACTCGGGTACGACCGGCTACAGCACCGGCTGCCATCTACACTTCATGGTGTATGTGAACGGCGCGACCACCAATCCCATGGGTTGGCTGTGACTCCGGTTGGTCGTTCCGACTGGCTGTGTCCCCGACCGACTGTGTCCCCGACCGACTGTGAACGTGAACCGTGAGTGAACGCGGACGGAAGCTGATCGCGCAGAACCGCAAGGCTCGCCACGACTACCACATCGACGACACGTTCGAGGCGGGCCTGGTGCTGACCGGCACCGAGGTCAAGTCGCTGCGTGCCGGGAGGGCGTCGCTGACCGACGGGTTCGCCGAGGTCCGCAACGGCGAGGCCTGGCTGCAGGGGGTTTACATCCCCGAGTACACACAGGGCACCTGGACCAACCACGAGCCGCGCCGCAAACGCAAGCTCTTGTTGCACCGCCGGGAGATCGACCGGATCGCCTCCCGGGTGGCCGAGCGCGGGTTCACGCTGGTGCCGCTGTCGATGTACTTCACCGATGGGCGGGCCAAGGTCGAGCTCGGACTCGGCCGCGGCAAGAAGTCGTATGACAAGCGGCATGCGTTGGCCGAGAAGCAGGCCAACCGGGAGGCCCAGCGCGAGATGGGCCGCCGGCTGAAGGGCGCTCGCTGAGCCGCTGGCCGACGTGTCAGGCCGCGCCTCGCGGCGGCAGGTCGATGATCGGCTGACAACTCGGGCGGTCGGCGGTCGATAGGGTCCGGGGAATGGACGACGCCGACGTGCCCCGCTTCTGGCGCGACCTCGGACTGCCTGGGCTGTTCGACATCCACGTGCACTTCCTGCCGCCGCGGATCCTGCACAAGGTGTGGGCCTACTTCGACGCCGCGCAGGAGCACCTCGGCCGAGACTGGCCGATCCGCTACCAGGGCAGCGATGACGAACGGATCGCCACGCTGCGGGCCCTCGGGGTACGCCGCTTCGGCTCGCTGCCGTACGCGCACAAGCCCGGCGTCGCCCGGTTCATGAACGACTGGGCGGCCGACCTGGCCCGACGCACCCCCGACACGCTCTGGTCCGCGACCTTCTTCCCCGAGCCGGAGGCGCCGCGCTACGTCGCGGATCTCGTGGCGGACGGTGTGCGGGTGTTCAAGGTGCACCTCCGGGTCGGCGGCATCGACGCCCGCGACCCGCTGCTGGACCCGGTCTGGGGGACATTGGCCGAGGCGGGCACCCCGGTGGTCGTGCATGCCGGGTCGGCGCCGATCGGCAGCCGGCACACCGGGCCCGGTCCGATGGCGGCCGTCCTGGCACGGCATCCCCGGCTGACCGCGGTGATCGCGCACCTGGGTGCACCCGAGTACGAGCAGTTCTTCGCGCTCGCCGAGACGTACCCCCGCGTGCAGCTGGACACGACCATGGCGTGCACGGACTTCTTCGACGACCTGGCGCCGCTGCCGCGGGAACTCGTGCCGCGGCTGCGCGACCTGGGGGATCGGGTGCTGCTCGGCAGCGACTTCCCCAACATTCCGTACCCCTACGGCACCCAGCTGGAGGCGCTGCAGCGGTTGGACCTGGGCGACGACTGGCTGCGCGCGGTGCTGTGGCACAACGGGGCCCGGCTGTTCGGGGAGACGGACCCGGCAACTGAACACGGAATAGCCAGTGGGCCGGCCGGGTTGTAACCGGTACGCTGGGAAGCGCTTGACAACTCAAGAGGGGCTGATCGGTTTCGACTTTGGACGACTGGTCCAGAGGAAGCGGGCCGAGGATCCAGGGACATCTCGTTAACGAACCCTGGAAACCAATAAGTGCCAATGCTAAGCGCACTGACTTCGCTCTCGCTGCCTGACGCAGCCTGACGAAGGGTCAGACTGGGGACGCTCCCGCCCCAGATCCTGGCCTCAGCTAGGGGGCTTGCCGACCACACCCGGCCGCGGGGTGTGTTCGGGACTCTGACAGCGGCTGGGCCTGTCGGCGACGTGTCTGTGCGAGCGCCGGGGCCGAGAAAACGTCATCGCAGACTGCGCCCGGAGAAGATCTGGTCCACCGCCGAAGGACGCGGGTTCGATTCCCGCCAGCTCCACCGATGTGCTGTCGTTGAACGGCCGGACCCCTGCGTGGGTCCGGCCGTTCGTCGTGCCGG